>NZ_JANTPT010000001.1:0-307330 GCF_024753565.1 Mechercharimyces sp. CAU 1602 | reverse complement strand
AGGTTAACATCATCCCTAAAGTAGAACATGTTTTGGAGATCTACTGGGAGCTGGATGATGCCAAACAAAAGAATGCGCTCCTCAAAAGCGTATTAGAGAAAGCCGTCTATCGCAAAGAAAAATGGCAGCGGGAAGATCAATTCACCTTGTCCATTTATCCTAAAATGTAGAGAACTGTATCTAACACAGATAAAGAGTTAGCGTTAATGAGATTACACTAATCGATGTATTAGGAACAGAACGGGATGAAGTGATTGATGAAGTGCAGCTGAAGATTGAGAAAAAGAAAATATATAATAATTTGCATATATTGGATCAACGTGAGCAAGAAGTAATTCGCAAACGCTTTGGTCTACAGGGAGGCTCTGAAAAAACACAACGTGAGATCGCTAAAGAGTTAGGTATTTCCCGTTCTTACGTGTCACGTATAGAAAAACGAGCACTGATCAAACTGTATCATGAATTTTACCGTTTCAATTCTGCCAACAAGTAGGTAAGGACGAGTACAGGCAACCCCTTGCTTATCCCACGACAAGGAGGGGATCGAGAGATATGGAGGATCAACTCTTAGAGGAATTAAAAAAGATAAGTGTTAAACAAGAGGAAGTACTACAGCGACAAGGGTTATTTGAGCGCATCATGGAAGAAATGGATGAAAAGGTGTCCAATGTACGCGAAAGACAAGAAGAGCTTGCCCAAAAGCAAGATGCCATGCGGATTAAGCAAAACCAGCTTGATCATGCATTAAATGATGCTAAGGGACCTTATCAAAACCTGCTGACAACTCACGAGAATTTAGGGAAAAAACAGGATGAAATTCAGACTCAGCTGCAGAAATTTAGCGATAAATATGAATCTTCCTACACTCAAGGAGAACAAATAACCCACCAGCAACAACAATTACTTGAACAGCAAGAGCAAATGTCGAAACAACAACTCGACCTAGAAAAACAGCAAAAAGAAATAGTTGATTTATTTTCAAAATTGATGGCTTCCCATCAAGAAGTGCAAAAACAACTTTCAACCATAGAGCGTACACAAGAACTAACGTTTGAACGACTAAATGAAAACCTTTCTGAAATCAGCCATTCGCAACGACGACTGAAAAACAGTATCGATCAAACGTTAGAAGAGTTTAAATTGGATAATAATGTGATTAACAAGCGTATGTTTGAACTGGATCGCGAAGTAGAACGTGCTAAACGAAGAATGCTATATTGACACTCTCTATAAAACTAGGCTTATCGGGGGAGATCTTATCGTGATCTCCCCCGTTTAAGAAACTTTCTGATGAGCTAGTGTTGTTCCCTGACCATTCCTATAGCTGATAAACAGGGCAACCGAAAATAGCAAGCAAACAATTAATATGATGAAGATATTGCGGTATATAACCTCGTAAGCAAAGCTCGATTGCCAATCAATTAGCGTTCCAGATACCGCAACTCCTAAAGCACCACCAAAAAACTGAACAAGTTGAAACATGCCCATTCCAGTACCGATTTCTTCATTGGGTAAGATTTGCGATGCTTCGTTCGCAATACTGGACGACAAGGCAGAAAAGCCGACGCTCATAAATACATAAGCCAACATAATCCAATAGGGAGATAGATTGGAGAAGAGCACAAATAAACTAGTAGATATAAGTAATAAGGTTTGTCCCACCAAAACGATAGGTCGACTTCCAAGACGGTCAATAACCCGACCGATAAATTGAGCCGCAACAGCAGATAGTATGGCACCAGGGAAAATCATAAGTCCTATCATCGCAGCTTCTTTGTTAAATACATTTGCAAGCATTAGCGGCATCATAAACAGGGTGGAAAAGTGGGCAATAAATGCAATATTACTAATCAGTAATAATTTTATATATGGACGCTTTTTCAAAATTGTCGGTTGAATAAATGGGATGGCAAACTTATGTATATGATTCCATAAAATAATTAAACTCACCCCACTGATTATCAGGTAATATAGAGCAAATGTTGATAAAAACAACAAAAAACATGTGACAACAAGTGCTGTTAACAATGCACCCATGAAATCAAACTTCACCTTATGAGATTCTTCTTTCGGTAAAAGCTTGTAGACAATAGGGAGTAACAATACGGTGAAGCTTGTTACAATAAATAAGTAATTCCATCCAAATGCCTGAGTTATGACCCCCCCGACAACAGGACCTAATCCAAAACCAAGTGACGCAGTCGAAGACACAATTGACATTGCTTTACCTCTTCTTGATATAGGAATATATCTACCCACTAATACCATCGCTAATCCTGGAACTGCCCCAGCACCCGCGGCTTGTAACAACCTTGCGAATAACAATTCTATGAAAGAGTCTGCAAACCAACCTAGAACGGATGCCATTCCAAGCAACACTACACCAATGAACAATAAACGAGAGATTGGCATAAAATCGGATGAGCGACTAAATGTTAGTGTAGCAATGGCAAGTACTATCGAATATCCTGATACGATCCAAGACCCCGTCGAGGAGGCTAGAGATAGATCCTGGAGTACGGTTGGTAGACCTACATTAAACATAGTAGTGTTCATCACCACAAGTAAGACCATCACGCTCCATAACAATATAATTTTATTTTCATGCTTCAATGTATTCATAGAATTTACTCATACTCCTTGTCATGGTATGCATTTATTAAAATAATAAAAGCATCTGTAATTAATGTCAATCCTATCCTCCATGCATATTATCACTTTATTTATCCACTTAATGTCTTCACTAACGTATTCCCAGTATAGTTGCAGATCTAATATGTATAATTTTTTCATCATTATTTTCTATTTCCTTATCACATCGTTTACACAAAAAATAAGCCGGAGATCCCTTAGCATGTGGGATACCGGTTATTTTCATCTGGACTGGGATAAAACTCCGGCGGTGATTCGTCATTATTCTGTTTGGGTTAGTCAGCTATGATCCGTATAGCATAGTATACTATAGGTACACTTACTTCTATTCTCTTTATATCATTCACCCGATTAGACAAATATACCATGTGCTACATCACTACGGAGGATCTATCATGCGGTTTCTTGCCACCTTCACCTATCATCAAGCACTGTCTTGCCTCTTTCCAGGTGCAATCTTTCTTATCTTGGCTACTTCAGAGATGATTACCATACCTGGTCTCTATCGCTATGACTTCATTTTCTTACTATGTATACTTGTACAAGTGCTCATGATCACCAGCAAAATGGAGACATGGGATGAAGTAAAAGTGATTCTTCTTTTTCACATCATTGGACTAGCATTGGAGTTATTCAAGGTACAGATGGGTTCTTGGTCTTATCCGGAGGAGGCATGGAGCAAAATCGGCGGTGTACCGCTTTATAGTGGTTTTATGTACGCCAGTGTTGCTAGTTACTTATGCCAAGCGTGGCGTCGCTTACACGTCGACCTACACCAATGGCCATTTCAAATGAGTACATGGCTACTTGGAGCTGCCATTTACGTAAATTTCTTTACCCATCACTTCTTTTATGACTTGCGTTGGGTTTTAATTCTATGGTTGCTATGGCATTTCCGTCACACCTGGGTTTTCTTTAAGGTAAATGATCAAAAATGGCGGCTACCTCTTACAATCTCTTTTTTACTGATCGGATTTTTCGTCTGGATCGCTGAGAATATTGCTACCTTCTTCGGAGCTTGGCAATACCCTCATCAAGAACAAGGATGGAGTATTGTAGAACTAGGGAAAATCAGTTCATGGGCTCTCCTTGTCATCATAAGCTTTTTGATAGTAGCGCAACTAAAATTTGTGAAGAAAAGTCACTATACGTCTTCACCTTCAGTAGATGAAACACAGCATACAATCTAGACACTTTCAACGCACCCTCTTCACCCTAACAAGAGCATCGCTATCCACCACTTTCCGTGATATACTTACCTCACTTTATTTAAACTACTTCACATAAAGGAGATGTCTACCCTGGCTACGAGGAAATCAGCATTAATTGCTGGATCTACAGGATTAATCGGTCATCACGTTATGCAGACTCTCATTGCACACCCTCAATACAAAGAGGTTAGGGTGATCACCAGACGCCCTCTGCCCATTGAAGATCCCAAAGTACAAGTTATCCAGGTTGATTTCGCCCACCTGCAAGATTATAAGGAATGCTTTCAAGTAGATGAAATCTACTGCTGTTTAGGAACCACTATGAAAAAGGCAAAAACAAAGGAAGCCTTTCGTCAGGTAGATTATAAGTATCCATTACAATTGGCTCAATTGGGGAAAGAGATGAACACAAAACGGTACCTGCTTGTCTCCTCTATGGGAGCGGATCCTTCCTCCCGCTTTTTTTATAATCAAGTAAAGGGGGAACTGGAACAGGCGCTCGAAGCATTGCATCTACCTGCCACTCATATTTTCCGCCCTTCGTTGCTTTTAGGAAAGCGGGAGGAATTCCGTCTGGGGGAAGAAATAGGTGGATTGCTTGCGAAGGGGCTTGGCTTTGCATTTCAAGGCCCCCTAAAGAAATATCGCCCTATCCAAGGCGAAACAGTTGCCCAAGCTATGGTACATACTGCACAACTAGATCGTACTGGCACTCACCACTATCTCTCCAATGAGATCGCAGAGATAGTGGCATCAGAAATAACCAACCAGTAACTAGCTACGGTGTGACACCATCTCCTCCCTACATGAGTGATCAGTTAATCCTGTCACCTACCTAAAGAAAATATTCACAAAGAGCTCTATCGGTAATAGATAGAGCTCTTTTCGCCCTTCTATTCCTCCCCTTTTTCTTTCCCGAGAGAATCTTTCTTCTTCGCTTCCGCTTGCTTCACTTTCTTCTCTGCTTCTACCCACTTTTTCTCCAACTGAGCAATCTGATCCATTACCTCTTTAAATACACGCAGATGGCGTGGATCATCGCTCTCTTCCACTGAATTGACCACTACAGATACGGCATAACGTGGAGAATCAGTTGGACCATAGCCGACAAACCATTTGTTATAACGGTCTTTATCCACCCCGATTTGCGCCGTCCCTGTCTTCCCAGCAAGCGACCATGTTGCTTCCTTAAGTGCCATACCAGTCCCTGTCTGTACTACGTCTTTCATCAAAGTCTGCACTTGTTGTAGTGCCGTCTTAGAAATCGGCTCTTCCGTTTTTAAGGCTTGTCGAGGAAATGCAAATGAGGTCTCACCATCAATCGTGCGCACTTCACGTACCACACGGGGGGTAATCGTCTGTCCTCCATGAAAGAGAGCTGACACCATATTGACAGCTTGTACCGGCGTCATTTTTACATCACGCTGTCCAATGCCTGTCTGTGCAAGCACCCCTTTCTCATGCTTCGCCGTCTGTGAAGCAAAGATTAACCCCTTCTGCTCCCCGGGGAGTTGCTGAAACTCCTTTTCATGATAAAAATTTCCCCGCCATAAAATCGGTTGACCCAACCCCAACTTTTCCGCATACTTCTCGATCTCGTCTGCACCTAATTGCTCTGCCAACTGTGCGAAAACAATATTACAAGACTTCGCATAGCCCTCCGCGAAAGAAAGCTCCCCATGCTTGCTATCCGTCAATCCATACCGCCCTAGATCTCCTTTGCAATGAAAGCGATCTTCCAAACGTACCAACCCAGTATCCAGCGCAGCAACTGCGATCACGGTCTTAAAGATGGAACCTGGTGTTGCCTCCATAACTGCCCGGTTATCCCACGGGTTGATCTCCTCATTTAAAACAGTCTCATCCACAGCCGGACGGCTCCCCATCCCTACAATATCCCCACTTTTGATCTCTTGCACCACTACAGCACCTTCTGCTATCTGTTCTTTCTCTAGGGTTCTTTCCACCACTTCTTGGATATCGCGATCGAGCGAAGTATACACTTGCTGAGGGGAGTGGGGTTCCTCTGCTAGCCACACCTTCTCTTTTGCTTCTAACCCGTTTACTGACTGACCTTTGCCATCCACTATATACTGAAGTGAACGTTCCTTTCCTCCATGAAGAATTGGCTCAAAGCTAGCTTCTAATCCCCTGACCCCAATTAGAGATTGGAGGTGATACTGTCCATTATCTAATTCCTCTTGATGTTTTGCCTGTACTAGAGAAGGGCTTCGCACCACTTGCCCTAACACTTGACGTGCCAATCTCTTGGAATTGAGACGATCATCTGCTTTTAATACATACACACCTGGAACATGAAGTTCCTTAATCTCTTGTACTATCTCTTCAGCCAGAGCGATTGGATCGCTGTCACTGGGTAGACGAACCGCTTGCGGTTGATTATTTTCACTTACCCACTTCATCCACTCCTCTTGCGGATAGGAAATAAGGACTCCGATCTGTTCCAACGGTGTCCGATGATGCTGCACTTGCTCATCGGTCATAGGAAAGACCACCAGGCGCCAGTCGGGCTCACCTGAAAGCACCCTTCCCCGTCGATCCCAAATATCTCCCCTTCCACTGTCTATCACATACTCCCGATCCTGTTGATCTTGTGCCTGTGATACCAGATCAATATCCTGCTCCAACCATGCCGCTGACGGTGTAGAGATTAATTGTAACCATGACAGACGACAAATGATCACCACTAGAAATATAGTTAAAAACGATACCCAGCCATAGCTGCGACGCTTGCTCATCCATGCATCCCCTATCTTGCCCGTCCTTTTTGTACTACTCCCATCTTCGTCAATCTAACAGCTGCTTATACCGATGCTCCCATCGATTCTATATCAAAACACCCCCGCACATTGTGCGGGGGTGTTTTGATATAGAACAACTAGCTATCTATTCTACGATCGTCTTTTCAAACATCGTCTTCATATCATCAGGCAGAGTGATCGCTTTGCGTTTTTTACCATCAATAGCAACGATGGTCAGATCCGCATCTGCTATTACATCGCCAGCTTGGTTGGTGATAATCTGATGTGCTACTACACTGCGGGTATTCATCTTTTTCGTATACGACGTAATCAAGATCTCCTCGTCAAATAACAACTCTTTACGATAGTTAATGTTTACATTGACTACAACTGGAAATATACCCCACTTACGGAATGACTCCACTGTCACTCCGTGCTGCTTCAACCAATCAAAACGTGCCCACTCCAGATACTCTAAGTATTTGGCATTGTTCACATGACCGATCATATCCACGTCTGTAGAACGAACCGTTAATATATACTCATGTTTCATCAATTCCTACCTCCTATCTAGGACAGTATAACACGAAAATGAATAGCCATTCACTATTAAATATGTAAAGAAGAGAGGGATCTGACGCCCTCTCTTCGTCTATATGACATGAAGTAAAAAATAGGCGATAAACATCCCCGCAATAATATAGAGCGGAAGCGATATCTCCTTTCCCTTACCCATCGCCACTTTAATCAATGGATATGCAATAAAGCCAAAGGCGATTCCATCAGTGATACTGTACGTAAAGGGAATCAAAACAATGATAAGAAATGCGGGAAAACCCTCCGACAAGTCATCAAAAGGGATATTTTTTACATGTTGTAACATCAATCCACCAATCACGATCAGAATGGGAGCAATCGCTGCATCAGGTATCAAATGAATATAGGAAATAAAGGGAATAACGAGCAGAAACATCAGCCCTGTCGTTAAAGCGGTAAGTCCCGTCCGTCCTCCTGATGCGATACCAGCCGCACTCTCCACCGTTGAGACTGTTGGGCTTGTGCCGAATAATCCAGCAGTCATAGCAGATATTGCATTTGCTTGATAGGCGCGTCCAAATTTCTGACCCTGTTCACCTAATAAACCATATATTAACCCCATGTTTTCAAATACAAGAACCATCGTAAGTGAAAATGTAGCTACCCAAAAGGTAAGATCTTGAATTTGCGCTATCGAAAAGCTTGCAAAGACCGTACTATACTCTGACCACGATAATGAGGGTACCGCTGACACTTCACTCGGTTGAATCCCTAATAAGATCGAAAGAAGTGTTGTTACCACAATCGCGATTAAAAAATGACCACGTACCTGACGCACAAACAAAAAGATTGTTAGTACTAAACTAAACACGGTTAACAAGGTAGAAGGAGCACTTAATTCCCCCAAAGTGACAAATGTAGTGGAATTAGACGTGATCAATCCCCCTTTTTGTAACCCAATAAAGGTGAGAAACAAGCCAATCCCCACTGTAATACTATCCTTAAGTGATGTGGGCACCGCGACCGCTAGTAGCCTGCTTAAGCGAGTAAATGCGGTTATCATAAACAGGATTCCGGAGATAAATACGGCCATCAAAGCAGACTGCCACGATAATCCCATCGACTGAACAATCGTATAGGTGAATAACGCATTTACTCCCATACCTGGAACTAAAATAATGGGTGCATTAGCCCAAAAAGCCATCAACAAACAACCGACTAGTGAGGTCAAAATCGTGGCGATCACACCCGCAGTCAACGGGATTCCTGCATCTGCAAGAATTGTCGCATTTACCACCACAATGTATACAATCGTAAAGTAGGATGTCATCCCAGCCAACACTTCCGTTTTGAGAGTCGACTGATGATGTTCCAACTGAAAATACTTCACAACGCTTCCCTTCTTTACTCATATCCCTCCACCCACCCGTGTACCCTTGTACACCAAATAAGCATTATATCACACTATGCACCGTAATTCATTTCCTCGTTTTTCTATCCAGGAATTACCCTGTTACATAACCATTTTCACCCACACAACGAACATCCGCCATCCTCATTCAATACACTGATTAAGGAATAACTTCTCTAGTACAAGGATGATCACTGCAAATGAGACGAACATTGATTTTTTCCCATATCCCCAAAACAGGTGGATCCACTCTCACACAAATTCTCAAAAAAAAGATGGGTCGCTCTAACAGTCTCCATTACCCTGCACATGAAAAAGCGCATCTACTAAAAAAACTGTCTCCTGCATATAAGCGTCGAATTCATTTCGTCTATGGGCATTGTCGCTTTGGTTGTCATCGTTATTTTCGTTCACCCTATACGTACATCACACTTCTACGTGACCCTATTGATCGCGTCATTTCTACCTACTATTTTATCCGTAGTCAGCCACAAAATCCCCATTATGAAATTGCGCAGTCATTAACATTGGAGCAATACGTAAATTGGCATGATCCAAATATTACTCAACAAATTACAAATCATCAAACTCGCTTTCTGAGCGGAAAATCGGAACCTTGCTTAATGTTAGCGAAAAAACATTTACAAACACACTATCTACTTGTCGGTTTAACTGAGCGTTATGTAGAAACCGTTTTTCTACTCCATAAGAAGTGTAATTGGAAGTTGTCGTCCTATACAAAGGAAAACGTAAACCACACAAGGCCACCACGCTCAGCGGTTCCACAATCCATTATTGATAAAATTGTAGCATTAAATCAGTTAGATCTTCAGCTTTATCAATATGCACAAAGTAGATTTGAGCAACAGTTGCAACAGCTATCTCTTGCCCATCAAGAGAAGCTCCAACAATATAAAAAACATATCCAACTACTTTCTTCCACATAATGCCGGTGTCATCTTTATTTACACCGGCTACTTTTTTGGCTATCTCAACCTTTTACATACAGTTTCAACTTCACTGTTGACGCGCTTCATGGTTGAAAGGTATGATATCTAGGAGATTACTATCGCCCAAATAAGGAGGCAACCAAGTGAATAAAAAGATTGCATTATTCGCGCTGGCTGGTCTATTGGCAATTATAGCTGGCTTTTTTGGCACTCAGCAGCTATTAGCCGGAATTGGTTCCAGTTCTACAGCAGTAGAGTCGAAAAAATCTGAAGAAAAGAAAGAAGTAGCACACACAACTCCTGACGATTCTCTCGACTTGGAAAAACTTAACCAAACTCCTGATGAATTAGTTAATGAGTTAGAAACGTACGAAGAAATGCCCCAAAGTAAAGAAGAAGTGGTCTCCAAAAATGAACAAGCGATTCAAACAGTTAAGACAATAGCTCAAGAGAAAAAAGTGAAGGTAAAAGCAGATATCGATGATGCTGAATTCCGTGATTTTATTTACGGCCAAGCTGTTAACTCCGCTCTTCCAGAGAAGGATCTAGAACGTGTACAGCAGTTAGCGATCGTTATGGACTTATATGAAAACAAATTTAAAAATGAACAAATCAAGAAGCTAAAAGAGAAGCTTGAATCTGGCAAAAAACTAAATAAGAAAGAATTGGAAGAACTAAGTGCACTTCTACCTAATCGTATTGGTTTAGAGATGAAAAAAGAAGGTATTCCTACAAAAGATTTGCCAGCTGATGAAGCCATAGAAAACAATGATGGCAATAATAATGATGGCAACAACAATAATGAAGAGAGTACTGAAGAAGAAAACAACAGCAATGAAGGCAACACCGAAGAGGAAAGCAACAATAATAACGATGGCAACACCGAAGAAGAACCAAATAATAACAATGGTGGTACC
This sequence comes from Mechercharimyces sp. CAU 1602, assembly GCF_024753565.1. NCBI lineage: Bacteria > Bacillati > Bacillota > Bacilli > Caryophanales > Thermoactinomycetaceae > Mechercharimyces > Mechercharimyces sp. CAU 1602. The sequence continues at coordinate 296,890 of NZ_JANTPT010000001.1, read as the reverse complement.
AGTGAAGAAGAGACTGGTAGTGAAGAAGGTACCGAAAATGAAGTGCCTTCGACTGAAACACCAGTAGAAGACCCTCCTCAAGATGCACCTGAAACCAATGATACCGATGGTTATGATGAAATCGCTGCGCGTGACTATGCTTACGAATGGTGGGATAAGCGCAACAACGAAGATTACGGCTATCTCTACAGATTATATGGCTGTACAGGTGATGGTATCGATTGCTGGTACGATTGCACCAACTTTGTTTCCCAAGTAATTCATGAAGGCGGAATCGGATTTGTAAAAGATGATCCAAACATTCCTGACTGGTATTACAATGATACTAAACCTTCTACTTCCTGGTATTATGTCGATCATCTCTATCGCCACATGGTTGCGCGGGCGGAGGCCAAAGATTATGATCAACTTAAAGTTGGCGATATCGTCATTGGCGACTTAGCCGACGATGGAGACTATGAGCATGCGGCCTTTGTATCTAAAGTACAAAAACGTTGGGGACAAAAGTATGTCTATGTTACTCAGCATACCTCAGATAAAAAAGATGAGAAACTTTGGAAATGGTATGGTTGGGGATATCAACCTTATGGATTTGATGTTCACTCCATGGTCGACTAATTCTCAAGTAATAAACAAAGAAATCCTCTTATCCATAGGGTAAGAGGATTTCTTTGTTATTCATTGCTACTGGTGGTATTAGCTGCGTTCTTTTCGCTCTTCGACTTATTTTGAAGATGTTCATCATAAGTTCGAGCAAAGTAATGCTCCTGCGTGCCGTCTTTCTTCGTCACATAGTAAATATAATCATGTTTCTTAGGATTAGCTGCTGCTTCTAATGCTACTTTCCCAGGATTGGAGATGGGACCTGGCGGCAGCCCTTCATGTTTATATGTGTTATAAGGACTTTCCACTTTAAGATCATCATACGTTAATCTTGCTTTCGTATCCCTTAACGCATACTGAATGGTCGCATCCACTTGTAATAATTTTCCACTTTGAAGACGATTAAATATAACCCCCGTCACCATCGGAAACTCTGCTTCCACCATCGTTTCCTTTTCCGTAATAGAGGCAATACGTACCCATTCATCCACACTGATCTCTCTTTTTTGTAGTGCTACTTCGTTCTCTTTTAGATGTTGGTTAAATTGAGTTAACATCATTTCGATCAACTTACGAGCTGAAATTTCATTTTTTGGTAAGTAATATGTGCTTGGATATAAGTACCCTTCCAATACATATTCTCGTTCTTTTGAGTCTGGAATTTGATCAACAAATGTAAAATCGTAATCACGTTTGTTCACTTCCATAAGAAACTCATCACGCTCAATACCTAACTCTTTTACCTTGTCTGCCATTTGCTCCACCGTATATCCTTCTGGAATGGTGATAGATTGGCTACTTTCTTTCCCCGCTGTTAATATTTCTAAAACCTTTTCCAAATCTGCATCCGCCGGAATTTCATACACGCCAGCTTTCAGTCCTCTTGCATTTCCCTTCACGTACGTATAGGGACGAAAGAAGAGATCGTCACGAATTAACTGATGTTGTTTCAGGATACTACCTATCTCCTCATTGGAACTACCTGCAGGGATTTCTAACAACATTGATTCGCTGCGAGGCGGAGCTCCCAATGTATGATCCACATATAGATAGAGCAAAATGAGCCAAGAGGCTAGCAGTATCACTAGTAGTAGAAGTCGGATCACCCACTTCATGCCGTTACTCCCTTCATGCCTGTGTAACCGAATAGAAACACTATTCTATTCCTATTCTATGTTATCATATGAAACAAAAAAAATAACGGGGGAAATCCCCCGTTATTTTGAAGAATATTCATCGTAGCATAGCATCTCATCCACAACCTCAGCAATCTGCTCCCACTCCCCCTCATCTTCGATGTGGTGAAGGTGTAAACTCTCCTGCTGATGATCAACAAAGAAAAGATAGCCATCCCTTCCTCCAAGCGGTTGCATCACAGCATAATGTTTATTGTCCACTTCGATCTCATCTAACAAATGCATATGCTGATCTTCCTCTTGGCTAGCATAATCACTTAACAACAATGGTGAACCATACTTTTGTCGTAAATGATCACATCGTTTCCCCGATGGCTTAAAGTTAGTCCTCAAGACCTTCGTCAGACTCTTCCATTATGGTGTTAAATACCTCTTCTACCATATCCCATTCTTTATCGTCTTCGATTAAAAACAATTCGAGGTTCTCGCCATCTTCTTCGTAGCGAAACGCAAATACGTCCTGTGACTCTCCCTCATTTTCTTCTTCTGGTACTACAACCATATAATTATTCCCATTTTCATCATGTTCGAAGGTGAATAAAATTTCAAACCGTTCCTCTTCACCATCTTCTTTTGGTATTACTACGTACTCAGTCCCTTTTTCCGGACTATGATCAGTCATGTAAACTCCCCCTCTGGGCATCTAAGTATCCTTGCAGTATCCATGAAGCAGCCAATTGATCAACCACTTTTTTTCTCTTCTTTCGACTCATATCTGCAGAGATCAGTGTTCTCTCTACCGCAACGGTAGAGAGGCGCTCATCCCACATTACAACAGGGAGTTGAAAACGTTGTTGCACATGTTCTCCTAACTCCTTGCATGCCTCTCCACGCGGACCGATCGTGCCATCCATATTGCGTGGAAGACCGATCACTATCTTTTCAACTTCATAATCTGTAATCACTTGTTGAATCCGTTCTAACCACTGGTCATCGGGTGCCCGCTGTACCACTTCCAGCCCTTGTGCTGTCCAGCCCATCGGATCACTGATTGCTACTCCAACACGCTTTTCTCCTATATCTAGAGCTAGGATTCTTACTTGTTCCATTGGCACTAAACCCTTTCTCATTCCATCTCAACATCACGAGCGTTCCATTTTCTTATCCGCTTTATGAACGCTTCAGGTATTCTTTTACAATCTCTTCGATCAGTTCATCCCGCTCCAATTTGCGAATGGTAGCACGAGCATTCTTATGGCGCGGAATATAAGCCGGATCTCCGGACAGCAGATACCCTACGATTTGATCAATCGGATCATACCCCTTTTCGATCAAAGCGTCATATACAGTGAATAAGACATCTCTTGGACTGCCTTCCGGTTCCTCACCACGGAAGTGAAATTTCATGGTTTTTTCCATAAAATCGTGCACCTCTTTCGTAAAATGACCTATTCCCCGTTAAAACATTCGCTTTCCAACCCTTAACTTCCTTGTTGACGTACCAAGTGAGTCACCTTAGCGAGAGCACTGTCCAATTTGGCCGGGTCTTTACCACCCGCCTGCGCCATATCAGGACGACCACCCCCACCTCCGCCACACATCGTTGCCACTTCTTTAATAAGCTTACCCGCATGAATGCCTTGTTTTCTATACTTCTCCGACACAGTAGCCACCAGTTGCACTTTCCCATTGCTAGCACTACCTAAAACAAGTACACCTTCTGACATTTGTTGCTTTAATTGATCACTCATCGCACGTAGTCCATTCATATCTTCAGCATTAACTTTAACTGCGAGCACAGGAATACCATCTACTTCCTGTATATGGTTCACTAGTTCTTTTGATTCCAGTTGATGTAAGCGAGCGGAAAGGGAATCGTTCTCTCGCTGTAATTCTTTCATTTGGGTAAGCATCCCATCAACCCGCTCTACCACATCTTCTGTACGTGTTTTTAAGCGGCCAGCAATTTGTTCTAATCGTAACGTTTGTGTTTCATAGAAAGAGACAGCCTGGCGTCCTGTAGCCGCTTCGATCCGACGAATACCAGACCCTATGCCTGCTTCACTCATGATTTTAAACAGCCCGATCTCCGCAGTGCTAGCTACATGAGTTCCTCCACATAACTCTATACTATACTCACCTACTTGCACAACACGCACCACATCTCCATATTTTTCACCAAAGAGAGCCATCGCGCCCATCGCTTTTGCGTCGCTCAACGATTTTTCCAAGATATTAACAGGAGTATTCTTCCATATCTGTTCATTCACTTGGCGCTCTACCTCTTGTAGTTCTGCTACCGTCATCGAACCAAAGTGAGAGAAATCGAAACGGAGACGATCAGATGCCACAAGCGAACCTGCTTGATTCACATGCTCACCCAACGTATCTTTTAGTGCTTGATGAAGCAAGTGAGTCGCTGTATGATTTTTTAACGTATCTAAACGTGTCGGAGTGTCTACTGTCGCTGTCACTCGATCGCCTTTGCGAAGAACACCTTCTTCTATCACAACGGTATGAACATGCTCCCCACGGGGGCCTTTTTGCACCTCTTCTACCCGCGCACGAACTCCAGCAGCTGAGATCATCCCATAGTCGGCTGCTTGTCCACCACTTTCAGCATAGAATGGTGTTTCTTTTAATAGTAACAGACACTGAGTGCCGCTTCCCACCATGTCTACTTCTTGCTCATCTACTATGAGGAGAACTACTTCACTCTCACTTTCTAGATTATCATACCCAACGAAAGTTGTCTCAACACTTGTCTCTGTCAATACGCCACCTTGTACTTGCATACTAGTAGAATCTTGTCGTGCATCACGTGCACGTTCGCGTTGAACTTCCATCTCTTTTTCAAATCCAGTACGATCTACTGTCATTTCTTGTTCGCGAGCAAAGTCTTCTGTCAGATCAACAGGAAACCCATACGTATCGTATAATTTAAACGCTTCATGACCTGAAATCTCCGAGCGTTTCTCTGCTTTTGCTTGTGTAATCCATTGCTCCAAAATCGCGATTCCATCGCTCAATGTTTCCAAAAACCGTTCTTCTTCTTGTCCAATCACACGGCTGATAAATGCTTGCTTTTCCAATGGTTGAGGATAAAACTCCTTGCTAATCTCCACTACCACTTCAGTTAGTAAATGCATAAATGGCCGTTGAATCCCCAGCTTTCTACCATAACGAACCGCACGTCGTAATAAGCGGCGCAGAACATAACCACGCCCTTCATTAGAGGGGAGGACTCCATCGCTTATTGCAAATACCAGCGTACGAACATGATCAGCGATTACTTTGAGCGCAATATCAGTTCCCTCATCCTCGCCATAGCTAACTCCCGCTTCCTTACATGTAGCCTGGATAATCGGTAGAAAACCATCCGTATCGAAGTTGGAAGGTACATCTTGCATCACTGATGCCATTCGCTCCAGTCCCATACCGGTGTCAATATTCTTCTTCGGTAGCGGAGTGTAGCTGCCATCCGGATTATGATTAAACTGTGAGAATACCAAATTCCATATTTCCAAATAACGTTCGTTCTCCCCGCCAGGGTAGCACTCCGGATCACTTAGATTTCCGAACTCTTCACCACGATCATAAAAAATTTCTGTATTTGGACCACTCGGACCTTCACCAATATCCCAAAAGTTTTCTTCCAATCGAACGATACGCTCTTTAGGTACCCCTACTTGTTCATGCCAAATTTTCTCCGCTTCATCGTCCTCAAGATGAATGGTTACAGAAAGGCGGTCCGGACTTAAACCCATCCACTTCGGACTCGTTAGGAACTCCCATGCCCACAAAATGGCCTCTTCTTTAAAATAATCCCCAATTGAAAAGTTACCTAACATCTCGAAAAATGTATGATGTCGTTTGGTATACCCTACATTTTCAATATCATTGGTACGAATCGACTTTTGCGCATTTACAATACGCGGATTATCAGGGGTAACACGACCATCAAAATACTTTTTCAGAGTAGCTACCCCACTATTGATCCAGAGTAGGGTTGGGTCGTCTACAGGCACAAGTGAAGCACTCGGCTCAACGCGATGCCCTTTCTCCTGAAAAAAATCTAGGTACTTCTGCCTAATTTCATGCGTTCTCATTTCTAATCACCGTCCCGATTGATCTTTGAACAAATAAAAAAAACCTTCATCCTGTATAGGGACGAGAGGTTTCCCGCGGTACCACCCTGCTTATTCACACACTTCGGTCTTAAGTACATGAATCACTTGATTTCATAACGGCATCGCTACCGGCAGGTGTTTAACCTGCACTCAGAGACTGGCTTTCCATGTGCATCTACCGAAAAGGCCTTCCAGCCACACTCTCCCTTTATTTATAAGAGAGTATGGGCCCTTCTCTCTGTCGGTTGCTACATGTACTTCGGTCTCATCATCGAATTGTTAAGTATCATCTTCCTATACGTTGTAACGGTATTATACCATGGATTGTCGCAAGGTCAAAATAGAATCCATCTCACACGAAGATGGATTCTATTTCCTAAATTTAAGATATGCTCGGATCCCCTTTATCTATGTCTGTTAACTCATAAGAGTTCAATGACAATAGAAGTGTCATACATCCAAAGGAGAAAATAACTACCACGAATAAAATTTTAAATGATTTCACTGAACATTGGATTCTCCTTTAATTCTTTTTGAACTTCAAACATATTCGTTAACTCGGTCGAAAATTCTTCCGAGCCTGTTTCCTGTAAAGACAATAGAATGCGGAATAGTATTGAATGTTGTTTATGTTTAAATTTTAATCTCTCAGCTATTCTTAGTGCTTGTCGATAATAAACAACCGACTCATCATACCTTATTTGCTTCACCCTTAGATCGCCCATAGTGGCTAGCGCATCCAGTAAGTAAACATCTGCCTTTTCCTCTTTACCTAGCGAAATAGCCCTATGTAGGAACTTGTCAGCTTGTTCTTGCTCACCCCTTCTCATATGTAAAATACCTTTTTTGATTAAAGTGGTAACAAAATAATTTTTAGTTTTTATTAACCCTTCAAGTGACAGCGCATGCTCCAAACATACTTCAGCGCTATCTAAATCACTTACTCTCAGGAAAACACCCCCAAGCGAATCCCAAATATGATGGATACGAATATACTCATTTGTCAGTCTCGCTCGATGAATGCCTTCAAGTCCAACTTCTATCGCTTCTTCATAATATCCCGTCTTACAAAGAAGATTTACTTTCAAATGATACAAATGAAGCAATAAATCAGGCTTTTTAATATCCTCTTTGCGATCCCATACCTCACCGATAATCGATATCGCTTCACCAATTCGATCTAATTTCTCCAGATACGCTATTTTATTTATAATAAGAACATCATACAGGTGATCACGATCACCATTTATACTAAACCTATCCAACCCTTTATTTACATATTTTAAGGCTGACTCCAAGTCATTATTAAAATATGCTATAAAACTTAAACTGTTATAGGCATCCACGTCTATTACATTGTGATTACGCTCTGCTAATCGTATAGCATTGAAAAACTCTTTTTCCGCACGTAATAGGTTTTTTTTCGAAATGAACAGCTTACCTTTAAGGTAGCAAACCATAGCAGACAACGGATGCTCCGTCCCCAGCCCGTCAAATTGGCGCAATCCTTTCTCGGCTACGTCGTAATTCCCCTGATCTAACAACGATTCAATCGATGTCATTTTTAATTCCATAAAGCCAAGTTCCTGTTCCACACCCATCATACGCGCGCTGAGATCAGCTTGATTAATCGACAGCTTGTCCATTAGATATGCCACCTTAGCCGGCAACACATGAGGAACACCACGTTCAATATTGGAAACTGTCGCTGGTGAAATATTGTCATCTGCCACATCTTCAAGACGCAATCCTTTTTCTTTTCTAATTCGACGAATAATTTCTCCTGCTTTTTCAGGATAAACTGTTATCATCTGCAAACCTCCTGGAACCCTACGTTATTGTAATGTAATAGTTGTATAGTAACTCGAAAATCAGAAGATCGACATCTTTATTATATTCTTCTCTTCTTACTCCATTCCCTCTCTTAGGAGCGTAAAGAGTGGGCTATCAAGTGATCCACAACTACCTTACAGGCTGCAAAAAAAGGAACAGCCAAGATCAGTCCGAGAATGCCTCCTAATTCCCCACCCACCAATAAAGCAAAGATAATAAACAAGGGGTGCATGCGTAACGAACGACCCACGATTTGAGGAGAGAGTACATTCCCTTCCAATACCTGCACCACCAGATTAACAGCAATGACCAGCAACACCATTTTAAAAGAAATGGTTAGTGCCACAAAAAATGCAGGAATAGCCCCGATAAAAGGTCCTAGGAACGGAATTACATTAAATAGGGCAACAACAAGTGCCAACAACAATGCATACGGCATGCCAATAACTAAGTAGCCGATGTAGGAAAGAACGCCCACTACAAGACAAACCAATAATTGTCCACGCACATAGTTACCCAGTGCACGATCAATATCTTTTACTACCCGTAAAATGTCACGACGCTGTTTACCAGGTAATAGGGAAACCATGGATTTCTCAATAACAGCCACGTCTTTCAGCATATAGAATGCGAGAAATGGAATGATGAACGCGATGAAGAGCTGATTCAACGTGCTTTCTAAACCACCCGTGGTATCGCTGATCAGATTGGAGATCTTCTCCTCCACTTGAGCGAGGGACTGCTCAATTCCATTACGAACACTCTCTGGTAATAACTCTTTATTATGATTATATTGATCCATCCATTCATGCATTTCACTGTGCCACTGTGGAAGATGTTCCATCAACTCCACCCATTGCTGATTTAAGAGAGGTGCTGTATTCATAAACACAATTGTAAGCGAACCGATAAAGAGAGCGTAAATGAGGAGAACCGCAATTGAACGAGGAACTGCCCGATTACTAAGAGCGGAAACAACGGGATTAAGCAGATAGGAGATAATAATTGCGAATAAAAAAGGAGTAAAGATCGTTTTGATAAAATGCCAAATACCTGCAAAAAAGGGATTCATCTGTACCAGAAGAAACATAATCGCACTAAGGAGTAAGACAAAGAGTGCCACTTGAATATGGGATTCTTTCGGTATCCACTTCATATATCTATCCCCTCCCAGCAACGACAGTTTCAATGCTAGTATATGTACAACCCCTCGGGATTAAGCCAAAAAATCCGGGCGAGTTCGCCCGGATCCAAAGATGAACAACTTAGAGATTATCGGGCAAAACGACGTTTAAAGTGTTGCTTCATCGCCCAAGACATCATTTGATTGCCCATACGCATCGGTTTACCTTTTACTCTGCCCTTGAATTTCTCCCAGGGACTGCGTCGGCTCATCAGCCTTCGCACCATCCACGTCATTAAGGTTCCTACAATCAGAGTAGATAGCCACTTTCTCTGTTTCAAAGGTATTCCCCCTTCGCGGATGAAAAGCAAGATCACAAGAACAAATCGTCTAACGAGGACAAGCTTCCATCCTCTTCTACTTGATACACAGCTGATACCTGTTCATCTTTCACAGCCAGTTCAATAAAACATCCCCAACAGTAAAACTGATGAGAGCCTACTTTACCAAGATCGTGTGAATGGCAGTTGGGACAGCGTAACATGAATCTCCCTACCTTCTCCTGTTATCCACAAGTTCGATCCCGACGGACGGTGCAATGAGGACATCCTCTCCCCACGTTAGAGGTTGATGAGAATGCAGTACCTTTCTTCCTTCTGTCAGATCGCTAATCAATCCGTCGGAAAGCTCATACCCTATCAGCTTCCCCAGTTCCTCTCCAATATAGACATTCTCCACCATCCCCAACTCTTGTCCCGTCGCTTGGATAACAGATCGACCTTTTAATTTCTTATCGCCAGAGAAGAATCCCATACTTTCCTCCACGGCTTCATCCAAGGGAAGAGCCGCGGAAGAATCCTCAACCATCACCGCATCTTGTCCTAAAGCACTCACCCTATTTGCGGGGATAAACTGACCGCGCTTCACCCACTTGCCACTTTCCAATAAGAGTCCATAACATTGCTGGTGATCATCAAAGAGCAGATCACGAACAATCCCCAACTTCTTGCCGTCAACACGCTGGATGACAGGTAAACCGATGATGTCTTGTGAACTGCGCAAGGAAAATCTCCTCCTCCCGCTACCAGTAGTATGACTTGGAGGAGAGCATTTCATGTTGGGAGATCATAGCCATTCTCGGATAAGATTCGCCAAAAAACTATTTCGTTCTTGCCCATCTGCCACTCGTATTCCTGAGCGCATCGCTTTCATCTCCCCACACAGAATCAGATACGACTGACTGCGTGTCACACCCGTATAAAGGAGATTTCGCTTCAGCATGCGTCGATACGCCGATAATACCGGCATAATCACGATCGGAAACTCGGACCCTTGTGCTTTATGGATAGAACAAGCGTAAGCCAAACTTAATTGATTCAGCTGACTACGCTTATAAGCCACTTCTTGTCGATCATAATTTACCCACAGGACAGGATCCTCTTGTACAGCGTCTTCATTTAGTGCGATCACTTGTCCCATGTCTCCATTATAGACAGGGTATTCGGGATGGTTGACCAACTGTAACACCTTATCATGTAATCGGAAGGTACCCTCTCCCCACTTTACTTCTTTCTTACCAGGATGAGGAGGATTAATTGATGCTTGAATCTCTTCATTGATGCGGTTTACACCCACTTCTCCTTTGTACATCGGTGCCAACACCTGCACATCAAATAATGTATAACCACGGTGCAATGCCTCTTCATACGTTTTCAAAACAACCGGCAACGTCTGCTCACGTGTGGTAGAAAAAAAGCGACGGTCTGGCAGAGGTTGTAATAAGTCGTCCGGTAACTCCCCTTCTTTCATCGCATGTGCTAACTGAATAATAGAGGAACCTTCCTTCTGCCGGAAAATATCTGTAAGTTCTACCCGTGGTATCTGTTCCACGTCTAATAAATGATGGAGCACTTTTCCCGGTCCTACGGATGGCAGTTGATCAGCATCCCCCACCAATAATACTTGCATCCCTTTAGGAATCGCACGAAATAATTGATTGGCGAGCCACATGTCCATCATCGAAACCTCATCGACTATTAAAAGGGAACCTTCAATCGGATGTTCGCTATCCCGTTCAAAAAACTCGCCTCGCCATCCCAATAACCGATGAATTGTCATAGCAGGTAGCCCTGTCGATTCAGACATGCGTTTTGCCGCTCGTCCAGTCGGAGCTGCCAATCGAATAGGATATGGTTCCTCTTTGCCTTCATAATCCTTAGGGTCAAGAGAGAACTCATGAAGCTGAGCAAACAAGTGACATATGCCCCGAATAACAGTTGTTTTCCCGGTTCCAGGTCCCCCTGTTAGAATCATCAACGGGGATTGAATGGATGCCAGCATCGCCTCCCGCTGTTTATCCGCATAAGAGACGCTAAGCGACTCTTCTACCTGCCCTAAGATTTCATATGGTTCATGAACGGGGAACTCTTCCTCAGTCTGATTTAACAATTGTTGAACCTTTGCTGCCATCCCATATTCAGCATAATACAGAGAAGGAAGATACAGCCGCCCTTCCTCTTCCAACAACTTCCCTTCCATGACCAACCCCTGTACCAACTGCTCGCGCAGTTCCTCTGGAAAGGTCGTATCAAAATCGCGAAGAATAAGAGCGCGCACACGATCTTCCAACTGTGTCTGTGTCAAAAAAACATGTCCTTCCGCCATTGCAGCTTCCGAAATACTAAATAGCACAGCTGCTTGGAAGCGCTGGGGCGAATCAACGGCTACTCCCACCTGCTGTGCTAATTCATCCGCTTTATGAAAACCAATCCCTTCAATATCTTCGATGAGCCTATACGGGTGAGCACGAACCAAGTCAACTGTATGCTCTTTATATGTTTGCACAATTTTCATCGCTAATATGGGACCAATTCCATAGCGGTAGAGAAAGACCAAAGCGTTTTCCAAAGAGCGATGACCCTGTAGCCCTGTAGCAATACTGTGAGCTTTCTCTGAAGAAATGCCAGGGATATCGACAAGAACATCAGGGTTATCAACAATCTTTTCCAGAGCATTCTCTCCCAAATGATGGACGATCTTCTCAGCTGTTTTTAATCCGACACCATGAAACATATCACTAGATAAGTACTTAACAATCGCTTGCTGTCCAGATGGCATCTCTTTTTGTAGATGTACCACTTCAAATTGACGTCCAAAACGGGGATGCTCGATCCACTTGCCGTGGCATAACAACAATTCGTCTGGATGAGGACGCATAAAGTGCCCTACAATCGTCACTTCTTTTTTATCCAACGCTTCTGACGACTCTTTCACCTGCATCATAAAAACACCAAAGCCATTTTCTTCGTTATAAAAAATTTCTCGTATTAGCATTCCCTTTAGGAAGGGGTGGTCTGTCTGTTTATCAAATGAGGGATCCCCCACTTCACATCACCTCAGGCCTTCCTCTCATTCTCCACGCAAGCGTGCTACTATATCCGCTGTCACTTGCGCTGCTCGAATCACATCGGTTTCCTCATTACCCATCCCGAAACTAAAACGAACAGCGGAGCGAGCTTCTTCTATAGGCAGATTCATCGCTTCAAGCACGTGTGAGACCTCCAATGTCCCCGATGTACATGCTGAACCACTAGCACAAGCGATTCCAGCCAAGTCCAAATTCATCAAAAGCGTTTCCGTCTCAACTCCTACAAAGCTAACATTTAAAATATGAGGCAAATGATCTCTCTCGTGTCCATTGAGATGATAAGAAAGCCCCAATCGATCCCACTCAGTCATCATTGCCTGACGCAATCCAGCTAGACGTGCAAACGCAGCCGCAGTAGAAGAGGTGGCAAGCGAAATGGCTTTTCCAAATCCAACTATGCCAGCTACATTTTCCGTCCCTCCCCGCCGTTTTCGCTCCTGACTCCCCCCATATAGCATGGGACGAAAATGCGTACCCATACGCACATATAAAGCTCCTACCCCTTTGGGGCCGTTTACCTTATGACTAGAAAGGGAGAGCAGATCCACAGGGAGGACGGAAACATTTACCTCTTTTTTTCCGATAACTTGCACAGCATCCGTATGAACAGGAAGCTGATGTTGACGAGCGATCTCTCCGATCTCCTTTATCGGATTAACCGTTCCTACTTCATTGTTTCCGTACATCACACTTATTAAGGCCGTTTTTTCCTCGATAGCTTCCGCTATATCTTGAGGAAGAACTTGTCCGCTTGAGGTTACGGGTACATATGTAACGCGGAATCCAAGGGTTTCAAGGTAGTGACACGACTCTAACACAGCTTTATGCTCTACTGTTGAAGTAACAATATGGTCTTTTCCCTGTTCACGTTGAGCAAGCAAACAGCCCCACAACGCTGCGTTATCACTTTCCGTTCCACCACTGGTAAACATTATCTCACCCGCATCAGCTCCAATTGCCTCTGCTACCTGTTGTCGTGCTTCATCAACTGCATGACGGGCCGTCCGGCCATAGGCATGTAAGCTAGACGGATTGCCAAAATGTTCATCTAGAAAGGGAAGCATTGCTTCTCTTACGCTGGGATGCAGAGGCGTTGTAGCTGCATGATCAAGATAGATAGACATCTTTTTCACCCTCATCCTTAGATATAAAACATATAATAATCTTTTTCATCCCCATCCTGGGAAGTGCGAATAAGATCCGCTACTGTGGTTTCATCCAGCTCTTTTTCAATTGCTGCTTGCACACGTGCCCACAATTCACGCTGCGCTTCATTAACTTCCTCATCTAGCTCTACAGGTGAGATCGGCCCTTCCAACACCCGGATAATATCCCCAGCTGTAATTTTATCCGCAGGATGAGCCAATACATATCCACCGTACGCTCCGCGCACACTGCGTACTAAGCCTGCATTACGGAGAGGCGCAATCAACTGCTCCAGATAATGCTCTGATAAACCATGGCGCTTGGCCACGCTTTTGAGCGGAATCGGTTTACCTTCACACTGATGAGCCAAGTCCATCATGATGGTTAACCCGTACCGCCCTTTTGTCGATACTTTCATCTATTACACCTCTTCCCATATGCTTCACTTTCTTTTATCCTTTAATTGTATCGAAAAGACAAGATCCAGCCAACTAGAAGGAGCACCTTCCATGAATTTATTTGAATATGGAGAAGCACAGCACGACCAAACTCGCCCATTAGCTGCTCGCATGCGTCCACGGAACCTGGACGAAATCATCGGTCAACAGCATCTTCTCGGACAAGGAAAACTGCTTCGACGCGCCATCGAGGCTGATCAACTCTCCTCTCTCATTTTTTATGGCCCTCCGGGTACAGGCAAAACAACCCTGGCTATGGTGATTGCCAATACTACACAAGCTCGTTTTGAACAGCTAAATGCGGTAACAGCGGGAGTAGCCGATATTCGCCGTCTCATTGAAGAAGCAAAGGAGAGACGGAGTATGTATCAAGAAAAAACACTCCTCTTTATCGATGAAATCCATCGTCTCAATAAATCTCAGCAAGATGCTCTGCTTCCCTATGTCGAGGAAGGGACCGTTACTTTAATCGGAGCAACAACTGAGAACCCTTCCTTTGAGGTAAATAACGCTTTATTATCACGCTCACGAGTTTTCACTTTAGTTCCTCTGGAAGCGAATGAGATGATCGAGCTTGTCACAAAAATTTTGGCTGATGAGGAGCGTGGGCTTGGCTCCTACCATGTCGAGATTGACCATGACGCACTGGAGCACGTCATTCAGGTGGCAGGCGGAGATGCACGCAATATTATCAACGCGCTAGAACTGGCCGTGCTCACCACTCACCCCAATGAAGAGGGAAAACGACGCATCACTCTAGAGATCGCTGAAGAATCCATTCAACAAAAGCGTGTGCACTACGATAAGAATGGCGACATCCACTATGATACCGTCTCGGCATGGATCAAAAGCATGCGTGGTTCTGATCCCGATGCCGCCCTTTACTATCTAGCAAAGATGCTACATGCCGGCGAAGATCCCCGCTTCATCCTCCGTCGTCTCATCGTACACGCGGCAGAAGATGTGGGTATCGCAGATCCCCGCGCCTTACAAATAGCCACTGCCGCCGCCCAAGCAGTCGAATATGTAGGTATGCCCGAAGCGCGCATTCCATTAGCAGAAGCTGTTATATATATTTCAACGGCTCCAAAGAGCAATGCAGTGGTAACTGGCATCGATGCTGCACTTACAGCAGTAAACAAAGAGGAACGCGGTGATGTTCCACCCCATCTTTGGGATAGTCATGGCAAAAAAGGGCGACCTGGGGACCAAACTGACCGTTATCTTTATCCACACGATTACCCTCATGGTTATGTTTTGCAACAGTACTTACCGGATGAGCATCTGGGTAAACAATTTTACCATCCGTCCCCAATTGGATATGAAGGAAAGGTGCAAGTCTATTGGGAAGAAATAAAGAAAAAAAGCAAACGATGATGGCGTATGCGGTGAAGACGAGAAATCTTCATCGCTTTTTCTCTATACATCAAAAAGGTGTGAATCAAAAGACTCACACCCGCGCCTCTAAAACTTCAAGCCTTTTCTTTTTCCATCTCTTCCACAATCGGAATCGCTTCCTTCCACTCACGAATGCGTAACAGATCATGAGCATAATCTTCGTTGTAATTGGCGTGAACAACAACCGTTTTAATACCATTCTTAACTAAACAGTCTAGGTGATACGGTGCATCCTCAAAAAAGAGATCAATCCCTAAATCCACAGCGATCTTCCCTTTATTTTGCGAACCCATATATAAATTTTTCCCATCATAAGGGAAGTCGTTCTCATTTAACCATTTCTTTGTTATTTCTGTAATATTTTTCATATCAGGACGAGCGGTGATAAAGAAAATCTCATGTCCTCGGTTACGAAAATCGTGTAAAATCGGAGCCGCATCGATTAATGGGTGCCCAATCGAATAAATGATGTGTTCCATCCGGCGCCACATCGCCTTTCCTTCTTTGGCTGTAAGTCCATATGCTTTATCTAGGTGGAATTCACGGATATCTTCGGGACGAACCTCCTTTTGTAATTCTTTGTTGTACACTTTTACGGCAGCTTCTTGCGTATGTTTGATGGTACCATCAATATCAATTCCAATTTTCAAACGAATTCATCCTTTGTATACCGATTTCCTTGCCTCTACTATAGATTTTATCATGAAACCAATATTTATGTACAAAAAAAAGAGGCCCCGGGAGTGCCGTAAGATCCTTAGTTTTGAACCTGCCTAAGCAGGTGGGTGCCCTGCACTGATGTTTGCGGGTCCACACGATGGAGGCATCCGTTCCCATCAATGACACCAAGCTCCCGTTGTGGAAGTGTTGGCTCAAAACTTGAGGATGATACGAGCATCTCAGAGCGTCTCTCTTTGTTGGTATTATCATACCACTTGCCTTTTACAATTTCAAGCGTCAGAATGTGGCTACTAAATAAATGGGTACCTTAAGCTTCCACTTCGCTTTTGACTAATGAGATCGCTAAAGCATTTAACTGCGATTCATCCACCGGTGTAGGGGCATGTGTGAGGAGGCATCGAGCTTGATTCGTTTTCGGAAACGCGATGCAATCACGCAAGTTATCACGTCCTGCTAGTAACATCACAATTCGATCAAACCCAAGGGCGATCCCACCATGAGGTGGTGCTCCGTATTCAAAAGCTTCCAAGAAGAAGCCAAACTGTTCGTATGCTTCTTCCATCGTAAAACCAAGCGCTGTAAACATCGCTTCCTGTACTTCGCGACGATAGATACGCTGACTGCCGCCCCCGATTTCGTACCCATTAAGAACGAGATCATACGCCTGTGCACGCACACTCCCAGGATCTGTCGTCAACTTCTCCACATCTTCAGCAACAGGCATGGTGAAGGGATGATGTTCTGCAAAATAACGACCTTCTTCCTCGTCGTAGGATAGCAATGGGAAATCAGTTACCCACAGAAAGCTATATTTTCCTTGTGGAATCAAGTCCAGTTCTTTAGCTAAGCGAGTACGTATTTCTCCCAATACTTGTGCAACCACTGTCGGCTTATCTGCTACGAACAGTATCATATCGCCCACTTCCGCTTCCAATACCTTTGCCATTTTTGTCCACTCTTCGGCAGAGAGAAATTTGGCTACAGGTCCCTTATTCCCCTCTGCACGCACTGCTAGCCAGGCAAGTCCTTTAGCACCGAGCTCTTGAGCTACTTTGCCCCAACCATCTACCACCTTACGGCTCCAATCAGCACATCCTTTTACATTGATCGCCTTTACCTGTCCCCCACCTGCTACTGTAGTGGCAAACACTTTGAAGCCACTGTTGTGAACTAATCCCGATAAATCTCGCAGTTCCATCCCGTAGCGCATATCTGGTTTGTCTGTGCCAAAGCGATCCATCGCCTCCTGGTGAGTAAGGCGCAAAAACGGCCCTTCCACATGTGCTCCAATCGTTTCCTCAAACAGCTTCATCATCATCTCTTCCATCATTTTCAGCAACGATTCTTGTGGAAGGAAAGAAGCTTCAATATCTACTTGAGTAAATTCTGGCTGCCGATCAGCACGCAGATCCTCATCGCGGAAACAACGTGTAATCTGGAAGTACTTCTCTAAACCTGCTACCATCAACAGCTGTTTAAACATCTGTGGTGATTGTGGAAGAGCGAAGAAGTTCCCTCCTTGCACCCGACTGGGAACCAGATAGTCGCGCGCACCCTCGGGTGTACTTTTAGTCAAAATGGGGGTTTCTACTTCTAAAAATCCACCTTCATCCAGGTAGGAACGTATCATCTGCATAGCACGATGACGAAGTACCAATGTTTTTTGCATCTCTGGACGACGCAAGTCGAGATACCGATATTTTAAGCGCACCATTTCATCAACATCAATATGATCTTCAATGTCGAGCGGAGGGGTTTTCGCTTCGTTTATCACCTCGATCTGCTTACACTCAATTTCTATTTTTCCTGTCTCCATGTTGGGATTAACCGCATCTTCTGCCCGTGCCACCACGGTCCCTTCAACACCCAACACAAATTCGCGTCGTACTTTCTCAGCCACTTGCACCGCCTCTGCTGATACTTCGGGGTGACAAACAACCTGCACCCGACCAGAACGATCGCGCAAATCGATAAAAATTAACCCTCCCAAGTCGCGTCGTTTCTGTACCCAGCCAGTTAACCTTACCTTTTCACCAACCGAAGCGGTTCCTAGTTCTCCGCAATGATGTGTTCTTGTCTGCTGTTCCATGCTCTTTCCCCCTATTAGATCTGCTTTTCTTTTAATATGTGAGTCAGTTCCTCTAATCCAACCTCACTTTGCTCACCACTTGCTAGCTCTTTTATTCGCACTCGTTGATTCTTTATTTCCTCATCACCGATAATGACAACATAACGCGCTCCCGCCCGGTCAGCCGCCTTCATCTGCCCTTTTAACTTCCGGTTTAACAAATCACGCTCCACCGCCAAACCAGCTTTCCTCAGTTCATGTAGAATACGAGTGGTCTCCTCTTGTGCCTGTTCACCCAAGGCAACTACATACGCATCTAATGTTGTCATCTGCGGAAATTCTTTTTCTGAAGTTTTCAACGCTAGCAAAACTCGTTCCATACCAATCCCAAAACCAATCCCGGACATCTCAGGGCCACCCATCTCTTTTACCATGCCATTATAGCGACCACCGCCACCAATCGTAGACGCTTGTCCCCCTCCTTGCCGGTTCTCCAACATATACTCGAACGCCGTACGTGTATAATAATCTAAGCCCCGCACAAGCCGGTCGTTATGGCGATAAGGAACGTTAACTAGCTCCAATTCTTTTTTTACTTGTGAAAAGTGTGTCGTACACTCCTCACACCATGCCTCCACAATACTAGGTGCATCCTTAATAATCGCTTGACAAGATTCTTTTTTACAGTCGAGAATTCTTAATGGGTTGCGAGTAAGCCTGGATTGACAATCTCCACATAACTGCTCTTGATAGGGAGTAAAATAGTCAACTAAATTAGCGCGATGGACGGGACGGCAAGTTGTGCAACCTACGCTATTAATCTCTACCGTTACTCCTTCTAGACCAACCGCGGCAAACCAGTCCATTCCTAAGGTGATCACTTCTGCATCACTTTCTGGCTCATAGGTGCCAAACAACTCTACACCAAACTGATGAAATTGCCGCTGACGGCCTGCCTGTGGACGTTCATATCGATACATGGGTCCTACATAATACAACTTCGTCGGCTGTGGCTCTCCGTAGGTCTTATGTTCGACAAACGACCGTACCACGGGAGCCGTTCCCTCTGGACGCAAAGTTAAGCTACGCCCCCCACGATCCTCAAAGGTGTACATCTCCTTCTCCACAATATCCGTTGTCTCACCCACACCCCGTTTAAACAGCTCCGTGCTTTCAAACATAGGCGTACGAATTTCGGCATAGTGGTACTGACGGCATATCTTTCTAATATTATCTTCTATCCACTGCCACATCTCTACTTCACCCGGCAGGATATCCTGCGTTCCACGCGGTACTTTAAACTGCATAATCATTACCCCTCCCGTATAAAAATAAAAAATCCCCCACCCCTGACATCTATGTCGTTGTCAGGGACGAGAGATTGGTTGATGAACTTCCAACACCCGCGGTGCCACCCTTGATTGAAAAGTAAGCGATCTACTCTTCCACTTGCAGGAACCAGGTATCGTCTGGTCACCGTCTGGGTCTACTCACTACTTCCGTACTTGCTTTCGCTCCAGAACCTCCGGGTGTCTTTCCTCAGGTCAGATACACAAGAGATGCTTTCAGCCTATGGCATCTCCTCTCTTGCTGTGTTGAACATCCGAGTACTTTTCCCATCACCGGTACGTATCAAGTTTTTGGGTATTATTGTGTAGAAATGATACTGGAACTATACGTAAATGTCAAGTGTAAAAGGAACAAAATTTCTAATCACCCTCTAAAGCAGTTATGTAAGCCAATCGCAATCGAAAATGGGTGTACTCTCGCAAATAAAAAAGATAGAATAAATAGAGACCATCGCTCATAGGATACAAGAGAACCAATTACATAGACAGGAGGCGCAGAATGGAAAAGAATTTTCAAGAACTTAAAAAACTGTTACAAGAGGTAAGTGATTTAGAATATGCTGCAGGGGTATTAAGTTGGGATCAATCCACCTATATGCCTGTCAAGGGGGCAGCCGCTCGTGGTCGACAGCTAGCTACTATTGGAAAACTAGCACATGAGAAATTTACTTCTCCCGCTATCGGTAACCTACTAGAATCACTCGCCACATACGAAGATAGCATGCCGTACGAGAGTACAGAAGCAAGTTTGATCCGTTTAGCCCGTAAACAGTATGAAAAAGCTCTACGCGTTCCATCTTCCTTCGTATCTAAGCTATACAACCACAGCTCTGAAACATATCAAGTATGGACAAAAGCTCGCCCCGAAAATGATTTCGCCGCTGTGTTGCCCTATCTGGAAAAAACGTTAGAGTACAGTCGCGAACTCGCTTCTTTTCATCCCTATGAACATATTGCCGATCCGCTGATCGCTGAAGTCGACCCTGGAATGAAAACAGCCGAAATTCGAAATGTCTTCGCTCAGTTACGCAAAGAGTTGGTTCCCCTCGTACAAGCGATTACGGAACAAGCTGATTTTGATCCCGCTTGTATCCACCAACCTTTCGCCATCCAAGATCAAGAAGCCGTTTGCAAAGATATTGTAGGTAAATTGGGCTATGACTTTGAGCGCGGACGTTTAGATACCACTCACCATCCCTTCATGACCAACTTCTCTATAGATGACGTTCGAATCACCACCCGTTATCAGGAAAATGATTTGAGTGATTCGCTCTTTAGTACCATTCATGAAGCCGGACATGCTCTCTATGAGCTGGGTGTCGATAGTAGTTTGGAAGGGACACCGCTGGCAAGTGGTACCTCGTCCGGAGTGCACGAAAGCCAATCACGTCTGTGGGAAAATCTAGTCGGACGCAGCTTACCTTTTTGGGAGTTTTATTACCCGCAATTACAAAAAGCGTTCCCAGAGCAATTAAACAATGTATCACTTACCACGTTTTATCGCGCCATCAACCGCGTACAGCGATCGCTCATCCGTACCGATGCAGATGAGGTTACCTATAACTTGCATGTGATCATTCGCTTCGACTTAGAGCTTGCCATGCTCGAAGGAAAGCTGGCCGTACGCGACCTACCGGAGGCTTGGCATGCTCGTTACAAGTCCGACCTAGGAATCCAGGCGCCCGATGATCGGGATGGCGTCCTACAAGATATCCACTGGTATATGGATACCATCGGTGGGTCGTTCCAAGGCTACACTCTTGGGAATATCATGAGTGCGCAATTTTATGATGCAGCTCTAAGTAGCCATCCTGATATCCCACAACAAATTTCTCAAGGTAACTTCACTGTCCTACACAACTGGCTACAGGAAAACATCTACCAGCATGGCCGTAAATTTAGTGCAGATGAAATTCTGCAAAAAGCAACAGGTAGTTCCTTGATGATCGACCCCTATATTCGCTATCTAAAAAGCAAGTTTGGAGAGCTTTACAACTTGTCGTTGTAACCTATAAAAACGTAAGAGGCTGACGGAAGATACCACCGACATCATCTTCACCGCTAAAAAACCGCCCCCCTCTAATAGCGTGAGGGGGGCGGTTTTATTGTATATTTACACTTACTTCTTTAACGTTTTCTTCATTTTTTCTGTCACGTTGTCCACAGTAAAGCCAAACTTCTCCATTACCAATTCACCTGCAGCAGAGGCTCCAAAACCATCCATCCCAATGACGGTACCGTGATCACCCACGTATTTCTCCCATCCCATCGAATGAGCCGCCTCCACAGCAACACGTGCCTGGATCGCTTTTGGCAATACTTTTTCTTGATATGATGGTGTTTGTTGAGCAAACAACTCGCGACAAGGTACACTAACCACACGCACATAAATCTCTTCGTCAGCTAACTGCTGTTGTGCCTCCATCGCTAAGCTCGTCTCAGAACCTGAAGCAAGAATAATTCCTTCAGGATCCCCGTTTTTCGCTTCGGAAAGAATATAGGCACCTTTTTTCGTTCCTTCTTGCGCCTTCTCTTGAGATCCTTCCAAAATAGGCAAGTTTTGACGACTGAGTGCCAGCGCAACTGGGGCTTTTGTCTGTTCCAGAGCAAAGCGATAAGCAGCCACTGTCTCATTACCATCCGCTGGACGGAACGTATACAACCCCGGGATCAGGCGCATAGATGGAATTTGCTCTACGGGTTCATGCGTCGGCCCATCTTCACCAACAGCAATGCTGTCATGGGTAAATACATAGAGCACAGGGAGCTGAGATAATGCCGCCAGACGAATCGCCGGTCGTAGATAATCAGAGAAAACCAAGAAAGTAGCTCCAAAAGCCCGCAATCCCCCATGATACATCATTCCATTAAGGGCGGCTCCCATACCATGTTCACGCACACCAAACCAGATGTTACGACCACTGCGATCTTCTGCTTGAAAGATACCAGCATCTTTCATGGTTGTTTTATTGGATGAGGCCAGATCAGCCGATCCTCCAAATAATGTTGGAACTGTCTTAGCCAATGCATTGAGCACCTCACCGGAAACAGAGCGTGTAGCTACCGCTTTATCCGACGAGGTAAACGTTGGGAGCTCCTTGTCCCATCCCTCAGGAAGCTTTCCCTGCAACGATTGTTCTAACTGCCGTGCCAATTCAGGATATGCTTCACGATAACGGGCCATCATATTTTGCCACTTGATCTCCGTCTGCGATCCCTTCTCTTTCAACTCTGCGAAATGGACAGATACTTCATGGGGAACGGTAAAAGGCTCACTCGCAGCCCAGCCGTACTCTTTTTTCACTTCTTCAACTTCATCTTTTCCAAGTGGAGCACCATGTACTTTGCTCGTTCCCGCCTTATTAGGACTACCGTATCCGATTACGGTACGAACTTCGATCATAGTAGGACGCTGGGTATCAGCTTGTCCTTCACGAATAGCTGCCTCGATCGCGTCTAGATCGTTTCCATCTTCCACCCGCAATACTTGCCATCCATATGCTTCAAAGCGCTGTCGCACCTCTTCTGTAAAGGCATGTGAGGTTTCTCCATCCAAGGAGATATCATTAGAATCGTACAGTGCAATCAACTTACCTAGCTTCTGATGCCCTGCTAACGACGCTGCTTCAGCTACGACGCCTTCCATCAGGTCACCATCACTACACAATGTATACGTATAATGGTCAACTACTTTGAACTCATTCTTATTATAAAGAGCAGCCAGATGTTCTTCTGCCATCGCCATCCCTACTGCATTGGAAAGCCCTTGTCCAAGGGGGCCCGTGGTCGCTTCCACACCAGGAGTATGACCAAATTCGGGGTGACCTGGAGTGCGACTACCCCACTTGCGGAAAGCTTTTACTTCCTCTAAGGATAAATCATACCCACTCAAGTGGAGCAAGCTGTAAAGCAGCATGGAGCCATGGCCAGCAGACAAGACAAAGCGGTCGCGATCAAACCATTCGGGATTAGCTGGATTATGTTTAAGAAAGCGGGACCATAAGACATAGGCCATTGGAGCCGCCCCCATCGGAAGTCCAGGGTGGCCAGAGTTAGCCTCTTCAATCGCATCGATAGAAAGCATACGAATCGTATTTACTGCTAGATCGTCAATCGACTGGCGTGGTGTCATCGGAATCGTCTTCCTCCTTCATATTTAAACCAAGTATACCTATTCGTTGGCTATTATAGCACATCGGTGGTCTTCATTTATATAATGTAGCGAAACACCTACTCTATTCTCCCGTTATCCCCGCTGTCCACGATGACTTTCTAACATCAATGTAACTGGACCGTCGTTAGTTAGGGAGACTTCCATCATCTGTCCAAACTGTCCATTCTCCACGTGTACACCAAAGGAACGCAAGCGCTCATTAAATTGTTCATACAGCACTTCCGCTTCCTGTGGGGAGGCCGCTTCCATAAAGTTGGGTCGTCTACCCTTAAGGCAGTCTCCGTACAAGGTAAATTGTGAGACACAGAGAGCAGCGCCCCCAATATCAAGCAGTGAGCGATTCATCTTTCCTTCTTCATCTGTAAAGATACGTAGATGTACTACTTTATCCGCTAAATACTCCACATCCTGCGCTTCATCGCCATGGGTCACACCGATCAAGAGCAGTAACCCCTGTTGAATGCTCCCTACAGTCTCGTTTTGCACTGTTACCTTTGCTTCAGTTACTCTTTGTAATAATACGCGCATAGCTACCCTTTCTACTGCATCAATCGTCGAACGCTATATATATCTTTTACTTTTTTAATTCGTTCCACAACAGCTTGCAGATGCTTAATATTTTCAATCGTAATCGAAAGATGGACACGAGCCATTCCTCGTCGATCCGCTTTTCCACTTACTGCAGTCAACGTTACATTCTTCTCCGAGATCGCTTGCAATAGATCGTTAAGAAGACCCGTACGATCGAGCCCACTCACTTCAATATCCACGTTGTAAGCCTTGCTCACGCCGCCACCTTCCCATTGCACAGGGATAAGGCGTTCCTCTTCAACTGAACTCAGGTTTGGACAATCAGCACGATGTACGGAAACGCCCCGACCTTGGGTCACAAAGCCGGCAATATCATCACCTGGAACAGGATTACAACAACGAGAAAGACGCACCAAGAGGTTGCTTACCCCGATTACTTGCACACCGTGTGAAACGCGGCGTCGTTCTGGCATCGCCTTCATATCGGGAAGGGTGATCGTCTCTTTCTTCTCTTCCGGTGTAAGTCCTTGGGTGAGGCGAGTTACGACTTGTGCCGTCGTAATTCCACCATAACCAACCGCTGCGTACATATCCGTCTCATCTGAGAAGTTAAATTTATCGGCCACGACCTTCAGGCGTTCAGAAGTGATCACTTCACTAGGGTGAAAGTCATGTTTTTTCAATAACGCTTCAATCATTTCTTTTCCTTTGGCAACACTCTCTTCTCGTTGTTGCTTCTTAAACCAATTGCGGATCTTCGTGCGCGCATGGGAAGACTTCACAATTTTAAGCCAGTCGCGGCTAGGACCATAGCTGTGTTTCGAGGTGAGAATCTCAATAATGTCCCCTGTTTTTAGCTTATAGTCTAACGGAACCAGCTTTCCATTCACCTTTGCACCGATACACTGGTTCCCGATTTCTGTATGAATACGAAAGGCGAAGTCTAGAGTGATTGAACCTGCTGGCAATTCAATCACATCACCCTTGGGGGTAAAAACAAAAACAGCGTCGGAAAACCAATCCATCTTGAGGTTTTCAACAAACTCTTGTGCATCTTTTGTTTCCTGTTGTGATTCCATAATCTCTCGGAACCATTGCAATTTCTCTTCAAAGGTGCCACTGTCTACTTCAGCACCTTCTTTATATGCCCAGTGAGCCGCAATCCCGTATTCCGCCGTTCGGTGCATATCGTGAGTGCGAATTTGCACTTCGATCGGTTCTCCACGTAAACCCAATACAGTCGTATGAAGACTCTGGTACATATTCACCTTAGGCATGGCTATATAATCTTTAAAGCGACCTGGCATTGGTTTCCAAATTGTATGAATGGTACCTAGAGCGGCATAGCAATCTCTGACGTTGTTTACCAGCACACGAATCGCCAATAAATCATAGATCTCGTTAAACTGTTTATTCTTCTTCACCATTTTGCGATAAATGCTATATATATGTTTGGGTCGACCCGATACTTCCGCTTCCACCCCCATTTGTGCATAACGCTCACGCAGTTGCTGGATCACTTCATCTACATACTGCTCCCGTTCAGCTCGCTTCTGTTTCATCAAGTTGACGATACGATAGTATTGATAAGGGTTAAGATAGCGTAGTGCCGTATCTTCTAATTCCCACTTCACCCGTGAGATCCCCAAGCGATGGGCAATCGGGGCAAATATCTCTAACGTTTCATTGGCAATTCGTCTCCTCTTCGCCTCCGGAAGATATTTAAGAGTTCTCATATTGTGAAGCCGATCCGCCAGTTTAATCATAATGACACGAATATCTTCCGACATCGCGAGAAACATTTTACGGTGATTTTCTGCTTGGTGCTCTTCGGTTGACTTGTATTTTAGTTTCTTCAACTTGGTTACACCATCAACCAATTGTGCAGCTGTTTCCCCGAAATGAGTAGCAATTTCTTCTAAAGTTGTGCCCGTGTCTTCGACGACATCATGAAGTAAGGCTGCGACAAGAGTAGTCGCATCCATCTTTAACTCTGCCAAAATTTCCGTTACGGCAAGTGGATGCAGGATGTATGGCTCTCCCGATTTTCGTATTTGCTCCCGATGTGCCTCGCTCGCAAATAAATAAGCCTGGTAAAGAAGTTCCCTATCTTCTTCACTCAGGTAACTCGCTTTTTCTTGTAGTGATTCGATCGACATGGTACATTCCACCCAGAACTAAACATATTATTTATGGTTTTCCCTTTATTATCGGACAAGAGTACGAGAAAGTAAACCACCGGGGATACGGAAATATCACAGCAGAGGTCTGCTGTCTAGGAGATAGTGAGTATTGGTTTAAAAGCGCCCTAAAATATAGTGGAGGACTAACTATGCAGCTATACTTTGTGTGTAATTTATCCTATGTAAAGCGTCGAGCTTCATCTTCGTTTGTAAGACCATCGTCTTATCAAAGGTCGAGACCCTCAAATAAAAACGAAGCC
Source organism: Mechercharimyces sp. CAU 1602 (assembly GCF_024753565.1). Taxonomy (NCBI): domain Bacteria; kingdom Bacillati; phylum Bacillota; class Bacilli; order Caryophanales; family Thermoactinomycetaceae; genus Mechercharimyces; species Mechercharimyces sp. CAU 1602. The sequence goes on along the minus strand of NZ_JANTPT010000001.1, from coordinate 270,390 downwards.
CGGCCGTAAACAGCCGGGCTAGAAGAACAATTATTTCTTTACTTCCGCCGTCGTTACCATTTGTGCGAATGTGCTCAAGTGGTCAATAACATGTTGATGGCGGGTTACTTCATCAAATTGATCAGAGCGCTTAGATGAAGAAGCATCATGGATAAAAGTGAAGGTGAAACCACGATGATAACCGTCAATTATCGTAGCTAAACAACACATCGTCGAGCCATATCCAGCGATATAGATATCGTGCCCTTTAAGTGACTCCATAAATTCCTTAAACTCATTACTTGAGAAGCAAGAAAAGTCGCCTTTAATAAAAGAGTGTTCATCTGGAAGAGGTTCAAAGCCAGATACGAACTGACTATATTCAGAATCAGGATGAAAAATAGATCCTTCTTGGAGATGGCGCACATGCAAGATGGTCCAGCCTTCGTCACGTGCATGCTCTAACGCTTCTTTCGCTTTTTCTAAAGAAGGTCCAATCGTTTCAATACAGAAAGGGCGACCGTCTGTAATATATTCTTTTTGCACATCAATCATAATGAGAGCCTTTTTCTTTTCCATCATCATTCCTCCTCAATCGGTTAACGCTTTACGAATAATTGCTTCATTTAATTGTAAGCGCGATACATACGAACTGATCAACATATATTCTTCATCTGTATGCATCGCCCCACCGTATGGACCTAATCCAACTAGTAGATTAACCTCTGTCTCTGCCAGGTGGTTTGCATCACTGCCGTATCCCACTGCTTGACCCGTTACCGTCTGCCCCAGTTCTTCCCCTGCCGCTTGGGCAATCGCAAATAGTTCATCGGTGGAAGCAGGGGGCATGGCTGGTAGCGCGGCGAGCTGTTTCAAAGTTGAGGTGGTTCCCTCTTCTAGCACAGGATTATATACATAACTACGATCAGTTATTTTCCCTAATTTCTTCATAACACGCTTCAGATCCTTCTCTTCTACATAGCGTACATCAATTTTGACTGAAGCTTCCTCACAAATAACATTTGGTTTCGTACCACCTTCTACTACCCCCGGATTAACATAGGGACCACCGTCATAGTTGGTCATTTTCACCATTTTGGTCATTTTATATGCTGCTTCTGTACATGCATCTATTCCTTGCTGTGGCTCCATTCCGGCATGAGCTGCTTTTCCCTTCACATCGATCTGTAGCCACCGCACTCCCATATGAGCAGTTACAACGGAACCATCTGGTAGACCTGGTTCCAACACGAGTGCATATGATAAATCTTTCGTCAATTCTTTCAAAATGGACTTAGAGTAAACCGATCCAGTCTCTTCATCATCATTGATAACAATTCGTACTTTACTTGCTAATTCGGAATCAGTTTGGTTAAGACGCTCGGCGAGGTCGAGCATCATGACCAAACCACCCTTCATATCTATTACACCTGGACCGATGAGACGATCTCCTTCGATGCGCAATTCTTGGAACGAACTTTCCTCTTCAAACACTGTATCGAGGTGACCTACTAGAGCCAACTCTGGTTCTGCCCCTTCTTTTTCAAACGATAAAACTTTGTGTCCATTACCAGCATCATGCTCTGTTGCTTGAAAACCGATGGAAGCAAACGCATCGATTAAAATTTCTCTATTTTTCTCCAGTCCATCCGGATTGGCAGAGCCCGAATTGGTTTCTACTAACTCCCGTAAAACCTCTATCCAACGCTCTTCCATTCCTGCTACTCGAGGTAATGTATGTGTTGCTTCCTGCGCGGAAGCGGATGGCTGTATCAACCCTAATGCAACAAGTGCCATGATACATACCCACTGTAACGGACGGACCAACGATCGTTTCTTCACTGACAATCCTCTCACCCTCTCTAGTAATAGCGCGATCATTTTCTTTGAAAAGTAAATAAATGAATACTAAGAAGAGATATTTTTTTGTCTCCATCAGGTTTCCATCTTCTTTTGCAACTCTATACTTTTTCTTTCTTCTTCTTTTTATCTCCTTGCTCTCGGAGCATTCGTTCCATCGACTCCTCCAAGGGACCTGGTTCATGCAGACGACCCTCTGGTCGGTTTAGATGCATCGGCTCTATACCAATGTGTGAAGTAAGATCTACATCATTACTGATATGAGTGAGATCCGAAACGTCGGCTACCATCTCAACATATTCATGATCGGAAAAAGCAAAAGTATCCCCCACAACACGAAACCCATACCCTTCGTAAAAAGAAGCGAGTCGTGATTGGGCATGAAGATAGAAGCGATTGTATCCTTTCTTGCGACTAAACTGCAGTAAGAAGCGAAACAGTTGATGACCATAGCCACGACCACGATACTCAGGCCGAATCGATAAGCGCTCAAATTTCGCCACCTCAGGTAAATAACGAATACGAGCGGTCAAGACAGGTTCTTCGCCCAAGAGCCCAATCACTTGGGTCGCTGAATAATCGTTTAAATCAAATTCTTCTTCATAAGGACAATGTTGCTCGTGCATATAGACAATCGCGCGGATCATAAATGCTTTTTGTTTCTCTTCTTCATTTTCTACTACCTTAATAATTAATTCATCCTCCTCTGAGGAAAGGGAAGAAGACTGGATCGAACCAGATGGGGTAAGAGGCTCCTCTTCCTGCAACAATCCCTCGCTTAACCGATAAGTGTGATTGTTCACCTGAACGGTAGCGGCTGATTCTCGGAACGAGCGTAAAATATCCTCAATCACACGTGGGGCCATCCCTTCTGCTCCATTACGAATAGCAGTGGCCGACACCTTATCTACTCTGCGAACCGCATAGGGATATATCCATCCCGATTCATCATAGATGCGGCGCACCCACATTCCCCCGAGGTCGCTCCCATGAATGCCATGGAGCCGCTTTCCAGGGTTATGCTCTTTTATTTTACGAATGATACCGTAAAATCCATGGTGTAAGTAGGTATCCTCATAAGCGAGCACCTCAATTTTATCTTGTAAGCCTGCTTCAGCAACTGCCCACTCCATCATTTGTTTACGTGTATCAAACTCATAAAAGCGGTTACCTGTGGGGAAGTAGTTAACATGCACATCTGCTTTCGATGTACGACCATAAACCCGCATACCTTGCTGCCGTTCAGCTATCACAATTTCTCCTTTGGCTAATGCATCTGCATGCAATTTAGGAACCACGGTAGAGTGAATGATCACCTTCTCCAATCCTCGTTCTTCCATCGCTTGCTTTACAATTGCCAGATGAGTGTTATGAAAAGGATTGAAAGTACCGAAGAAGATTCCGATCCCGCCTTTGCGCGGAATTACCGAACGCAGATCAGATAACATTCCGATACCAAATACTAACGCACCAAACAGCAACCCCGAGAAAATGAAAACAGGACGCATCCAGCCAATCCCAAGTGCCGCAGCGGCGGTAACTAAAATATTAAACGCTAACCCCCATGCCACATTACGATTCACATTACCTATTTCACGGTTGGCTAGGGTGATCGCCACATATTGAATCCCTTGTGAGGCAGCAGTTGTCAACAACGAGATACCCAACACTCCACCCAGTGCATCTGCATTTGCCACCGTAATCACACCGCTAGCCAAGAACACATAAAAAACAACCAGATTAAATACCCATTGTGCAGCAAACCGTCCTACACGCCCTGGGGTAACAAAAGCGGTTTTAAAACAAAGCCATTCATCAATCTTATTGCTGATACGCGAATAGTATGGAAGAAATATAGCTACGAATAAGGAGACAGATACCAACCCTGCATTAAACCAATCTTGATTGGGGTAAGCATAAGCTACATACATCAGTACCCCAACTAAGTACCCTAGCAATGTTGAAAAGCTTCGCAAATATGATTGAAACCGCTTCATACTCCTCCACCTCCTACTTTAATTTTCCTTGCCCTATAGAGACTCTCTTAAATAATAACTACTATACTTACGAGAATAATTATATTGCTATTACAATTATATTCAATAGCATTATTTATCACCTTTTGTCGAATAGTAAAAATTATTATTCTACAGTATTTCCTATTTCCTATAGGTATCAGGGGATTCTAACGATAAAAAAGACCCGCCACTGAGGACGGGTACTTGATTACCTGTATACTATATGATCCTAGGAGAAAAGCGTGCTCCCATTTTTTTTGCGTACCGTGATAGAGATGGCACTAAACACAATCGCGGCAAAGAAAATCATGATATTTAAATATACCTCTCCAGTTGTAAACATAAGGATAGGCGCGATCACCACACCCCCATACCCCGTGACTTCAAACGAAAAAATCAATTTTTTCCATACCTTCACAATATACTCTTTAAAATATAACTCACCAGGCGTAAAAAGTTCACGAAATAATAACACGAATAAAGAAACCATCCAAATCCCAAAAACAAATAATCCCAGCCAAGCGAATCCCGAAATCATCTTCGAGAAAAACTCCTGTATTACTTCCATTATTCTCTCGCTCCTTCTATTTCTTGCCCTCACTCCTGTGCAGGCTCATCATAGCAACAATATACAACATATTGGTCAATAATTCCATTTATCCCATAAATCCTCTAGCTCTTTTTCCCACTTGCCTTTCCGCTTTTCCCACTCTTTTTTAAGCTTCTCTTTCGTCTTTTCAAGTTCATCGCGCATTTTCTCTTTTTCCTTTTCTCTCTCTTGTTCTTGAGGAGGCTCTTGCTCCGTTACCAAAGACTGATCAAACGCTTGTGCCTTTGTACCCTCTAACACGTCGCTCATCATTTCACGGAAAAGAGAGGTTGCTGTTTCACTACTGGACGAGGAGAGCACATGCTTCTCATCTGTCTGATCATAGCCCAACCATACTGCACCGACAAGAGTAGGGGTATAACCGACGAACCAATGATCCTTATCTCCACTCCAACCTCGCGGAGCCTCTGTCGAACCGGTTTTACCTGCCAATGCATAGCCCGGTATAGCCGCTTTTTCTCCCGTCCCCTCCTGAATCACGCCTTGTAATAGCGCGGTCATCTCTTGAGCCACCTGCTCTGTAGTTACGCGAATCGATTTTTTATACCATTTCGCCAAAATGTGACCTTCTTTATCCTCAATTCGCAATATCGCATGCGCTTCCACTCGCACTCCTTTATTAGCAAAGGTCGCATACGCTTGTGCCATCTGTAAGGGCGAGGTTCCTTCCTGCATCCCACCCAATGCAAGACCGAGGCGCTGATCTTCTGCTGTCAATGGAATACCAAAGCGTTCTACTGCATTCATCCCCTGTTGCAAACCTATCTGATCCAATAGCCACACAGCCGGTATGTTGTACGAATGGACCACCGCTTCTTTCATTGTCACTTCACCACGATACTGACCATCTGCATTATTTGGGGCATAGCCTCCTATGTTAATGGGTTCATCCTTTAGGGGCGCGTAAAGCGAATACCCTTGTTCCAAAGCAGGGGTATATACAGCCAGTGGCTTGAGCGTGGAGCCAGGTTGACGCCGTAACTGAGTCGCATGGTTAAAGCCACGAAACACATGCTTTCCTCTTCCTCCTACCAAAGCTCGGACTCCACCACTCATAGGGTCCATTAAGACAGAGCCGCTTTGCAAAAGCTGATCAGAGGTACTCGCAGGAAAGTGGTCTGCATTAGCATACACTTTTTCTACAGCTGCCTGCATCCGGGGGTCTAGTTCAGTATAAATGGAATAACCTCCAGCCAACATTTCGTTTTCCGTTAACCCATAGCGAGCTGTAGCTTCCTGCAAAATATAGTCGACATAGTAAGGGTACTTCCCCTCATATGCGTCTAATTTTTTACCTTGTAAGATCAGTTCACTCTCTTTGCTTGTTTGTACCTCTGCTCGCTCCAAAAACCCTTGCTTTTCCATGAGATCAAGAACAAGATTGCGCCGTTTGATCGCAGCTTCATCATTTTTAAAGGGAGATAGGGTGGAGGGTGCACGCAAGAGCCCCACCAACAGAGCAGATTCACTAGCAGACAACTTCGTTACTTCTTTACCGAAATAAATTTCAGCCGCCTGCCCAATTCCCCACGCTCCTTCACCAAAGTAGACGGAGTTCAAATATAGCTCCAGAATCTCTTCTTTCTCATATTCCTGTTCAACTTTGTATGCATATAGAGCTTCCTTCGCCTTCCGCTCCCACGTACGTTCATGACTTAATATTACGTTTTTCACTAATTGTTGCGTAATGGTACTTCCCCCCTGCTCCACCTCACCGGCGAGCATATTGGTCAAGGTTGCACGCACTAAACCTATTACATCAACACCAGAATGATAAAAAAAACGCTGATCCTCCGTCGCCACAGCCGCCTGTACCAGGTGTGTAGGAAACTGATCGTATCCCACCCACTTCACATTGGTAGCTGAAATGGTTGTTGCTAATTCTCCGTTCTTATCGTATATCTTGGTAGGGCGAGCGTTTAGTTCCTCCAATTTTTCTACAGAGAGAAATAGTGTTGCTCCATGTAATAGAAGAAAAAATAGCATAATAAGAAGAAGCACGACAAGAAAGAGGCGCATCCACCACGAATGCTTCCACAATTGCTTCAACCCTTGCTTAATGGAAAATGAAGACCTATTCATGCGTCATTACACCTCTGTCCTCTTCTTCTAATCTAAGTGGCTATTCTACCATATTTCGTTCTTTCATACCTTCTTCGCATACAGACAAATAGCGGCAATATTGACATGCCCTCCCTACCTGTGCAGGAAAGTAGGTTGGATCGTCTGTCAAATGTAATCGCTTCGCCATCTGACTCCATTCTTCTCGCGCGCCCTGCAACCAGTCTTCATCGACCGTAAAGGATACCTCCTCATCTGGAGTGATAAAGTAGAGAGTAGCGCGAGCAATGTTCAACTTGTAAAGATCCTGCATCGCCAAGGTGTATAGTTGCATCTGTGCAAGATAGGTTTGAGCGACTTCCCATACTTCTTCACTACTGATCGCATTAGTCTTATAATCAACCAATTCCCACTCACCTGAAGGGAGACGTTGCAGACGATCGATCACTCCTTCCACTTTCATCGTACCTAAATGATATAGAAAGCGCTCCTCTACACGTAAATGGATCCCCTGTCGCTCACGATAAAATCGGCTCTGAACAAATGTGTCTACAAGCGGTCTGATCTCACGTTCAACTTCTTTCCTCACAGCCGCTCGAGGAACACATTCTCCAATTACCTGGGAAATAATTGTGTGAATCATACCCTCCTTCTCAGCTTCAACAAGAGATAATTCTTCTGCTATCCGATGAATAAGCGTCCCTCTCTCAGCTGGAGATAAAAGTGGACGCCGCTCTCGCTCTACCGGTGCTGAAAACTGATCCTGTTCCAGAGAGGGCAAGCGCAACACATAGCGTAAATAATAGGCTCGCGGACATTCTTGAAGCTTCATTAACTCAGTCACACTAATCTGAAGCGCATCTGCTTCTGTTAGCCCATAAGGCTCTAGCCATGAGAAATGTTCTGCTTCAAGAGGCGGCTCACGATCGCTTGCTTCTTGCAAATAAGCATCCAAGTAACTTTTCTCTTCACTAGACTGCCCACCGTCTTCGATGCGGAGAGGAGTGATTACCTTCAGCTGTATTCCTTCTCTAAACGGCCACCGCCCCCTTGTCTCATCTATATGATTATAGCCGATTATCGCATCGAGCCAATGACTCCACGATTCAGCTGCAATCAGAGAACGCCCCTCTTTCTCTATATATGTTTTGGGTATACCACTTAACAGCAGTTGATCCTCTGCTCGTGTCAATGCTACATAAAGAAGGCGCACACGCTCTTCTTGATCAAGGCGATCGTGCGCCTCTTTCATCTCCACATAACGGTAAGTCTCTATCACTTCTCCCTCATCATTGCGCAAGCGTAAAGAAATCCCCTGTTTGGGATCAAACAAGATCTCATCACTGTTGCGGCTCAGCTTTTGCCCCATATCTGGAACGAAGACAAGAGGAAACTCTAACCCTTTTGCTTGATGAATCGTCATGATTTGTACGCTATCCCGCTCATCAAGCGCTACGGGCGCCTCCATCTCCTCCCCTTGCTTCATTCGCTCCCCAATATATAATAAGAAAGCGTGGAGCGAATATTGTTGTTGTGGCGGTCGTTGCCGCGCGCTCTCGATCAATTTATCTATATTGGCTTGCGCGCGCTCCGCTCCAGTTGTTGCCCACAAGGTATGACGATACCCGCTTCTGTCTAGGAGCCACGTAAGCCACTCGGCGAGAGGAATCCGTCCCAATCGATCAAATGCCTCTGTAAACAAATGAACGATATCATCTAGTTTTTCTTGTTCTGCTGTCGGCAAAACACCCTCGTCCATTGTAAGTATCGCTGTCCATGTTCCGCCCTGTTGAAGACGTTCTGTCAACTGAACCAAAGTCGTATCGGAGATCGCACAAAAAGGGGAGCGCAATACCCCAGCGAGAGAGAGCACATCTTTTGGATCCGCGAGATAATGTAGGAAGTGAAGTACGTCCACAATTTCCTGGCGCGAAAAAAAACCTCGTCCACCTACCACCTGATAAGGGATGCGCTGTTGTTGAAGCGCATGCTCATACACCTTGATGTGTGTCATTTTACGTAGGAGAATACCCATCTGCCCTGGATGCCATCCTTCCTGACACAGTTGAGTAATATGAATAGCAAGCGACTCTGCTTCCACCTCTTGATCCGTACGTTCGTCTTCCCGTTCTTTCTTATCGGGAATAGGCATGAATTGAATACCATCTACCCTTCCTTCTGCTCCTGGCTCTGCTAGTACAGGCTGATAACGCTGAAACCCTTTCTCATCTCTCATCAAGGTAGGAAAAAACAGATTGAAGAAGTGAATCAAATTGGGATTTGAGCGAAAATTGGTTGCCAATGCCACCTCGATGCCTCCACTAGAAATGACTCTTTCCCTCTCCTCTTGGAAAAGTGAAACATCTGCCCCGCGAAAACGGTAAATAGATTGCTTTGGGTCTCCCACCACAAACCATTTACCTGGAGTGGTTTCCACTGCACGGAGCTGAGTGAGGATTTTCATCTGCATCGGATTCGTATCTTGAAATTCGTCCACCATCAAGTACCGAATGCTACGACCAATATGCTTACATATAGAAGGATGTTCTCGTAGCAATCCATCCATACGCCATTGCAACTCATCGAAGTCAAGCGCTCCGAGCTCCTTCTTTGATTCCTCATAGTGCACCTCCGTACGGTGCATCAATGCAAACCAGACCCCTAGTGCCGCTCTTTCTTGCGGAAGTGTCATTCTGCCACGCGTTTGATGAATCAGCTTCTCTACTTCCTCTTTTAAGCGATCGCGCGGAACTAAAACCTCCTCCTTCTTGCCCCAGTTTCCTTTCAACAAATGGAGAAGATCCTCCAACAGTGGCAATAAGGCGAGCGGCTTACGGTCGCCATGTACGAAACCCGATCCTTGATCTTGCCACCAAGCTTGAAATTGCGATAATTTCTTACTCTTAATCCCTTGTAGGAGTGCTAGCGTGGTCGCCGTCTCCAGCAGAAGTATCAGCGAAGATTGTTGCCATTCGTCTAACTGACTCTCCAATTCGTTTAACTGAGACGTGGTCACCTCCTTCCATTCTTCCAGTGTCTGTCCACTTCCCATCCGCTCTGCCACGCTATGACTTAACACCTGAATCGCTTCTTCTTTTCCCCAAGCGATTACCATCTTTCGGACAGCTTTTGCCCCCTCTTCCTCATCTGAAGGGTGAAACAATTCTTTTAAGGCTGCTTCGGCCGCACGCTCACGATAATGTTTTGCCTCTACTTCCTCCAGTACCGTAAACTGCGGATCTACTCCTGCTTCGATGGGGAATTGAGATAGCCAATGACGACAAAAAGCATGGATGGTTGTAATATGGGCACGCTCAAACTCAGCGATCCGTTGACTCCATTGCTCTGCTTGATGTAACTGAGATTGTGCTAAACATGCTTCCATGCGCTTACGCATCCCTACACGGATACGCTTTTTCATTTCTATTGCCGCTTTTTCCGTAAACGTAATTGCGACAACTTGCTCTAAGATCCTACAATCATCTCGGTGATATTCTAACAAATTGAGATATCGCTCCACTAGGACGCGCGTTTTTCCTGACCCTGCCCCCGCACTAACAATACAATCCACTGCAAGCGCATTTACTGCTTGTTCTTGTTCGGCTGTCATCTTTATAGCCACTCTCATTCCCCCCTTCCATGCTCCAAGCGAACGCGACACACTGTTTGGAATGGACAATACGTTGGGCACGCTCCATGCGGCTGAACTGCGTAATCTCCCTGCTCACTCTTCTCAATCTGCGTTTGCACATGGCGTCCTACCTGCTCTAAAACTTGCTCGCGTGCTTCTATGGCCATAAGAGTACGCACACGCTCACTAATACCAAAGCGCGAAGCGTCCTCCTTCCGCCAGATCCCCTTGTTTCGTATATGAGTTGGGGGCTTTCCCGCTTTCATCCGTGCCCCTTCAAAAAACGCCGCCCCTACAGCCTGTTCATCTGACAACTGGAAGCCTGCCTGTACTGCCCGCAAATAAAGAGGGAGTTGTACATCCATCCCTTTCACTATCTCTTCGTTGTCTGGGGCACTACCTGATTTATAATCAAAGATCGTATAAAAACCATCCCTATCCACATCTACCCGATCTACCTTTCCGCGCAGCAGGATAGAAAAGTGAGCAGTCAGCGGCACCTGGACTGGCATAGATAGAGAAGCGGGATCCACTTCCCCACGCTTCACTTTTTCCTCCTCTACTGCTTGTCCAAAAGACCACTCTAAATAACGCGGACGCACATTTATCTCCTCTTCACGCCAAGCGAGGTCGTGTTCAACCATTGTACGAACACGCTGACGCACACGCCCCCACTCAATCTGAGCCTCCATACCATCAGGATCGAGATGATAATATTCCATCGCCTCAATCCATGTCGAATCCATGACGGCCTCTAAACGCTCCAGCGCACGCTCACGTTCACACTGGGTGAGTGCATGCTCTCGGTAAGCATTCCAAAAGCGGCACAACATACGGTGGATCACTTCCCCCCGTGCCAGCGCAGTCAAACCTTCTCCCATTTCCGGCGAAGACAGTAAACCCATACCCCTAGAGAGTAAAAAACGAAAACGGCACCGGGCTAACTCATTTAGCATGGAAGCACTCCACACCCGTTCCTGTCCCCTGGCATCAAAGAGAGATTCATGTGCATAAGGCTGTAACACGCCAGCAAAAGCGGGTGCTTGCCCTCGCTCCCGCGCTCGTTCGATCTGAATCCGTTCCTCGACTCGCCTCATCCACTTCGGAGCCCGCCGACGCATCTCTTCCAACATATCTCTACTCATCTGTACCGCGTGCGATTCAGCAGAGGAGGGCGCGTGAGCAAGCAAGGATATCGCTCGTTCCAACCCCCTATGTGGTGTTAAAGCACTCTCCCACGAGATAGGTAATAGATGAGATTCCTCTGTCCTCGCAAGCGAATCCCGGATTCTACCCACCACATTTTCTACCTCTTCCACAAACAAAGAAGGGAGCTGTTCTCGTCCTGCACCGGTATATGCGGAATACGAAAGCAGTAACTTTTCTTGGGCCGCGTTAACACTAGTAAAAAAGGGGTACGCCTGTTTACTGCGCAGTTCGTCTGAGGTAGAAAGCCACACCCCCTCATCCCTCAGGCGCAGACGCTCCTGATCCGGGACGAGCCAATCGTCACGATAGGGGCGAGGCCAACTCCCCTCCACACATCCAAAGAGACAAACCAGCCTGTACGATTCGGCCTGTAGCTGATTGGGAGAAAGAAGACGTACCCCTCCACGTCTACCTGGGCGTCGCTCCACTTCCACCCGTTCTGTCATTCGCTCCAACAAGCGAATAAAATCTATCACCTCCATCTGCTCACTCTTACCATCTTGTTGACTTTCTCTTATAAACGATTGCCATTGCTTCGTTACTTCCATTAATGATTGCCAAGCATTCATCTCCTCCAAACGTAGACGCATCCGCTTTTGATCCTTCAATTCCACAGCAGAAAGCTGAGGACGAACCGCTGTCAACCAAGTATGAAACCAGGTTAACCAGTCTGACTTAGTAGCCAGTTCAGGCACTTCATATACCCATTCACCCACTCGCCGTAGAAGCTCTAGCGCTAAAAATTCCGACTCCATCTCACTCTGACGCTCAATCGCTGTTAACGTTTCATCCCACTGAGAGCGTCCACTAATCTGTGTAAAATCAGACTTCCACTGTTGCCACTGCGATCTGCTCTCGGCATGTGCCCATGGTAAATAAGGACTTTCTAGTAAACGCCCCCATGCTCTCTGTTCTCCAGTAGCTGCCCGAAGAGCATAAAGAATCATTTGCATCCATGGATGAAAGTGTAATACCACCCGCTCCGACTCTACCAGCGGCAATCCCGCCTCTTCCAGTGCATGTCGCAAAGGTGATTCATATCGCTGCCGATCAGTCAGCACCAGAGCCACCTCAGCCAGTGAGGCTCCCGATTCTCTTAACCACCGCTTCACGTGCGCCACTTGTTGTTCCACTTCCTGCTTTACGCTGGTTCCCTGTATAATCTGTACCGCCCCGTCGTTTCGTTCACACTGAGTCGGATGTGAACGAAATAACTGTTCGTCCAATTGGATAAGCGCGCTTTGTTTAGGCACTCGTTGCTCTTCATCTAGTTGTATCTGCTCCACATAAAACCCTCTTTGTTGCAACTTCTCCACTGTACGCCAAGTCTGCGCGAACAACTGCGGTCGCTTTGGATCCGCCACCAGGTGTACGTTTACTTGGACACCTGCTGTTACTAATTGAATTAAAAGTTGTTCCTGTAATGGGTATATATCGTTAAAATGCTCGAGCACCACTCGGGTGGGCAACTCTATTTCGCCTGCTTTCACCTGCTCGATCAACGCAAAATAAGGCTCCTCATGATCCCAACAATCATGTTGCGCAAGCTGATCATGATAGGCACGATATATAGCAGCCAACTCTTGATACTTCTCCCCTTTGTCCTGCCACATATGCTCCATGCGAGTCGGACGCAATCCCGATCGCTTCATCTCACCAATAAAAAATTCCATCCGCTCCAGCCAACCTGCACGTTCCTGTGCTTCATGGAAATAACGATACCCTTGTGCTTGCCCTACCTGCTCAACTGCTTGTTGAATGATAAGCCCCTGCTCAACCGAGGTCATCAACCGCACTGAAGAGTGTGACAATAACCGACGAACCCACTGGTCAAAGGTTTGTACCTCAATCCGCACTTCAGGAGGAAGGGACAATTCAGTCAATCTTTGCTGCCATGCTCGCACTATGCGTACTCCAGGCACCACATAATGGATCTTAGCTGATGACGGCCCTCCCCACAAACTCATCTGCCCAATACCCACTTTCCGATCGTGTACGGGATGAAGATAGATCGTTCCTCCTGCCATCTGCGGTTTCTCCTTTCTCATACATAAATGCCACGTATAACGGTCACCTTAGTTAGTGTCTTTCATTTTATCATAGATAGGAGGTTTGCTAACATGAACAAAAAGAAAGCCCTCCATGAGGGCGAGCTCCAAGATGGAAAGGTCACACACGATAACCTCAGTGCCGAAGCGATGGAAGAGGCACAAGAAAGTGCCACTCAAGCGATCCAGGATTCGATGGAGCAAGCAGGTCCTGCACGACCACAGGAATCGCAACGCAGAAACCGCAGTTAATGTGGCTGGTGTAATCACACCCTCTATGATGATGAAGAACTCTCCTATGTACGATGGCAAGGTAAAATGCTTCACTTGCCATCGTCTTTTTCCACTCCTATTCCGTCTGATAAAAAGAGAGATCCCAACTTACCTCTACTTCTTCAAAAAATTCGAGATAAGTGGTTGCGATGCGCGTCGCTTGCTTATTCGCCCAGTCAATATCGGTAGCATACTGATGCACCCCTGGATTAACCGGATTCCACCGCATTTTGTAAAGCGTGTTTTGCCCCACATGAATGTAGGTGTCCGCAATGTATCGTACCCCACCCATAATCGCACGCGAGACCGAACTCCATCCTTGCTCTTTGGCATAACGAGCCCCGTTCTCCTCCGGATTGCTGTCATATGCTTTAATTCCATAGACGTTGTGATATCCTTCATAGCCTGGAACCGTCCCGCGGGCGAGGTTGCTCGTCCCCCCACCTGTCTCCAGATTCGCGTGAATTACCAAATAGATAGGGTCTACTTGATAAACCATTCCCGCTACCAAAAAGATTAATCCCATGCCCTCTAACACGCCCTTGCCCATCAAAAAGGAATCCAGTTGCTCTGCTGTTACACTTGGAACTGTACCTAAATTGAGATGCTGAAGCACTTTATCCCCCATAAGCGAGTTCATCGGGTTCATCTGTGCCTCTACCTCTTCTTTGGTTGCCGGAATAAACCCCTGACCCGCCTCATACTTAAGCGGGGGATAATCCTCCAATCCGTGTTGAATATCAACTGCTTCTGCCAACGTCGTCGACGCACACGTCGCTTCGATCATTTTTAAACTGCCGCCAATTGCATCAGGAATACTAACTCCCATATACTTTCTCTCCCTTCAACGTTTCATATACTCGTTCACTTATTCTATGAATGCCTGAGGGGAGAGGGGACGGCAGGGGAAGAGGGTTAAGGAGCATGTGGTGGGATAAAAAAACAGGCGAACCCGTTATACCTGGGTGCACCTGTTTCCACTCATTTATTACTTCGTCCCAGCTTCAGACAATACTTCTTCAGGAACGACAATCTCGCTACCATCTTGCTTAAAGGTAGAAGTGATGTCTATTTTCATATCTACAACAATTCCATTCATTGGTGACGTCATTTCTACTACCTGATCTACGGTACTTATCTCATACGTTTTCTTATTGATGCGCGTTACCTGTTCCAGGCTGTTAAATTTAAGCTCTCCTTTGTCATACATAACTTTTTGTTCACTATTCATATTCAGCATTTTGCTCATCTCAGTCAGATACATTAAGCCCTCTATAACCTCATGCAAAGCTTTAAAAGTAGGTGTCACAGCCAGTTGAAGCCGGCATAGGATAAACTATCTTGCTTGGATGGGGGAGGATTTTATGGGGCAAAAAAATGAATTGGACGAGTGTTGTCTTCGAACCAATACAAATCGCAAAGGGAAGAGACAGGAATTTATCGCCAATGGGCAAGGAGGGATGTTTACCTTTCACCCTGAAGGGATGCAATTTACGTTGCCTTTAGAAAAACATAGAGAAGAGAGGGTTTCTCCACTTAGGTTACTCTGGATGAACCCATGTACGGACCTCATTCTTATGGGAGACAAATTAGTCGAGGACGGCTGGTTTCAAGAAACAGAGTATCCTTTCCTTCGTTATCAGCGAGTCTTATGCCAAGGAGTGTGGAAGGATATTGACTTGGTCTTTTATGGTGATGAGCAACAACTAAAATACGATGTGATCATTCATCCCGGAGCTGATATTGAAGATATTCGTTTTAGTTACCAGGGGACAGAGGCGATGACCTGTAGTGAGGAGGGAGATTTGTATGTCTACACTCCCCACGGGGTCTTATGTGAAAAACATCCCATCAGCTTTCAAAAAGATCAGAGTAATAAAATCATCGTTCCAAGCTCATTCCAACTTTATCCCGACCACTCCTTTGGTTTTCATGTCGCAACTTCCTATGACCCTGAAAAGGTACTTGTTATTGATCCAGCAGTCATATTTTCCACCTACTTAGGAGGAACAGGTAGAAATGCAGGGTGTGGTATCGCCGTGGACGATATGGGAAATTCCTATGTGACAGGTGTTACCGCCTCTCCATTTAATTTCCCTGTTACCTCGGGTGCTTTTCAAACAATCAATATTGGAGAGGAAAGTGCGTTTGTAACGAAATTTAACCCTACAGGAAGCTCACTTATTTACTCTACTCTCCTAGCTGGAAATCAGTTTGATTTTGGGAACGCGATCGCTGTTGATTCTTCTAGGAATGCTTATGTAACCGGCCTGACGACATCCCCTGACTTTCCTGTTACATCTGGCAGCTTCCAAACCCAATTTATGAATGCAGATAATCAATCCTTTGTGACAAAGTTAAATCCTACAGGTACCTCTCTCATCTACTCCACCTTTTTGGGTGGTTCTGGTATTGCAAGCATCACATCTGGCAATGGAATCGCAGTAGATATGTCTAACAATGCCTATGTTACTGGTAACACAAATGCAAATAACTTCCCTACGACGCCAGGTGCCTTTCAAACGATATATAAAGGGATTGGCCCTACTCTAACCCAGAGCGATGTCTTTGTCACCAAATTTAATGAAACGGGTTCTGCACTAACTTACTCCACGTTCTTAGGGGGAATTAATCTTGATCAAAGCGGAGGCATCGTTGTTGACAAGAGCAATCAAGCATACGTGGTAGGGTGTACGTTATCAACAGATTTTCCGGTCACACCAAATGCCTTTCAAACGATCGCGATTCCAGGCAATTCATACGCGTTTGTAACGAAATTTAATGCTGCTGGTAGTGGACTTATTTATTCTACCTTATTAGGAAACGGAAATACGGAAGGGGCTGCCATTGATATCGATGGTATGAACAATGCTTATGTAACAGGATTTACTGACTCTGTAACCTTTCCGGTAACTCGTGGCGCATTTCAAACCAGACTAAATGATAGCTTGGATGCCTTTGTGACGAAATTTAATGACAGAGGAAGCCGGTTGCTCTATTCCACTTACTTAGGTGGATCATTGGATGATGAAGGCTTTGGGATTGCGGTAGATGCCCTCGGTACCGCTTGGGTTACGGGTTGCGCATCATCGACGGATTTTCCTATCACTTCGGACGCCTTTCAAGATCGAATGGGAGGAGTATCAGATGCTTTTACGACCCAAATTAGTTACTCTGGACGGGGAATTAACTTTTCTTCGTACTTAGGTGGAAATGATACGGACGAAGGCGCTGCAGTTGCCATTGACTCACAACAAAATATCTATTTCACCGGGATTACACTCTCCACAGACTTCCCTGTTAGCTTTGGTGCTTTTCAACTCTCCTTTGGACCAGTGAGTGTCTTCAGCTCTCAGGCTTTCGTCTTCAAATTAGGATCGCTTGCCCAATCAGGACCAACGGGTCCGGCAGGTCCAACAGGACCTCAAGGGCCAAGAGGACCTCGGGGAGCACGGGGACCTCGGGGGATAGGTGGAGGGGAAAGCAGCAGTTAATCACTATGGCAAATCGAATAAAACGAATGAAGGCTACTAAGTTTTTCAAGGTAGCCTCTTTTGTTGCGCAAGGCACCTATCCTATTTGTCGTGTTTACTTTTAGCAGTCAAGTAAACATCTCCGTGCTTGGAACGTACGATAGGTACGCCTATCTATGCAATTCAAAATGTAGTAAAATACACGAAAGAATATGTTTCGTCTATCTTGTTCGTTTGGCTCGACTAACAAGATTGTGCCTGCAGGAGTTAGTACTGATGGCCTACGGATCACCCCTATCCATTTGAGTAAATGGGACGCCAAGACACCATTCAGATCTCATTATTGGAGATTACCTTAGGAGATTACCTTTTCTTATCTAAAACGTTATCGGAGACTGGTAAGCTAGTCATCTATGCAAATCTCACGATCTAGAATTAAAGCGGACTTGTCCATCAGTGGACGGGTTCGTTTTTTAGAACCCACTCTCATATGTCTCCCATAGAAAGGGGCGTGACCTTATTGCACAAAAAGTTATTGCAATACTTGAGCCCACCTCAATTTTTGGTTTTCGGTTTTACTGTTCTCATCCTCTTCGGTACCGCGTTATTATCGTTGCCGATCGCTACAGAAACAAGAGACCCACTCTCCCTGATAAACGCTTTGTTTACGGCAACATCAGCTGTCAGCGTTACGGGGCTTGTGGTGGTAGATACAGCCACGACATTTAGTACATTTGGCGAATGCGTCATTTTGATCTTAATTCAATTAGGCGGGTTAGGATTTATGACCATAAGTATCTTCTTTGCAATCCTATTAGGTAAAACAATTGGTGTCAGGGAACGCTTAACTCTCCGCCTTTCCTATCATCAAACCCATATTCGTGGAATGGTACGCCTAACACTGTCAGTATTAATCATTACCGCCATCGTCGAAAGTGTAGGTTTTCTACTGCTCGCCGTTCGGTGGGTACCCGAGTGGGGGTGGACAACAGGTCTCTACTATTCTTTATTTCACTCGATATCTTCTTTTAATAATGCCGGATTTGACCTGTTTGGAGATATAGCAGAGTTTAGTGGCTTAACTACCTATGTAGGAGACCCTTGGATCAATATGACGATTGCTGCCTTGTTTCTCATAGGTGGAATTGGGTTTGTCGTTATAGCCGATCTCTACCACTATCGCACCACAAAACGACTCAATCTCCACACCAAACTCGTTCTATCAGTAACCAGCTTCTTGCTCATTATTGGAACGTTCTCTCTCCTGCTCATCGAGTGGAGTAACCCCTACACTATTGGCCCATTATCACTTGCGGACAAAATAACCGCTTCTTTTTTTCAAGGAGCCGCTCCCCGAACTGCTGGTTTTAGCACCTTGAACATTGCAGATATGTATCCGGCTTCGCAACTTATGCTGATCATGCTCATGTTCATAGGAGCTGCCCCTAACTCTACAGGCGGAGGCATTAAGGTTACAACCTTTATCATTGTTGTATTGGCAGTATGGAATATGATCCGTGGAAATGACGAGAATGTCAGCTTTAAAAGAAGAATTCCATATAAACAGGTCTACTTGGCACTCTCCATCTGGATTCTCACCCTTTCGCTAACGGTCGTCGTCACCATGCTTTTAACCATAACCGAACACACCCACTTGACGACTTCTTTTTTTGAAACAGTATCTGCTGTAAGCACTGTCGGTCTCACCCTCGGTCTTACGCCTGAGTTAAGTGCTGCCGGTAAACTGCTCATTACTCTGACAATGCTTGCTGGACGCCTTGGCCCGTTAACCTTAGCATTTGCTATTTTACAACGGCAACAAAAGTCTGTCATCCGACATCCTGAAGAAAGCCCTTTGATCGGCTGAAATATTGATTTAATAACAAAACACGCCTATCCCTCCTTCGATCTCTGGAGAAGATATGCGTGTCACTTTGAGACTCCTTATAAGCAGATCACTTGGTTCGCTAAACCGCTCCCTCACGATCATCTAGTGGGCAACACTCGATCCGAGGGGGAGAGGGATGAAAGAGGGTAAGATTTCCTGTCTGCCGATCCAAATCAATCTGGATTCCCTTGATCTGCTTTTCATCAGCAGGATTCCATACAAGCGGAACACCTTGAACACATAATTCCTTATATGCTTTTTGCTTTTCCGTTATTTCAATCGCATAAGAAGGCGAACTACAACCTGATGTAAGCGGGACGATACGTATAGCTAAAGGCACAGATTCTTCTTCTGCTCGTAATAGCAACTGTAAACGCGCTGCCGCCAGCGGTGTGATTAAGATATCCATTTATGATTCTCCTTTCTAAGACGGCTAAGGAAGGAGCCTTTTATATATTTCATAAGAACTTGTGTCAAACAAAATATATCGAACCTCTCTCATGCCACTTTCGTTGCTTGCAAATAGGCCCTAGTGGAATCCAGCGCAATCCGTGCCGCCTTTTCATTAGGAAACCGATAAATACCAGTATTAATTGCCGGAAAAGCAATGCTCGTCGCCTGATAACTATCTGCTAAGTATAATGATTTTTGATAGCAATGGTACAGATCTTCTGCTTCGTTATTTTTCCCCTCATTCCAAACAGGACCTACTGCATGAACGACATATTTCCCATTCAGTCGACCTGCCCTGGTTATAACAGCCTCTCCTACTTTACATCCACCTTGTCTCGCGCGGATTTTTTGACAGTCCTCTTTTCATTCGTCTCCTGCCATTCGATGAATCGCACCATTACTCCACCACCGCTCGATAAACTCGAGTTACAGCACTCACAATAACATCGACGCTTTCCTTTGTAATATCTCCTTTCTTAAACACCAGTCTTGTATTATTTATGTATATACCCAAACTCCTCACACCCAACTATCGCAGTAATTAAAGTAGCTCCAGCTCCAATAAACCTCTACAATTATAAAAAACATGGCTTTCATCATACCGAAAGTCCTCAGAATGCGTAACCCTATAGACACCCGAACCTTCATTCAAACTAAACTTGTCTCCATCTGCAAACTGAGGATTCTCAACTATATTATATAGACTAAAGTTTACTAATAAACTATATACATCTTCAGACCATTCCTCATTACTATTTTTTAGTATGGTATCTGGTAAACCAAAAGACTTCATCCCACATGTATAATATCTCTCACCATCTGAGATATACGTGACAAAATAATCGTATATAGAGTTCAAGTCTAGATTATTGTGCAATAATAACCAATCGTTCTTAGAGTATGCCCTCCCTGTCGTCTCAATTTTAACCGCAATCCCACCAAGATCAATAATTTTCGCACCTAACTGAATAATGCCTCTAATATCATCAATTGTACCTGTATCTGTAATTAAGTAAATAATACTACGATGGTCAGAGATCTTATTTAAATCACCCTCATCTATTCGCCCTACACTAGCATACTTATATGCTTCCAACAACTCCGAGTCATATCCAGTAATAGTAAATTGGAATCTTTTACTCACTGTTTTATCAAATATAATTCCCTCAGAATAAGTATACCTGCCGATCTCAGCATTTAAGAGTTGCTCCAGCACTACTCTTCCACTCTTCCAAACCCCTGGTATGCCAATTACAATTTGTGTATTGTTCATTTTCAATTCCTCTTTTCCTCTAAAATCTTGCTTGAACTGGTATTAGGTCAATAGATTAGACACAAGAAATCTAGATGTTTATGCGGCTGGGGATAGAGATTCATAATAAAGCTGTTCGTACTCACATAGTGTACAATAATCAATGTATGAGCGGACTCTCTTCTTGTTATAGAAACATTCGATGTATTCGAAGACGCTTCGTTCCGCTTGTTTTCGTGTTAGAAAGGTGGAGAGGTAAACAAGCTCACGTTTGATGATGCTATGACAGGACTCGATACAAGCGTTATCATAACAGTTTCCTTTTCGGCTCATGCTCCCGTGCATCCCGTATTGCTGTAGACGATCTTGGTATTCATGAGAGGCGTACTGGCTTTCTGCGACCGAGTTCCCTTCTTCTTGAATCATCTCGACCTTTCCTGATGGGATGGATTCTCCATCGTGCTACAACTTTACTATAGAACAATGCTTGATCTATTAAAATCAACTAAATCAGGATTAACCTTCTCTAGTAAATCTTCGAATTTACCCCATCCGTTTTGCTTTACATAGAGTGCTTCGTTAGCCGTGATGGGAAATACCCATGCCTGAATAATTGGTAGATCATTTTCTCCATAGTATATTCCAAATGAGTCAGGGAAATATACCGGCGTTGATATATATAGTGCCTCTAAGTCTGTACCAGTAAATAATGGCCCTCTCGGTCCGATTACATCTCCAGCTAAATAAGCAATGTGATTTTCCAACGCTTCTATTGCTAACTGCCCTAAAATACCTGGTATAGTGTCTTGGCTCTCAAAATCATTACTCACGATAAAAAATAATTCATGCCTAATCTTTTTCTTAGAGACAGGTGAGTCAAGGTAATGATGACTTAGTCCTAAAGTAGAGTATACCTCAGTTCCTCTAATTGGGCCTCTCTTGTATTTAACTACTTGACAAGAGTGACTTTCTTCAAAATCTACAGTGTAGCCACCCTCTATTTCACCTAAGTGTACCTCTAAAAAATCAATATAGCTTCCCATTCAATTCCACAACCTTTTTCAGCTATTCCCTCTACTCCGATTACATGAAGAACACCCCAACCTAGTCCCTCTTTGATAATCATCTAATACTTCTCTCAATTTTACATTACTAGGGAATCTTCGATTTGTCCACTTAGATTGGTGATCAACATCCCAATCACTCTTTTTATTTGTCACCTAAAGAAAACCATCTCCACACCATTATGCGCAAAGATCTTCAGATTCGATACGAAATACGTATGAAAGTCCTTCACTTTAAGGTTTAGACCGTGGTTTGTTTTTCTTTTAGATAGTGCGCTCCACCGCACTCCTAGCGCCCAAACATCCAGTTATTATTGATTTATCCTTACACTCTAACCTTGTATCATTGTCCTTTAAAGAAACCTTCACTAACTTCATTACCCCACCCGCCATTATCTGTTATTTCCGATCTCAAAAATGGTACTATATGAGATAGGGAAATATTATGCTTCTCCAAAATCAATAATTTCTGATTCCGGTAATAGTTTTTCAATCATATCCTCCCAGTGCTCCCAGTTCTACTCCGATCCACAGTTCTTTTATTAAGTTATTCAAATTTGTTGATATGATTTCCCATTCTCTTTGGATGATTTCTAGACATACTAGCCCAAAAGCTAGTCGACCCCGAACTGAGACCTTAGCTATATTATTTTCCAAGTAAATTATACCCTCCTCAATTTTATTACGCTCTACCCTTCTCTCCAACGATATATGAAAATACGCTATTGTTAAGGGAGAATCCCCCATGATTAGATTTTAAAACTATCTTAAGACAGTTACATAGTAAGAGTAGATGTACTCATGATAAATATACTAAAAGATCACTCTTCACTTAGAGTATAATTTCACGAATCTATATATTCTTTCCTGTTATAAAATTTTCTTGTGAATTCGCCAAACGAACTTGCTATAAAAAACAGCTGATACTCCTGGTCATCAAGAACTTCTTCATGATCCCAAAAAACTACTATCGGTTCTCTTCCCCTTCGATAATCAAAACATATATAGTTACCAAATCCATCGCATGCAAATGGGTAAACCTTGTTCGGTAAAAAGCGGTTAATGCGCTTATATACACTCATCAAACCATACTCAGTATCATTCTCTCTTACACTCAAAAGCATAAACATAATATTATACCCATGATTTTCTATGTTAAAATTAGGAGGTGTTGGAATCGCCCCATTGTTATTTTTGATTACTTGTACGTAATCATCAGGGAAAGTAATATCCAGCGCAGCTTCTAAACTCCTTATTTCCCCATAATCTATTTGTTCGCCATCTTCCCATATTATCGATTGGTTCATTGTTGTAATTCCTCTCTATTTTGAAAAGTTTTTTACTCATAAATGAGGGTTCCTGATTCAAAATCATAATACCCCTCTTCAAACAATGTAACAAACTTTACCGGCGCTACAACCGTATCAATCAAATCAGGAATCTCTAAACAAATACCATATTTACGAGAGACTATAGCATCATCGAAACATAACACTGAGTTGTCCTCTAATTCCTTAAAGATCTTATTCACTTTTCGATAGGATGTATTTAATAACTTTATTCCTTTGAACACTGGGATTGACGGCTCAAAAAACTGAATTGCTTTTAGTGTTCCATCCACATGGTAGTAAGCAGAAACACCCGTTTTGAAGTATTCCTGATAAATATAAGAAACCCCGGTTTGGGATTCTATAGTCAAATCACCTATCTCTTGATCCTTTTCACCAAGTATATTCCCAACTTTGTCTCTCTCCATGCCAAAATGAACAAATTTCACCCCAATATAAGGTATTAATTCAAATTCCATTCTCTTACCCCTTATCTTTTAAGTATGGCATGCTAACAGCATGCCATACTTATTATTTAGTAGTATCCCTTTTCTCTCGAATACTTAACCATTTGCTCAATGCCTTCATCATATTTATCCCCAAATTTACTTCTGATATCATCTATATCCATTTGTTGAGCTTGTTTAAAGTTCCCCTGTCGGATTAATTCAGCCTGTCTAGCACGGTAAGCCTTCGCTCCGGGAATATTTCTAAAGCTAGATGTTTTAGCATGATCTCCTTTTGTCATGAGAATAGCTGGGCCGTAAGTAGTTACACCAGCCAACGGGAAAGACATTCAGCTGCAATCCTCTCCTCCATCGGGATCGGTTTCAAACGCGAGGTAATCCCCGTATCCTTTTCTTTGCCCATTGGATGCTCTCTTTCGTTACGCGAATCTTTGGCTGATGATGGTGGGTAAAGCTAAATGTTCGTCTTCAAGGTCGGTCTACCGCACTCTTCCCTTCGTTTACCAGTAGTTTCAGTTTCTCTTCGATGAATTTCGTGATGAATTCTTTGACCCGGATTCCCGCTTTTCTACTCTTCACGTAGAGGTTACAGCTCCTTGTCTTGCACGTCCAGCATGATGTTGGATAGGAGCGGGCTCAACGGACTCGCCTGCGGGACCCCTTGTTCACTCCTAACTTTGCATCCATTTTTCATCACACCCGCGTTCAAGTACTGACCAATCAGCTTGAGTAGGAGTTTGTCTTTCACCCTCTTCGCCAAGAGTCCCATGAGTTTGTTCTGGTTCAATCGGCCAAAGAAGGCATACAAGTCCATGTCCACCACCCACCGATGGCTCCCTTCGATGTACTCCCTTGCTTTCTTTACCGCGTCGTGTCCCCGTCTTCCTGGTCGGAACCCATAGCTGTGTTCAAGAAAAGGTTGGATTGAAAAGGGGCGTAAGTACTTGCGCAATGGCTTGTTGAATGAACCGATCCAACACGGTCGGGATTCCTAATAACCGACTCCCTCCGAACGGTTTCAGGATTTCGATCCGCCTCAGGGGCATCGGTTCGTTCCTTCCTCTATGGAAGAACGTAGGGTCAGCCAATGCGTTTGTAGGTGCGCTCGTAGGGCTTCTACTGGCATGCCGTCCACTCCATGGCTCCCTTTATTCTTTTCTACTTGTTTCAGTGCTTTCAAGAGGTTCCCCGTGAGAGCATTCGTTTCATCCACATCGATATTTCCCACCTCGTGAACGTCCCTTTCTGTTTGTGCCATCCTTTACTCCACCCTCTCAAAGTCCACCATGAAATTCACCATCTCCTCCTTTGGGTAAGCCACCATGTGAGTTGTCTGCTTCGTCGTAACGGATGAACGCCTAGCGAAACATTCTTCCTAAATGTTCAGACCTTCCCCGTCCACGCATCCGCGTCTGGGTACTATAGCTTCTGCTGACTTCTGACCGTTCAGTTTCCTACTTGAAAAAGGTTACCACGTGAGCGTGGCGTTCCGGTCAGATCTCCCCGGGAAAGAACGCGTTCTTTCCCTCCATCTACCCGCCTCATTTACGTTCCCTGCCCTTCGATAGTATGGACTTTTTTGTTCTCCAGACTTATCCAAGCAGCGCTCGCCTTCTATGAGGTTCCTGTTCGTCAGGCCGGAGGTTTGCCGCCGACTTCCTTCAGATTCCACTACGGTGGACACCCTTGTCATAGGCTAACGACTACTGCTACCTTCGTCGTTCGGGACTTCACCCTATAGAACGCGACCATGCCGGGCGCACATAAGGAAGCACTCTCATATGATCACATGAGAGTGCCTCCCAGTCTCTATTCAAAACCAAGTACAAAATATAATTTCATTTACTCAAGTATCCTTATCACCTCCCCTTTCCCAAACACCACCTTTCCATTGCGAAATAGAAATTCATATCCAGGAAAAAGCATCTGACCATTAGACTCTAGGTCGCTTTTTGTTATTCCAGGCAATAATATCTTTACTTCGTGCTCGATCCCTTTTTCGAATACTGTACCTTCATCTCCTAATGTAATCTTACATGTAATTAATGACTGATCAATCTGCATAGGTATCATCATACCTGACCATCCAAACTTTATCATCGTCGTCTCTTCAAAAAAGTTAATCTTAGCCACAAAGCGTATTGAATCATCTATGATGCTCATAATATCCCCCCTACTAACTTCAGAAAAACTCTATCGAAGATTGATCTTGTTTAGTCAAAGCGGCATAGGTCTACTAAGACTCAGCGTACCATCTTCTTGACGGTTGGTGTGCTTCATTAATCGGGGAGGAAGACTGACTTCCTAGATCTCAATATAAGCCTTTAGCCTAATTTATTCCCATTTAGTAAAAATAAATGAATGTTCCTCCACTTCGATGCAGAACCCATATGAAAGGCTCTCAGAAACTACAAGAATATCAGAGATCAGAGGATAATTTTTTATTACAATAATTATCTATTGACTTATCGTTACCCCTGTAAATACTACTCTATTCACTTAAGACAAACGCCCTTGATCGCTATAATTTTAGGATCAAGGGCGTTTCTATCAATAGCTAGCTCTTCGTTAGCGGTCATTTTCTAATACTACGTCCCAGTCTGGATCAGAGACAGAGACTAACTTAAGTGCGTCTGCAATAACATAACCGTCTCCCGCATCAGATAAAGTAATTTTCCACTCCTTATCTTTATCAAAAGAGTAGGTACCCAACTCAAACCATTCATTTCCAGAGCGTTGATCTACCGTTATTGTATCTTCGCCCTGAGCGTGTGTAACTGTAAACGGAGCATTGCTCGCCCGATCAAACGCAGGCACTTGATGAACAAACACCTGATACTGATCCGAACGCTTCACCTTAAACGCCCAAGTAAATGTATCCTCTCCAGTCCCCTTAGCATTTGGCTGATAGTTCGCACCTGAATAACCAAACGCATTAGTGGAAGCTGACCAAGTACCTACGGTATTCACCTTTGTATGGCTCATAATATATGAACTCTCTGCTTTTCTTTCTTCCCTACGTTCCCATTCTTCCTTATAGTACTCAATAATTGATTTTTCCTGAGCGCTTAAAAACTCCACATGCTTAAAACCAATCATGACGGACATAACAAACACTAAGAAAAATAAAGAAAGAATAGGTTTTAACCACTTCATGAATTACTCACCTTCATAACTATTTATTTTCCTGATTCCCAATCACCTGAACGGCGATCATCCGCCCCACCATATACTTCATTATTTTCATAGTCTATCACAAGACCTTGTACACCGCCAAAGTATATAGGGGATTGAATACGAACAGAATACCCTTTACTTTGTAGTTGAGCAATCGTCTCAGGAGTAAATCTTTCTTCCTCAATGGAAATCATGTTTTCTTCTACGAAGAAACGGGGATCATCAATCGCTTTTTGCATAGGATATTCATACTTTAACATGCGCACTAATACCTCTGTAAGTGATACTGGAATCCGTGATCCTCCAGGCGATCCTATGCCTATTACCGGTTTACCGTCCTTAGCTAGAATCGTTGGAGCAGTAAAGCTGCGTGGTCTTTTCCCTGGTTCGGGATAATTAGGTGAAGTTGGCGTTTGACTAAAATTACGTAGTTGATTATTAAGAAAAAAGCCCTTAACATAATGACCTGATCCGAAGAAGTTGCTTAGTGTATTCGTCGTCGATACCATCATCCCATCCTCATCAACTACGACAAAATGAGTTGTGTTACCGTGATCTTCTTCCTCTGTCTCATCTTTCATAATGTGATCTGTTGAGAGTGACTCTAGTGAAATGTCTGATGCAAGTTGCTTAGAATAAGGAATGCTAGTTAATTTATCTGAATCTACCTTTTCGAAATCCGGATCGCCCACGTTAAGTATCCGATCATGATATGCTCTCTTCGTAATCTCATTTATCAGGTGCATATAGTCTGTCATGTCCGTATCTTTGTTGAATTTTAGTATTTCTGCCATTTGCAGAGATTGAATTAAAGTAACTCCTGCTAATGGAGGGGGAGCAGACCATACATCATACCCAGCAAATTTCCCTCGTACTGAAGGCTGAATATCGACTTCATACTTGTTTAAATCCTCATTTTTTATATACGGGACCTCTTTTTTAAGGGCTTGCGCAACTTCTCCATCATAAAAAGATTTAGCTCCACCCTTTTGTATTTTCTCTAATGTTCCCCCTAGTTCTTTCTGAATTAATAGTCCTCCTGTTTCCAGTGGCTGACCTTTTGGATACATATGAGGAAGCTCGTCCACAGGCATCCTATACTGCGCATTACTTAGTATACTATGCATAGTCGAGTTTATTTCAAATCCACTATTAGCTAAATTTACTGAAGGCTGAATAATATCTTTCATCGGTATCGTACCAAAACGTTCATGGGCCACATCCATACCCTTCACCATACCAGGTGTTCCAATTCCATTATCAGATACATAGCCCGAATAGGGGACTGTTTCGCGATAATCTATCGTAACTGGATCTGACCCATCTGTGGGATAAACCAACATTGCTCCTCCTCCACCAATACCCGAACCGTACGGCTCCACTACGGTGAGAGCATACGCTACAGCAATCGCAGCATCAACCGCATTACCCCCCTCTTCCAATACTTTCATCCCTACGTCTACCGCTAAGGGATGTCCAGCACTTACACCATATCCGAAGTTACTTGTCTCTTCTTCTTTCATATGAGCTACTTGTTTCTCCTGTTTATTTACAATTAAGCCATATTCATATGCATAGATTAACCCTAGCCCCACTACCACAGAGATACTCATAACTATATGAAACCATCTATTGCCCACTTGATCCATCACCTTCTAGCCCTTTAGGTCTCTCCAATTCGAACATAAATTTGTCTCCCTCACGATCCCACCTTACAGGATCTTCTATCTTCATTGTCTGTTTACTCAACTGCAAAAATATTTTATTCCTCCGATACATTCCCTCCCATCCAGTTAAAGGTTTAGGACTCGCCTCTCTGATATATACCGGGATCAATTCTACACGTGCATTGCCGTCTTTAGTCAGCTTATATTGTGCCAATACACTTTCACGCGTGCGAGACCAACCCTGATCAAAGATAAAATTACCTAAACTATAAAGAATAACGGCACCCTTATATACCTCTACAGGTTCTAAGACGTGGGGCTGGTGTCCCACAATAATATCTGCCCCAGCATCTACCATCGCCTTTGCAATTTCTCGTTGTCTAGGATGTGTACCACTATCGTACTCTTGCCCCCAATGAACATGAACAACTACCATGTCAGCATTGCGATTAGCCTTCTCTATTAGTGGCATATAAGTTTTGGGTGAGGCTGTTAACACTCCAGGATTGTCACTTGTTGCTTTAAATCCTGCTGGTACAACATCAGTAAAGCCGAGGGTGGCGATACGATAATCATTCACTTCAGAATAAGAGATTTTGCTAGCATCTCTCCGAGTTAACCCTGCACCAACCGTTCTTACGCCCAATTCCTCAAAAACTTTTAACGTATCAGCTAGACCCGATTCACCATAATCAAGGGCGTGTTCATTGGCTAGATTCACAGTAGTAAACCCCATGTCGCTTAGTAATTTAGCTGTATCTCTTCCTGTACGAAAATGAGTGGTTTTATCTGCTTTTTTGTATTCATCTGCCAAAACAATAGGGCTTTCTAAGTTACCAGTTATATAATCCGATTCTTCTAAATAAGGTCGGATATATCTAAACAGATAAGAATGCCCTTTCTTTTCAATCGCATGTTCCACATAGCGACCAAACATCATATCGCCCATCAGGGTCACTGTCAATTCCGTTTCTGGATCCTTTTCAACAGCTACGATTTCATCACCGTTACTAAGTATAGTAATTAAAATAATGAGTACTAATGAAATAGAAGTAGCGATAATTGTATGTTTGGAGGCTTTTTTCTTATGCCTTTTGACCCAACTTAAATACTTTTGTTTAAATGTTAAGTTCTCCACAGTTTCCACCCTACAGAAAATAATGATAAGCAAACATCAAAATGAAGGTTGCTCCACTAAGCAGAATTGTACTAAATACGGTGGGGATCATTCCTTGTTTTTGGATTGTATTTGCGATCAACCCTGGTACAATTACCCCAATTCCACGAAACTCATAGATTTCAAAAGGCATTATAGGATAAAAATAATCAAATATCAACTTTAATAAAATGCCTACGATTAACATCGCAGCAAACTTCCTACGACCATATAGAATAACAAAACGTGATATCCCATTTGTCACTATTAAATAGGTGAGAAAGGATATAAAGAAAACTATTAAAATAAAAATTGGCTGATCAAACACCATCGCTAAGTAACCAGGGACAACCAGACCTGCTGGAACAATTCCCGTTTTTTCAGCATACAGCAGGCTCAGTACCACTCCCAAAACCAAAGCAATATAAATATCAGAACCAAAAGACAAAATAAAGCCTCCCTCAACTAACCCATAGTTCTTTTTCAATTTTATATTTTTGAAACCTCTCGATTAGAGGCTCTGCTGAACCATGAATATTCCCTACACCGTAAATCACTCTACCATCTACTACAGGTGCTAAGCATTGTAAGATAGAGGATATAGATTCTTTCTCAAGATCATAAAGTTCCGTCGCTGGCAAGTTCCCCGCATGATAAGCATCCGCTATCGGTCCAGTAGTTTCACCAATCAATACCAGAATGCCCGCAGGGATATACGGAAGCACGTCTTTTGCAAACTGTTCCGTACGATCAACTCGATCCTCACGGCAGTTCATAATGATGATTGGATCCTCTGTTGGATAACCTAACTCCTTCACTCGCTTCCAGATATTCAAGGTAGATGATGCGTCATTTGCCGCAAAGCCATTAACAAAATAGGCAGGATCACTTGGATCACCCATCGGCAACACAACCATAGCCCCTGGATCTGGAGGTGCGTTCAACATACCACGTAATGCGATCTCCTCATCAATCCCTGCCGCCTCTGCTACGGCGAGTGCTAACGCAGCATTTTCCGGGAAGATCATATACTCAAATCGCCGTAAATACTCCTCTGAAATCCTCGAAGTATCGCACACAATCAGTTTTGTCCGTCGTTTACGAGCGATTTCCTCATAGTACGGAACAAATGGACTTTCATTTACGATAACGTATCCTCTATATGGAATCGTAGCAGTAAATGCCTCTGCCACTTCGTTTAACGTCGGCCCCATTACATCCATGTGATCCTCTAATACATTAACAATCACACCGATATTCGCCTGCAACATATCGTTCTGAAAGATGATCTGATAGTCTGGGTTTACAGCCATACACTCACTTACTAAGCACTCTGCTTTTTCTTTTGCTGCTTTCGCCACTACAACTTTCTGTTCACGAATATTAGGCCCTTCCGGACGACGGACGATCGGCTCCTCCTGCTCCCGATTCCAATAAATCATTCGTGCTTGTGTTCCAGTCGTCTTTCCAATTGTTTTCAATCCAGCTTCCATCATGATCCCTGTGATCAAACGGGTTACTGTCGACTTACCACGAATTCCATTAATATTAATTCGTAGCGAGATAGAATCGATATTTTTTTGATGTCGTCTTCGTTCCCATGCCCCTAAGCCAAGCAATAATAAAAGAGCACCTGCTACCAACCCCACGCCATTCATCCTTTCAAATATAGTATTCATATTATTTTCCTAAGTAGTTTAGCTATTTTTTATCTAAAAGGACATACGAAGTAAAATATATCCTATCATTGTTCATATGTCTATCACTATCTATTGGTAATTGATGATTCTCACACTTACGACGGGATGGGATTTAGTAACCTCACCCCTAAAAATTAACTAAATAAAAAGGATTAGACTATTAAATGGCGAATGAAAAGAGTTGGATTCGTTTATTTCGCGAAACCCTACTTAATCCCTAGATAATAATAGATTATTGTAAAAGGGTTTCTATTCTCATCACATTCCTGATATTCTTAATCTAGGATCTAATCTAGTAATGAAAGGAAAGATTATATGAAAAAGGCTTCTATTTGTATCATGATCTTAGCTTTAATTTTTACATGTTTCATTCCAACTCCTGCAAATGCAGAACCCTCTTTACCTCCCGAAATTATCACATTAGATAATTCGGACCCTATGCACCAGTCTATCGGGGAGTGGGAAACTCGCCAAGATCAATCCCACTATCGCTTTAATTACTTAGAGTCTACAGAAAAACAAGCAGATGATCTCCTGTCCACAAAACCTAATCTATTCATCTGGAACTTTTCTTTGCCATCCTCTGGTAAATATCGCGTTTACACCTATTATCCAGCCAAATTTGACCACTCTCAAAAAGCTCCCTATCAAATTTATACAAGCGATGGGATGATTGAGAAAGAGGTTAACCAACAAGAAAAAGGTTCTACCTGGGTTGAGCTCGGGGTTTATCATTTTGATGATGGAGCTAACAAAATTATTCAAACTGCCGCAGATAAAGGTAGCGTCAGTGTAGATGCTATTCGCCTCGAAAGAGTTGACGGTGAAGCAACAACTAAGCCTGATTCAGACGACCCTCATAACCATATTGACTACAGTCCATACCTAGAGAAAGAAAAGATAAATAAAGATACTCCCTCACGAGCACCTAGCGATGACGGGAAAGAACCCATCTATTACAATGGACCGCGCAACAAAAAAAAGGTAGCACTAACCTTTGATGATGGTCCACATGCTGAATATACTGCACGAGTACTAGACATTTTAAAAGAGGAAGATGTACCAGCTACATTTTTTGTACTAGGGGAGAATGCAAAAAGGTATCCTCACTTAGTCAAACGTGCACATGATGAAGGTCACAAGATTGCCAGCCATACCTGGAATCATCCACAGCTTACCACTCTGCCCAAAGAGAAGATTGAAGAGCAGCTTGATAATACCCGATTAGAAGTAGAAGGTATTATCGGGAAATCTATGAAGATGATGCGCCCACCTTACGGAGCTGCTCGTGGTATTGAAGATACTATCGAAAAAAGAGGATATGAAATCATTAACTGGGATGTAGATACCGTAGACTGGGAAAGAGGACGTACAGCAGCAGAAATTCTGGAAACTGTAAAGAATCAAGCCCGATCCGGAAGCATCATACTCCAACATGATGGGGGTGGGAACCGAGAAGCAACCGTACAGGCTTTACCAGCTATCATCTCCTATTTACAAAAAGAAGGCTATAAACTAGTTACAATAGATGAATTACTAAATATCCCTGCCTATGATAACAAAGGTGATGCCCCCATTATTGTAGACAACTCCGATCCTGCGAACACCACTAAAGGAACGTGGTTTAACTCTACAAATGTACCTGGTTATTATAGTAGCAACTACCAAGGAAATAGAGCTGGTTCCGGTGAAGACACCTTCAATTGGAATTTCAATCTACCCGATGATGGTTCATATCGAGTATCTGTTCGCTATACATCTGCCAGTGACCGAGCTAGTAATACACCTTACACCATCCACACGACTTCCGGAGAAATTACAAAACAAGTAAATCAGAAACAAAATGGTGGTGTATGGATCGATATTGGTACTTATGATTTTAAGCAAGGTTTAAATAAAATCACCCAAAATGATAGGGCTGATGGCTATGTTATTGCAGATGCCATCCGCCTAGAAAAAGTAGAGAAGACCCCAGATGTGATTACCCTTGATAATTCAGACTCAATTCATGATCAAAATGGGAAATGGACAAAATCCACCAATGTATCTGGATATTACAACGAAAATTATCAATGGAATATAGCAGGTTCTGGTTCACACACGTTCACATGGAAATTTAATCTGCCTAGAGAAGAAACCTACCGCGTATCTGTACGATACACCCAAGGCAGTGACCGTACAACAAATGCCCCCTACACCATCCATACTAAGGACGGGGAAATTACTAAATACGTTGACCAAACTGTAAACGGAAATACCTGGGTTGATATTGGAACATACACCTTTAAGGGCGGAATTAACCAAATCATACAAACAGATAAAGCAAATGACGGTTACGTCATAGCCGATGCGATCCGCATCGAAAAAACAGAGGATGACCCAAACAAAATCACTTTAGATAACACTGACATTGCACATCAACAAAAAGGAAACTGGGTTTCATCCACAAACATCCCTGGCTATCATAAAGATAACTATCAATATAACAAGAAAGGATCAGGATTAGATCAGTTTACATGGAACTTTGATCTAACTAATGCTGGGGAGTATCGTGTATTCGTACACTATACGACTGCAGGTGATCGAGCTACTAATGCACCCTACATTGTACACACCTCAGATGGACCCATTAAAAAATTAGTTAATCAAAAAACAGATGGATCCACATGGATAGATATCGGCACATACCAGTTTAGCAATGGAGCAAATAAAATCATACAAACAGACGATGCCAATGGATATGTAATCGCTGATAGCATCCGTATCGAAAAGGTAAACAACTAACCCACTCCCCCCTCTGCTAAAAACGGAGGGGGATATATATCCCATAATAAATACTAAAATCCAGATACACCTATCACCCTATCACCCTCTTATTTAAAACATTATTTCCCACTTGAAATACAAGACAGCAACCTATACAATGTTAGCTAGTGTGCGTTTATCTATAATAAAGTGGACTTTGCTTAAATCTATGAATTCTAATAGATGGAGGAAGTAACATGAAAAAATTTGTTCTATTCAGTTTGTTTATCTTTACTTTCGCACTAGGCTCCGGTATAAGTTATGCCACCAATACATATAAGGATTATCTAGAGCTTACTTCTCAGACGGAAGAAGGTGTTGATTATTCTCGTAGTATTACGGAACGAGACGTCGCAGTGCTTGCAATTCATGGTGGGGGTATTAAACCAGGCACTTCTGAAGTTGCTGAAGGAATCGCCGGTGAGAACTATTCCTTATACAAATTCGAAGGCATCCGATCCTCAAATAATAGTGAACTGCAAATTGATACTACTCACTTTAATGATCCGGATGCACTTCGTCTAGTATCAAGCGCACAGAAAGTGATTTCCGTTCTTGGCTCCAATGGGGATGAGAAAATCGCCTATATCGGGGGTCGTGATACTAATTTACGGGATTTAATTATCTTACACCTTACCTCAGCTGGTTTTGATGCCCGTATTGCTTCCAACTCAATGGCTAATACAAGTGAGGATAACATTGTAAACAAAGGTGTGAAAGGGGCTGGGGTTCAGATCGAATTGACAGAAGGATTACGTAAAAGCTTATTCGATGATTATACTGGTTCAGACGATCGTTCCCGCACGAAAAACAAACATTATGTTCAATTCATTCAAGCAGTTCGCTCATCTATTGCTGGGAGTACTGATGTTCCTGCCCTTGAGTCTGAGGAAACCATTTTTTCAGAAGCAACTTACCCCGCTCAATCAAAGGTTACTGATTTACTCAATGTAGCTGATAAGTATATTGGCACCCGCTACAAATGGGGCACAGGTCCATACAGCAGAGAAAACCCTCTTTTTGACTGCTCCTCTTTCACACAACAAATTTACAAAGAAGTTGGTGTCACATTATTGAGAAACTCACGCGAACAATCTACACAAGGAAAAACTATCGTTTCTGTCCCTCAGCCAGATCAATTTGTAGGTGACGGAACAGTTAAGGAAAAGGGTGAGCGCCTCAAGTTCAATAATATTAAAGCGCAGTTAAAGAAAGGTGATTTGATTTTCTTTGATAATATCGAGGAATCTCCTAATTTAGAGAAAATACATCATGTAGCAATCTATATTAATGAGTATACACTTCTTCATGCTACCGAAGAATATGGGGCGAATTATACCTATTTCAAAGATGAACGTAAAAATAACATTGTGAGTGTTAGACGAATTTTTGATGAGCACCTCCCTGTAACCTCACAATCGGAGATCGTTCAGATAGGTGAGAAATATTTAGGAACCCCTCATTCTAAAGATGGTGAAGAGGGAACATATTCCTCTAAATTTATCCGAGACGTTTTCGCCGAAGTGGATATCTCCCTTCCTAATACCGCTCACGATATGTCTAAAGTAGGTATCGATCTTCCTAAAGATCAATTACAGCAAGGAGATCTCCTCTATTTCGACAGCGATCATGATGGCGTTATTACTCATGTAGCAATGTATATCGACAAAGATACCCTACTTCACTCCACTGTCTCTCGCGGTGTAACCTATACATCATTTTCTTCCTACTGGCAGGATGCATGGGTTAAAAGTAAACGAATTTTAGATATTAATGGCTCAATCCCACTAAACAAAGAAATATATCAAACAGCTCTAAGCTACTTAGGAGAAGACCAGATAGAAGATGTAATGCCCCATGATGACGGGGGAAATCCAATCATCATTACACCTAATACTGCTGAATTTGTACAAAAAGTATTTCACGACCACCGTACTGGTGTGCCCCGCTATACCAATGATCAAAGACAATTGGGTAAAAGCATTTCACTAGAACAAGCTCAGCCAGGTGATCTCATCTTTTTTGATTTCGATGATGATCAGAAATCCGACTACGTCGCATTTTATGTTGATAACGATACCATTCTCCTAAGCTACTCATCATCTGGGGTTCAATATCAATCACTGGACGATGAGCGCAAAGACGATATCTTACAGATCCAACGCATCAGTCAATAGATCAGAAAAAACTCCTACTACGAAAACGTAGTAGGAGTTTTTTCTCCCTACGCTTCCTCGCCACCACCAGCTCCCCGCGGTCCCCGTGGCCCTCGTGGTCCTCTTCGGCCTCTGGGACCGCGGGGGCCTGGAGAGCCGGTAGCACCTATTGGTCCGGTCGGTCCAGTAGCACCGGCGGGACCGGTCACGCCTTCTGCAAGCGTGCCTACCTTGGTCACAAATGCATCAAAGTTGCCACCACCAAATGTCTGCTGGAAAGCATCGAAGGTGACAGGGAAATCAGCAGAATTGGTTTCCCCTGTAACATATGCATTGTCTAACATATCCACCGTGATATTATTCCCAGAGTTATTATCACTTCCTGCTAGATACGAAGAAAATGAAAGCCCCTGCCCTGAGTAACTGATTTGCGTTACAAAAGCAGCAAAGTCAGAGCCCCCTCCCCCATAGCTGTCTTGGAATGCATCTGAGGTGATAGGAAAGTTCGTGGAGCGGGTTATTCCTGTCACCCACGCTTGACCAAATGAGTCCACTGCAATACTGTTTCCTTGATCAGGGCCGGCCCCACCTAAGTAGGTGGAATAGACCAAGGCGCTCCCTACCGAATTCAATTTCGTAACAAAGCCTTCATTTGCCCCTCTCCGAATCGTTTGAAACGCATTGGCGGTGGTGGGAAAGTCATCCGAAGTCGTTACTCCCGTAACAAATGCTTGATTGATACTGTTAATATCAATGCCCATCCCTGAATCTACCCCACTTCCCCCCAACAGGGTAGAGTAGACGAAAGATGTGCCTGCTGCATTGATTCGTGAGATAAAAGCATCCCTCGGTCCTGATAAAACGGTCATGAATGCCCCTGTGGTTACAGGGAAATTAGTTGAAGTAGTTGACCCGACAATAAATGCTTGTTCACTGCTATTCACACTTATACTAAAACCTTGGTCATTCCCAGCTCCCCCTAAATAAGTGGAATAAAGAAGAGACGAGCCCGATGCGTTAAGCTTAGATGCAAACCCATCCAAAAAATTAGAAAATACCGTTTGAATAGCCCCGGTAGTCGTGGGAAAGGAAGAGGAATTTGTATTTCCTGTCCCGTATGCATTCCCACTGCCATCGACGGCAATGCCCCCGCCTCTACTTACTCCATTCGCTCCACCTAAATAAGTGGAATATAGTAGTGATGTGCCTCCACTATTTAATTTTGTGATGCACACATCGGTCGTACCTGCAAGGATCGTTTGAAAAGCCCCTGAAGAAACGGGATAATCGGCTGAGTCCGTCGTTCCAATTACATATGCATTGTTTAGAGCATCCAGCGCAATATCCCTACCACTATCCCCTCCACTGCCACCTAAAAAAGTGGAATAGATGAGTGAGCTTCCTGCTTCATTTAACTTGGTTACAAAGATATCACTACCTCCTGCTATTGTTGTCTGAAATGCGCCCGATGTGGTGGGGAAGTTGGATGAGGAGGTTGTTCCTGTCACATAAGCATTTCTTGTTGAATCGACCGCGATTCCTTCCCCAAAGTCGGCATTAGACCCACCCAAGTAAGTAGAGTAAAAAACAATCGGGTCGATTAGCAAAAGCTGAGTGGGATCATACTCTTCAGAAATCTCAAATCCAACACAACCATCTTTATTTAAACAAAAAGATGTTGCCAGCTGCATCTTTTTTCCTGCTATCCATTGAAAGCTGATCGGCTTCTGTTCGCGAAACAGACCCAATGGAGTGTAAAGTAAGAGATCCCCCTCTTCATTAATCTCTATACCTTGTTTTCCTTCAAAATAAAGGCGAATATCACTGAGTTGCGCTCCTGGATGCACAAGGAGATCATACTTTATGTCTGCTCCTTGTCGCTGAAACACCACGTCGATCCCCGGCCACACACCACAGTACGTCACACTCTCTCCATCAACTTGACGTGTCATCGCTAAACTTGCCCCATAAAAATGAAGAGTGAGCGCTCTTTGATTGTTCACCCAATAACACACATATTCGGGATAACACTGAAGACTCATCTTCTTCTGTCCATCCACCCCTGTGACAAAACTGCTCCTACAGTCCAAGGTCCCTACACTTTCCTCCGTCAACCACCTTGCTTCGTTTGTGCCCACAAGCCCATCCCTTTCCCATCTGTATGATATTTCATCATATGAGGAGCACCTAACGATGGTGTGGAGCAGACAAGAGGCTACTTTCCTTACTCGTTACATTCCTAACTTCGCTCTTAAGTCCTTCTCTTCTATATATAATGGGGTCTCAGTTGGACTCCACAGTTTTTCAACCTCTCCCTGCAGTGCATACTCTCGCTGAGCCTGTACAAAGGGGGAAATATCTTCGATCTGGACGATCCACTCGTGCGCATACTTTCGTAACGTATCTCCGCGTAATCCGAGTTGCAGCGCACGTCGTTCCACCTTTGCTCCTGTTGGATCGTGGTCAGGATCCCATTGTAAACGGACATCTGACTCTACACCTGCTGTTTTCCACTCTTCGTACGTTTCATATTGTGTGGGATCAAACGTAGAGGCAACTGATTTCCACAATATCTCCAAGAAACCTTCTTTTTTAAGTGTGATTGCCAAAGTAACTTCTTGATTCTCTTTCATTCCCCATCCCGAACGAAACATCATCCAGAGAAAGTTGGGTTTAATCCAACTCATTCGTGTAAATTTAAAGCTGTCACCAAAGCGCTGATGCTCTGCCGCATAAAGGCCAATCGCAGGCGTATAAGCTTGGTATACGACGATCGTATCCTTGTCATGCTGAGCCATAATATGTTTACCCGCTCGTGGCCATCGCTCCATCTGTTCTATATAAGGTTCTGTGCGTAAATTCATCCTTCATTCTCCTCCAATATTCACATGATAAAAGGACAACTCTCATCCAAGTTGTCCTTTTATACCTTTTACTATCGATTAGCTATCGTCCGGTTTCTACCTTCTATATATCAATAGCTGATTAACGCTGCCATGAGCAACCCAGTCGTCACACTGAGGAAGCAAGTGAAGATCCCGACAGAGATGTTTCCTTTGGGGATCTCTGACACGACGCGAAAAGGGGTAACCAGTTCAAATAGATAAAATACGAGTACTTGAAAGACTGCTCCCAATACGCCCCACACCACCAGATCAAGCAGGCTTACCGCATGCATGGCAGCAGATGCGAGAACAAGACCCAGACCAAGGATTTTTCCGCCTAAATCATAGGAAGCGGCTTTGGCGGCATGCACCTTTTGTATGTCTTGCGTTGCTGCCCCATCTTTAATCAGTTGATGCTCTTTGTAAGGCGTCGTTATCATAAAAAGAAAGATACCAAATGCTAATATTGGCAGTGTTACCCCTAAATATGCTAAGAAATTAAGAATGTACGGCCATTGCTCCATCATAAGCGTTCTTTCCCCTCTCCAATAAATCTTTAGTCAATTTCATCTGAACACAATCCTACAGGTAAAAAATAAGATAAATTCCCCGTAATCGGACCATCGATGCGCGACAAGACAGCAGATGCTTTTCCACCAATAAGGAAGGAACCCCACAATTGATGACCTCTAAAGAGACCTTTCTCGGTCATCGTTTCCACCTGTTCTAGCTCCACACGTTGCTGATACACTTTCATCTGATTCCAATAATGCTCAGCCCCGTCTTGAGCCTCTATCTCGCCAGCTTCATTATAGAGAACAACCGCTCCTCCCTCTCGTCCGAAGATCGGCTTTTCCACATAGGGCTGACGTGTAAAACGATTTTCTAAATAAGTAGGTAGCATGTAAGTGGAGATGATTTTATGTTCTGCAGGGGTGAAAAACTCTCCCTCTTCATGCAGACTCCAAATTAATGCCTGTAACGCTTTCGTCTGGCCAATAAAAGCAGAAGGGGGATTGATAAGAGCCAGTTTTTTCGCAGCTACTAAGTCCAAGACATGCTCCCCTGTCGGATAACCATTATCATCATGGTCTTCCACCAATACTTCTAGAGGATGTAACCGATACCAGACATGTACAGGCATGCGTCTACCTTCGATCTGTGCGTAAAGCTGATCCCCTTGTACACGCAAATCAGCCAGCGGAACAAAGTGTGCGTTCAACCCCGATTGCTTCAATAGGTAACGAGTCGTCCCTGCATCTTCTTCATGCCACCCCAGCGCACTAAACACAATATTTTCCGTCTCATATCCTTGATCGCGATAACATTTTAGTACATGGGCGAATGCCTTCCGCAAATCTGCTTCGTTCCCCTGATTAGGGTTGATCTCTTCCCGCGCCTCACAAACACGTCCATTTACGTAGAAGGCCTCCACAATTCCCGTCGGTGTATCTGCATTAAATTCCAACATCTTTACACCTTGCTTCGTATTGGCGAAGTCGAAGCGACCAATCGTCGTTGCTTGGGTAGGATCCACACTGAGACGGACTGCACGACGGATGGCAGGGGGAATACCCAGAGTATGAAATAGCTCCTCTTCTCCTGCTTGAACGACAGTGATCACACGAGCAAACACCTCTCCTAGTTCTTCCGTTGCTACACGCAATTGACGGTGGAGCGAAGCGGACAGGGGGAAACAACTTGCCAAAGCGTACTCTTGTTCATATAGTCGATCCCAGGTAAATACACCTTCTGAAGCCATCGAAGAATAAATCTCTCGCCGCTCTTCCTCATAGACATGGTTGACCATTCTCACCCGCCGCCACTTCCAGAATATGATGAACTTCGTCCGATTCCCCCATTTGAAAAAGAAGAGGACTTCCCTGTTATCTTCTTATATATCTTCTTTCCGTTTTTCATTATATAGGTACCACCCACGCGACCATCACCATCATCGCAGTAACCGTCCTCATCTTCGTCATAACACAAATCTTCCTCGTTTCCTTCCTCCCATTCTTCTTCAGTTATCTCCCCTTCAGTTGTCTCTTCTTCAATAGTGCCCTCTGTTGTGGTATTCTCATCGCTA
The DNA here is from genome assembly GCF_024753565.1 of Mechercharimyces sp. CAU 1602. Taxonomy (NCBI): domain Bacteria; kingdom Bacillati; phylum Bacillota; class Bacilli; order Caryophanales; family Thermoactinomycetaceae; genus Mechercharimyces; species Mechercharimyces sp. CAU 1602. The sequence continues at coordinate 229,144 of NZ_JANTPT010000001.1, read as the reverse complement.
CCGAAACCTTCTTCTTCTTCCACCTCTACAGCCATATTTTGAGCACAACCGGTGGCAACCAATGCTGCTGAGGCAAATAAACTTACCATCTTGAACGTCGAACGATAGTTTCGCTCAGTTGGTTTTATAGCTTGTCTCTCTTCTATTTCCTTCATCGCCGGCTCCCCTCCTCTAATGTTTATTGAACATAAAGTACGAATGTTTTCCGGTTTTCATCAAACTCCGTCGAGGTTTTTATCCACACTTTCCCCTTCACCTCAATCTGATCCACAACCAAACGTATCATGACCTCCGGATAGCGAGACAGATACCATGTTCCTAGAAGTGGATAATAAGTTGATTCCTCTTTAAACTGGCGCACTTCCAGCTTCACTCCACGCCAACTCGGTCGCAACACGTGTTCATTGCTGATCACTTCTTCATCATTTGCTACACTTACATAGATCACTGTCTGTTCCTCACTATACAGGAGCGATTCCTTTGTATATACGTGTGTGCCATATACATAATAATCGCAGAGCAGACGCGCATGGACCTCCTCTTCTTCCATGCGCGTGTATTCGGCGAGTACAGACGGTTCTTCATCGATTTGTAGGCATCTATATTGAAGTCGCTTCATCTGTTAGTCACGTCTTCTTTATGATCCCATGCCTGCACTTGTTCCCACGCCACCTTATCCAAAAGTTCCAGCTCGATAGAGCAATCTGGCAGCTGGGGCACTCTTTCTTCCAAGCGTTGCAGCTCGCCTTCAATATATGTATTGATGATTCTGCTGCTCACAACTTTGTCCTTTTCACGTGATCTTTTTTTAATCTCTAACCATTCGTTTAACTGCTGCTCCACCTCTAACGGCAAATCAATACCCGCCACCGTTTTAGCAAATGGCGTCGGAGGTGTACATCCCCGTTCTTCAATCCACTTCATCGCAATCACAGCTCGTAGCGTATACAGATATTTTTTTAATATTACACGTTCCTGTTCAGCGATAAACTCAGTATAATGGCGACGAGCCATATGTAGATAGTGATAAGTAAGCCTTTTCATTGAGTACTTCGCTTGCGTCCATTCGCGCAACGTGACCGCTAACAGGCCTCTTTCCACATAAATATGCGGGGAGTCCAGCCATTCCATAACAGAGGGATTTGATTTGTGCACCAAACGTAGTGTTTTATATAAATCCCAGCCCACAATATCGAGCTCATCATCAATGGGTCTTTCAATCACGTCCCGTGGAGGCTCTAATCGCAAATACTCCTTACTAGAGCGAACGTAGATAAAACGGACGTCGTAGTCGCTGTTGGTTGAAGCAAATCCCCACGCACGACTCCCTGATTCAACTGCATAAAGAACCGTTACTCCTTCTTCCTGCTCAATCTGTGCTAGTTTTTCTTTGATGACTGCGTCCATGACTTAACACCCTTTATCGCAATATTTCCAACTGACTCTTCCCTATCCGATATACTGGATCGAGCTGGTATTCACCTTCACAGGACAGGAGGAGCAAAACCTCAGGTTGTTGTCGCAGACATTCTTCAAAGATCCGCCACATCTCGTCCCGAAATACATTACCCACAACGACCTGCTCTTTTCCTGTTCCGATAGTAACCTTAAGTAGATCTGTTTCTGATGTTTCCTCAGCCACTTGAATAAATAGATCCGGTAATCTACTTGTATGATCTGCTTGCACCGTCAGCCACTGCTGCAAGCGATCTAACGCATCTTTGTTTGAACATTCTAACGAAATAAAGGGTTCCGGCTTTTGTTCTTCTATTTCGTACCCACCTACCGTTACTTCGTCGATTGTCAAAAGTGGCACTCTTATCCTCTCCCTTTTCTTTGATATTGAAAAACACCTTCGCCAGTATGATTGCGAAGGTGTTTGTTTGTGCACTGCTCTTAATCAGTCGATGGAAACAATCTTAAATTGAATCGTTCCCCCTGGAGCAGGCACATTAATGGTTTCACCTTCACGCTTACCGATCAATTCCGCTCCGATCGGTGACTCATTCGAGATTTTTCCTGCGATAGGATCAGACTCTGCACTCCCGACAATCTTATATACTTCCTCATCTCCATCAGGGATTTCTTGAATCGTTACTTGCGCACCTATGCTAACAAAATTTTTATTTTGCCGATCCTGATCAATAATTTTCGCATTGCGAATCATGTTTTCCAACGTCACTATTCGCGACTCAACAAAGGCCTGCTCTTCCTTAGCCGCATCATATTCCGCGTTTTCACTAAGATCACCTTGCGAGATTGCTTCTTTCAAGCGTTGGGCTACTTCATGCCGTTTTTTCGTCTTTAATTGCTCTAAATCATCTTTTACTTTCTCTAAGCCTTCTTCAGTTAATAATACTTCTTTTTTGGTCGACATAGCCGTTCTTCCTCCCTTTATCAAAAAAAGCCCCCCTCCCATAGAATTAAACCTATTCTATTCTGGATAGAGACAATCATTCCTTCAATCACCCAGTTAGAGTGGGGGTGGCTTTTCCTTACAGCAATACTTAACATGGATTTTATCAAAATATAGGCGATCATGCGAGGGGTATTCCAATTTTTCTCCAATGATGCTCCTTTTCTTGTATACTTAACACAAGATAAAGGAGCTATTTCATCTCATCGAAAAGGGGCGTCCAACATTGAGCTGGCTTAAAACATTTGGAAAGATATTGGGTATGTACACACTAGCCTGGGTGAGTACTCTTCTTCTAGTCTCTCTTCTCTTCGTCTGGTTTCCTTCTCAAAACATGACCGCCGCTACTATTGTAGTGCAAAACGGGCTCTTTGTCCTTATCAGCTTTTTAGCATGGCATCTGTGGGAAAGCGATTCTTCTATCGGAATGGGATGGCAAGACCCTCAATGGAAAACGCAATTCCTCTACGGAAGTGTGTGCGGCTTTCTCCTCATCATCGTTATCTTTTTATTACAGTGGATATCACCCTGGCTCGACATCACCCAGGTCTACTTTAAGCCTACATTACTTTATCCTGTTTTATTTTCTGGTGCAGCTTTCCTCTGTGTCGCCATTGGTGAAGAGGTATTTTCTCGAGGATATATTCAAACTCTCATGGTACGTCAAGCTGGCCCTGGCTGGGGGATTGCGATCACATCTCTATTTTTCGCATCATTTCATTTTGGCAACCCGCACTTCACATGGGTATCATTTATTAATATCGTTTTAGCAGGTCTTTTTTTAGGATTAGCACGCCATCTCAGTGGCAGCTTATGGCTACCCATCGGCATTCATCTCACCTGGAATTGGACCCAATCCTTTTTCACTCCTGTATCTGGCATGCAATTTATGCCGAGAGAGATCGTTTCATTCCACCTATCAGGACCCAGCTGGATCACCGGAGGAAACTTCGGATTTGAAGGAAGCGTATTTACCACGCTTGTCCTTTCAGGTGCTATCTTCCTTCTCCTTCGTTTGGCGTCCCATGTCAAAGCCTCTTCATGATGATACCACATTTTCACAAAGTTCATCCCCTGCCAATAAAGATAAATCAAGCACTCTTACATGAGAGCCCTGGTACGTGACGCGAACCATAGAGATCATGTCCTATCTTCGCACCAATCCTTACACATCATTTACCGGGTAGCGCGGGCGCTCTCCACGCAAAACAGTGCGAAGATTAGCCACCGCTAGCTGTGCCATCCGCTCTCGCGCCGTCCTAGTGGCACTGCCCAAGTGGGGAGCAAGCACTACATTTTCCAGCTGGAGCAATGATTTTGTCACATTGGGTTCATCTTCGTACACGTCTAAAGCTGCTCCTGCAATCTCTCCTCGTTGTAATGATATCGCTAAGGCTTCTTCATCAAGCAAAGGGCCACGCGAGGTGTTAATCAGATAGGAAGTGGATCTCATCTGCTGTAATTGCTTACGTCCTATCATATGAAAGGTTTCTTCCGTCAAGGGAGCATGTAAAGTAATAAAATCTGAAGTTTGTAAAAGAGCATCGAGCGACACACTCTCTACTCCATATTCTTCTTCGATCTCAGCCGTTAACGGGGTACGCGTATATACAGAGACGTTCATCTGAAACGCATGTGCTCGCCGTGCCACAGCACGTCCAATTCTACCAAAGCCGATGATTCCTAGCCTGGCTCCGGTTACTTCCTGCCCTAAGAGAAAGAGCGGAGACCATCCTTTCCACTTTCCTGCACGCAAGAGACGTTCTCCTTCATGGAGACGACGGGCAATGGTTAATAAGAGTGCCCATGTAAGATCTGCTGTTGTCTCTGTCAATACATCAGGAGTATTCGTTACTACTATCCCCCGGCTACTCGCTTCCTCAATATTTATATTGTTATAACCTACCCCATAATTACTTATCACCTGTAGGTGAGGCGCTTTTGCTATAACTTCAGCATTAATATCATCCGAGACCGTACAAAGCAGACCCTTTTTCCCCCTTAATGCGGTGATCAAATCCTGCTGACTCAAAGGACAATCAGCAGGATTTATCTCTACTTCACACTCTTCATAAAGGGGAAGAAGTGCTTCCTGGGGAAGTGCACGAGTAACCAGTACCTTTTCTTTCATCATACCCACCTATCACTTCATTAGTTTACACAAGATGATCTTTATACTTTTGATAGACAAAGGAGACAAGTAATAAGACGATCCCTAACCCCATAAAGGAAAATATACGGAAAAGAAGCTCTAAAAAGGCGAGATCGTACAAAAATATCTTCAGAATCGACAACGCAAACAGACTCATCGCCATCAACCGAAAAGAGCGCAGCCGTCTCCAAATTCCAATGGCCAATAAGGAAAGCGAGAAGAATAACCACAGTAGGGATAAAGTAAGCTGCAGTGCGTGAACTAATGCGTCAGATCCACCTTTAAATTGAATCAGGTAAGAAAAGAGATCGTATGTCTCTACTGTCATCCATCCAAGCAAAACACCCACTAATAGTACTTGGGTAACGGTTAATAACAAAGTAGTGGCTGATTTTTGTTGGAGCTGAGTACGTACCAACCGGATTAATAGCAACAAACCTGCCAATGAGCACACCGTTGCCAATGTACGGATATTGAAGAAAAAGGTATACTGTTCCAATGGGAAGCCAAGTCCTGCCATCATAAGCACCAGTAGAGAGACGAGCCCAATAACCCCACCACCATAGTACCCTACGGGAAGCTGCTTCTTCATCCCAACGGTAATACAGATGGCAGCGTATAGCCACCAGAGAATCACTAACACCATGATTCCTGTATAGCGTAAAGATTGTATCGCCATCATTTGCTCTGATCGATGGAAAATGAGGAATGAGAACAGGTCGGTCACCTCAACGGTCATCCATAAAAAGAGCAACAACATTGCTGACACAAGTACACCCGTCATCTTCTTTCCAGTCTGCCCATATTTACGTAAGATGACTGCAGCGAAAATCAAAGCTGCCACAAGCAAGAGAGTTCCCAGCGAACGAAGATGGAATAAAAACCGGTAAGAAGCAGGGTCCATTCCCCATGTTGACTCCAATCCGAGTAACCACAGAGCCGACAATCCAAATGCAATAAAAGCGGGGATCCACGTATTCACCTTACGCCAAATCACCATTCCACCGATGATAAGAAGTACCCCTTCTACCGCCCACATCGTAACAGCCCCATATTGGGTAAAAAAGACCGGTGTAGTCGCAAAGGCTAGCCCTGTTCCACACCAAAAGTAGTGAGTAAACAAACTTCCCCGCTTTTGCAGCATAACGTCACACCCATAGTAAACAGCGGTGAGAAGCAACAACATACTTCCCACACCCTCTGCCATAACGGGGTGTAAAATGATAAGCATAACGAAATAGAGCCATGTCACGCTTCCCACTGACGATAGGGTATACAATATATCACTCCTGCTTGCCCGCATCCCGCTATATAGGTCATAAACAAGAAAGAGTCCCCAATACAAAAAGCTAAACGTAATAGCCAAGCCCAATTGATAAGGTTCATACTGGACTACTAACCAACCGAGGAAGATAAGGTAGGTCGCTCCCATCGTTAGCGGATATAGAAGCTTCCATTCTGGTTTACGCAGTAAAACTGCCAAAAGACCGATTACCAATAACAGGATATATGAGAATAAACCAAGAACGTTTTCCTCTCCTGTACTGAGCAAAAAAGGGGTGAGAAATCCGCCTATCCAACCCAATAGTGATATAGCCATTGCATTGTAACGTATCGCTTGTTGAAAAGCGAGTACCGTCACCAGTGACATAAGTACCAACGCCATCGCTTGTGGGATCAATTGATAAAATTGAAAGCTGGCATAAACAGCTAACTGGAGTACGGCAAGCCCTGCCCCCACCAACCCCTGGGAGAAGATCTCATACCCCTTTCTATGTGAACGAGCCCCTCCGACAAGCAGAGCAGCACCTGTCACCGCTCCGATGACAACGCGCACCCCTTCAGAGATCCAGTTCTGATCTATCGCATATTTAAGAAAAAAGGCCATCCCAAAAATAAGAGCTAATGCCCCTATACGGTTCAGCCACCTGCCACCGATCAACCACTCCCAGTCCTTATTATCAGAATCCATCTGCTCCTCTGATATGGACCTTTGTGCTGGTGCATCATGGGAACGCGCTTCTTCTGCAGTGGGTAACGGAGAAGTTGCAGGGATATCAGGTTGGTGAAATTGAATTCCTTCCTGCTGCACCGTTTCCTGCTCGGGCTCGGTTTTCACGCGTTCCCTGTCCATCTCCCTGTCCATCTCAGGTTGGACAGTGTGATCAGCAACCGTTGATTTATTTTGCTGTTGGGTTTGACGAAGTAGTAACAGCTGATCCTTTAAGGATAATACCTGCTCCTTTAGCTCTCTGTGCTTACTGTACAAGACAATCAAAGGAACAGCTATAATGATGACAAATAAGAGGTTGATAAGTATAACTAGTGATAATAAGAATGATTCATCCATAATCTCACTCCTTCCCCATATATACGATTCATTCTACCATAGTTATTACCAGGAAAGGATGAGGATTAATAATATTCCATCGCTCACTTCTCTTCTACTTCTGTCTCTTCTCTTTGTTGTTCCACTTCCCAATCAAAGTGTAGACGATCTTTCCACTCTTGTATTAAGCGATATCGATACGATTCACTTAAATGCCGCTCTGCCCCATTTAGGATCAAGCGTGCGTAATCTACATGAGGAACTTGTTCATACTCTTCCTTATTTACAACCGTATACGTCATCGCCCCCACTTGGTTGTTATTCCACCAGAGCTGTATATTTTCCCGTTGATATATTCCATGAGGGACTCCTTCACGCTCGTCAAGACGTGCAAGCGCTTGTGGACGCACCCAATAAAGAACTCCTTCCACTTCATCTCCGGGAGAGACAATCACATCGGCAATCCCTCCTTGTCTTCGCTCTCCGTAACGGGTAAATGCTAGTCGATAACCGATCAACTTTGCCGCACCCCAGATGGAATAATTATTCTCACCCATTGTTTCTTTAAAGCTATCCTCATCCATACATGATGCATAAGCAAAATATAGCAATATTCTTCCCCTCCTGAAAATAACAAAAATTAAGTTTAATTTGTTTGAGGAACAACGCTCCCCCTTCTCCAAAACTTACTTAAAGGTGGAAGCGCGTTCATGTTCATCAAAGACAGGGAGGCGGCGGATACAGATCCACACAAACACCTGTACAAACCCCAGTGTTACTAAGAACCAGCTAAGGTGCATTAATGAGACGGAGAAACTGATCCATCCCAGAAACAGCATGATACTGCCTACCCGTCCTACGTTGAGAGCCATTTCCCGAGCAACGATATACTCTACCCGCAGTGCTGCTGTTTTCTCATTTTGTCCAATAACATCAAAAACAGTGGAAGTAAGCGGAATAAAATATAGAGGGTAAAAGAAAGCAATGCCAATACCAAATAATAAGAGTGACCAGGTTGTTTGGCTCAATAAAAAAGGGAGACCCATCAAACCGAGCATCACTGCACCCACCAAGATTGCTTCGTCCCTCCACTCTGGTTTGATAAAACGACCTACCATAAAGAAGCCTACCAACGATACCGCAGAGGAAAACGTAAGAAATGTACCTAATACTAATTCATTCTTGGTAGAGACAAAAACCAATATCCCTATCAAAAAGAGGTAAATTCCTTCACGTGCCCCTTGGGCAATCATCGCTAAATTAATCCAAAACCAGTGTTTCTTCGGATTGCGAGCCAAGCGGACCACTTCACGTAAGCGATATTCTCCATGAGCACTGCGCCGCGATAGCCGAAAAGTAAGTGCTAAAGCCGCTAAGAAAATCACCAGTGACAAGCCAAATATGATGCGATAGCCTGTAAAGTGATCGATACGGGTTATTACAAATCCAGAGAGCAGTGGTGCGACCATTCCAGCTCCTGAGACAAGCAATCCATTAATCCCATTAAAGATATCACGGTTTTCACGCTCCGTGATTTCAAAATACAAGATATTGTTAGCCATCCAATAAAAACCGATTCCTATCCCTAGGAATGTCCCTAGCAAAGGAACATAATGACCTGCCTGCTCAGATAATATGAGCACAAAAGTATAAAACAAAGCTTGCAGAGCTACTCCCACTCGTACAGCAATGACACGATCTACTTTTTTTACCAATTTGCCTGCAAAATAAAGGGTAATACCCATCGAAATATAGCTGACCAGGTTAAACTGAGCAATTGTTGCGTAATCACGTTCTAATTTCCATAGATACACATTCACAAATGTGTTGGAAAGCGCCGTGGCAACGGCAAACAATCCATTAATCATCAATAACATCCATGCCGGTCGATCCAACCGGTCTGTATGTGCAAGAAGCCGCATGGTTACCTCACCCGTCTTAGCTTAACCAAACCGGCTTCACTTTACAGCTTCGTCTCTAAACATTACACTCTTAGCTAGTTCGCCTCATCATTAGCATTAAGCCCGTAAAGATAAAACCTGCCACTAAGCCTGCGATATGGGCAATCGCATTAATACCTGGCATAAAACTAAGCAAGAGGTTAATTCCGAGAAGAACGATGATTCCTTTACCCGTGTCCCGATCCATCACATCTTTGCGGAAGAGGTATAGATATACATACACCCCTAACAGCCCATATATTGATCCCGATGCGCCTGCGCTTACACCATAATCTTGTAAGTATAGCGTTGCCGCACTACCCATAAACCCACAAAATAGATAAAGCGTCACAAACCAAACACGACCAAAAGCCCATTCCAACTGCGGACCGAAAAGATAAAGAGCAAAGCTGTTAAATAGCAAATGCATAAACCCAATATGAAGAAAAATCGACGTAAACATACGCCACCACTGTTCAGCCTGCGCTACATCGAGTGCACCAAAGGCAATAAGCACATCCCCTCTAGTAGAGCCCCCCGCTAACGTCATCAATATGAACAACACCACTTGTATACTCAAGATAGCGGTAACGAGTGGGAAATGTTTTGGAAATTGTTTAAATGGTATTTGTGTATGTTGGAACATTTTCATTCCACCTTATGAAAGTATCGTAGCGATTTTTTCACCCATGCGTACCGACTGACCTGAGCTTATTCGCTCTTCCCAGCGTGCGACCCCCTCAGGAGGCAACAGCAAAATGATGGTGGAGCCGAATTCAAAGCGACCTAGCTCCTCCCCTTTGGCTAATGGGATGGGCGGTTGATATACCTTATGCTTTATTTCCCTCTTTTGCCTCTCTTCAATCCGATCATCAAACGCCAATTGAATACTGCCGACATTGGTAGCCCCTACTTTTACTAAAGCCACTTTACCGATCGCTGTTGCCATATGGGTAATCAATCGTTCATTCTTATTAAACAGACCTGGAACTTTCTTCACTCCCCAGCTGTTCACAGGATATAACGCTCCAGGGATATAGGTGATATCAGTAACCCTAGCCGCCAACGGCGTGTGAATACGATGATAATCCCGTGGACTTAAATATACGGTGACAAAATGACCACCCTCATATCGTCTCGCTTCATCTTCATCTGCCAAAAGAGTGGCGAGCGAATACGTCACCCCTTTAGCTTGAATGAGCAAGCCATCCCTAATGTTACCTGCTTGAGCCACCACACCATCAACAGGGCTTACCACACTATGTGCATGTTTATCAATCGGTCTAGCTTCTGGCTTTAGCCCGCGCACAAAAAAATCGAGTAATGACGGATAGTGAGCAACTGGTTTTTCAATTGGATCTAAGTCTATCTTAAAATACCGGATATATAGTGGAATAAGCGGCTTACTCCAGGGCGATCGCGCTAAGCGCCCCGTTAAACGTGAAATCCCACGCAACATTTGTTCTCGCAACCCAATCCCTACTTCCTTGAAAAAAATAGTAAAAATATCATGAGTGAAACAAAAAAATCAGGACACAATACGCTTAGTGGAGGTGATATAGGATGGCATACCAGCCAAAAAATGCGGCCAAAACTAATGCTCAAAAGGCTCGCCAGCAGAATCAACAAGCTGCCCAAAACGCACAAGGTGCCAATGCTGCACAAGGTGAGTTCCAGAACGAGTTCGCTTCGGAGACAAACGCACAACAAGTGCGTCAGCAAAACCAACAATCACAGCAACAGAAACAGCAACAACAGCAGCAGAAGAACCAATACTAATCCAGTATGGCGCTCAGGAAGACCACCCTTTATGGGTGGTCTTTCTTTGTATGCCCACAATCACAGTTAGTTTATCACAAAACAACCACAATCCCATCTGAAGTTAAAATAATAGAATTTTCTATAATACTTCTTTCATATTTTCATTTTTCTCTTTTTATGTAGTAGTGGACAACCGCACTTCCTCTCCTCTAAGTTCCAACATACTCTATTAATAGAACAAGAGAAAACCATAGAAAGGAAGAAAGGCTCATGTCTACACAGCCGCCTTATCATTGGATCAGAGCCCATGGCAATCGTATGGATTCTGCCTTGCGCTCCTTCTTATTCGGCAAGGCTCATTGGCTCCGTTATATCCCCTGCACCCTTCATCATAAAGCATTTAAAACGATGCAATCCTTCAGTCATGTCCCCGTACTCGTGCAATTCGATTCCACTCAGGCTGCAACATGGCATCAGATGAGTCAAGCACCAGCTTTTAAAGGATTAAATGTTCGACCAAATAAAATGTTTAGCAGTATCCAAACCTGTGCGATGAAATGTTCCCTCTCACAATTAGAAGAATTGGTTAAGCAACCGGGTGTACGCAAAGTCTACCTCGATCGCAAAGTTCATACCATGCTCAATACCGCCACCCCCACATCACGTTCTCCAAAAGTTTGGTCCCAGGGATACCGTGGAAAAGGAGTAACGATCGCTATCATTGACACAGGGATTGCTCTTCATCCCGACCTAGTAGATGAAGGTCGTCTCATCGCTTTTAAAGACTTTGTGAACAACAAAAAAGAAGCGTACGATGACAATGGTCACGGTACGCACTGTGCTGGCATTGCCGCCGGCAACGGTGGCAAGTCTGATGGAAAATACCGAGGTGCAGCCCCCGCTGCCAATATTATCGGAGTAAAAGTACTAGATCGTATGGGATCTGGAAGTTTGTCCGATGTTATTGCGGGCATCGAATGGTGCATGAACAACAAAGAAAAATACAAGATCAAAGTGATTTCCCTCTCTTTAGGCAGTCGCGCTACGCAAACTCACCGCGAAGATCCAGTTTGTCAAATATCAAAAAAAGCTGTTCAAAGTGGATTAACTGTCGTTGTCGCTGCCGGCAATGAAGGTCCTGAAGAGCGAACGATTTCCAGTCCCGGCATCGAACCCAGTGTTATTACCGTTGGTGCAAGTAACGATAAAGGAACCGTCACCCGTGAGGACGATTCCATCGCGTCCTTCTCCAGTCGCGGCCCCACCATCGACCGATTGCAAAAACCAGATGTGGTTGCACCCGGAACGAATATTACCTCATTACGCTCCGCTGGCTCTTATATTGACAAAATCTCCGCAGACCAACGTGTGGGACAATACTACACCACCATGTCTGGTACCTCTATGGCCACACCTTTAGTTGCAGGCATCGCCGCTCTCCTTTATGACAAACATCCTGATTGGACACCCGCACAAGTCAAAAAAGCACTTGCCTCCACCGCCACCGACATGAAACAATCTCCGCAGGATCAAGGGTCAGGGCAAGTGCAGGCCGATGCTGCCTCTCAAATGCGATAAGAAGAACGTATCTCTTGCTGACGCAACTTATGGGCATGGACGAGACCAACTGAACGGTGTGCATGCACCCCTCCAATTACTGCCACTCCGTTGATCGGCTCTGCCGTCCTACGCATGATATCCCGCACTTGGTTTGGCGATAAATCAGGATCCATTCGTAATAACAGGGCAGCCGTTCCCACTACATGAGGGACCGCCATAGATGTGCCACTCATCTCTTTCATCCCTCCGTTTAGCCAAGCAGAGGGAATCTTATCTCCAGGGGCAGCCAAATCTACTTCATCGCCCATATTGCTAAACGAAGCGATTGCACCTTCTTGACCTGTAGCTGTTACTGCGATGGTCTCTGGATAACTAGCAGGAAAATCTACTTTTGCCGGTAATCCTCTATTCCCTGCAGCTGCCACCATGATAATTCCCTGTGCGTGTGCCGTTTGGATCGCATGTCGCAGGGATTCACTCATGTTATCCATCCCAAAACTCATATTAACTACCTGCATCTCATTTTCAATACACCAGTTAATTGCGGTAAGCAGGTCAGATAAATTTGCACTGCCTTTACGGTTAAACGCTTTTACTGCATATAGATGTGCACGTGGAGCTACTCCAATAATGCCTTTATCTTGAGCTCTACCAGCGATAATTCCAGCTACGTGTGTTCCATGTCCATTGTAATCATAAGGTGAAAACACAGGTGATAAAACGTTAACACCGCCGCGATAATTTTCCTGAATTGCTGGATGATCAGCCGCAATTCCTGTGTCAATCACTGCCACCTTTATCCCACGCCCACTGGTATACTCCCAACTAGAAGGGGCACCAATCCTCTTTACTCCCCATGGAAAATGAGCTTCATCTGCAGACAGAGAGTTGACATAAGGTTCGGAAATATTTACTTGAATGTCTGGCTCGCTATATTCTACATATGGATGGTGATAAGCAATGTTATGTTCATTGTACCGTTGTTGAAAATCACAAATCACCAGTCCCAGATGGGGTAATACATTCACAGGTTTTCCACCCATATTGCGAATTTCTTGCAGATAGCTATGCAGATCACAATGTGGTCGTAAATAAAATATTTTTCTCACTTTCCCTGTGAAATTCCCGTGCTGAGTATAGAAAGAAGGATCAAACGGGTGCATTTTCTTCACTCCTTCACTTCACAATTGCCCAGCCCCTTACATATATTGATTAATAACTCTTTTGTACCAGCCGAAGGAGGCGTCGCTCGTGCCGTTTAAAAAAGATGATCCGATGATGGCGGATCAAATCGAAGAGATGCGTGTTTTATCACAAGAAATTTCTAAAGCTACCTCCGACGTGGAGCGTATGATGAAAGCGATGACCAATATTTCCTTTGCAATGAAAGATCCCAAGATCCGTCAAGATCTCTTTACACTCCTATCCGGTATGCAGGGGGATGGGGGTGACATCAAAACGGCTGCTTCACGTCCATCAAAGGAGAAGAAGCAAACGTCTTCCTTCAATCCCAATGAATTTGAACTTCCAGATGATTTAGAGGAAGAAGATTCCTTTTTTAATATCCTGAACTCGCCATCATTTGCCCAATTTGTTCACTCTGTTCTCAATAAAAAGAACAAAAGTGAGAAGTAAGACGATAGAGCTTCCTTCCTCAAAGGTGTTCTCTTCCTACATGTATGTAACAAGATAAATTCCGGCACGTTATTCACCTATGTGGAATGCAAAAAAGTCGTCAGCGCTGACGACTTTTTTCTTTGGTCTATCCTATTTTTCGGACGCAGTTGTTTGCGGTCGGAACATATTGGTACTACAGCAACTACCAGAGTCAAAATCATCCCCAAAATGATGAACGTGTCGCCAAAACTCTACCACATAGTCTAATGGATTTTGCAAATGATCCTGATCTACAAAGAACCAAGTACTTTCTCTCTCCCCGTTATCAAATGTAAGGTAAATCACCTTGACACGCATTAACCCCTGCTCTGGCTCTTTAATATCAAATGAAGCATCGTGGCTTTTCACAAGAGACGAGAGCGGTTCTTCCCACGTTCGCGCTCCTTCTTCCATATCAAAATGGAGTTTTGCCATCCCAGCTTCGCTATCGAGCTCCAGTTTTTTAGCTTCACCTAGGACGAACAACTCCTGCTCTTCTAAATCAATCGTTCCCACCAGGACAGAGGTGTAATTACCCAGATACTCTGTCACTAACTGCTCGAACTTCGTGATATCCATCTCACGAACTACTGCATCAAAATTAACCACATATGCGTGTGGAAAAATATTCATCGTTCATGCCGCCCCTCCATCTTCACTCCTCCCATTATAACGAATCAAATCTCTTTCAAGCAAGGATTGACCCCGTGAACAATTTGCGACCAAGCACTAGCTCTCGGTTTTTAACCGAACACAATAAGAGGCAGTAGCTTGTGCCACTGCCTCAACCAACTATATTCAATTGGAGAAGTGAATCATAACTACTTAGCACCACCGCCAAGCTGTTGTTCCGCCAACGCGACCAAACGCTTGGTGATTTCACCACCTACAGAACCGTTCGCACGAGAAGTCGTGTCAGGACCAAGCTGAACACCAAACTCACTAGCAATTTCATACTTCATTTGATCTAGAGCTTGTGCGGCTCCCGGTACTAACAGGTAGTTGCTGCTGTTATCCCGCTTTTGTTGTTGTTGTTGCATCGTTTCTCACCTCCCTCGCCGATGGTACTCTTATAATGTGATTTTTGCGCAGATCAATGCGTGTGAATTATTGGGAGTGTAATTATCTTGTCTATTGGTATATGAGTATTCACCTTACATATAGATACAAGAAAGAAAAAAAGGAGGGTGCGTATGTCAGTGCGACCAAAAAAACCTAATCCTTACCAGGATCAATATCGCTGTTGGACACCTTACGTTTCACCGTATCAGTGCTGTCCACCGATACGAATAAAGGAGTATGTTTGTCCGCCCAATCTGTTCTTAGGCTATCAGCCACCTAACCTACCCCAATATCCACCAGAGGAAGCACTTCGAGTGGGGACTCTCTGGCCTATTTTCTACAGCCCATATCCACGATGTGCGCGTAAAGA
Organism: Mechercharimyces sp. CAU 1602; assembly: GCF_024753565.1. NCBI lineage: Bacteria > Bacillati > Bacillota > Bacilli > Caryophanales > Thermoactinomycetaceae > Mechercharimyces > Mechercharimyces sp. CAU 1602. The sequence goes on along the minus strand of NZ_JANTPT010000001.1, from coordinate 213,898 downwards.
GGGGGAGCAGAATGGAACACCCTAAAACTGAGGAACCAAAAATGGATGAAGGATATTATCAACTTCTTTATCAACTTCAAGTCGTCGAATTCACTATCTTAGAACTAAACTTGTATTTAGATACGCATCCTTGTGATCAGCAAGCGATATATCAATTTAACCAATGCAGTTACCAATTGCAGCAACTTAAACATGATTTTGAATGTAAATATGGGCCCTTAACCAACTTTGGCTTTAGCTACATGGAGCCCGGGAAAGAATGGTATCAAGGTCCATGGCCGTGGGAAGTTTAGCAAAGGAGGAGCGGCGATTTTATGTGGATATATGAAAAAAAACTTCAATATCCCGTGCGAGTCGGCACGTGTAACCCTCGTATGGCAAAGTATTTAATCGAACAGTATGGGGGTGCCGACGGAGAGTTGGCAGCTGCCCTGCGTTACCTTAATCAACGATATACAATTCCTGATAAAGTAAAAGGACTGTTAACTGATATCGGAACAGAAGAGTTCGCACACCTGGAAATGATTGCGACAATGGTGTATAAATTAACCAAGGATGCACCCATAGAAGAGTTGGAGAAAGTGGGATTAGGGGCTCACTATGCAAATCATGAACGTGCCCTCTTTTACGAAAATGCGGCGGGGGACGCTTTTACGGCTACGTATATTCAAGCCAAAGGAGATCCGATCGCTGATCTATATGAAGATATTGCTGCAGAAGAAAAAGCAAGGGCGACGTACCAATGGTTGATTGACATGTCAGATGATCCTGATATTATCGACAGCTTACGTTTTTTACGCGAACGCGAAATCGTTCATTCACAGCGCTTCCGTGAAGCTGTAGAAATCTTGAAAGACCAACGCGATTGTCAAAAATACTTTTAATCCCGACTATAAAGAGAGAAGCTACCCCTTTGTGGGGTAGCTTCTCTCTTTATAGTCTGTGTTATAAAATTGATGCATAGCGTCATACTACAGGTAGGAGTTATTACAATTTTAACGTACGCGCCAATTGAGAAGCTCGAAAAGGTTGATACATTTTGGCTGCATCAATAGACGTCCACAACTTTGTACCTGCAACTACTTTCTGATCCGAAACAAAACGAATGTAATCATATTCACTTAATTGATCCAACATTGTCTGCCATTCCTGTTGACTACCAATATAATCATGAAATAATTGGTAAATTTCATCTATATCAATCGCTTCTCTTTTTTCTCTGGGACGACTGGGATCCAGTTGTGGATAAATCAACAATCCCCATAAAATTACGAGCATAGCTTTAGAAGAAGGCTCCCATGCCTGTTGAACAGATTGTTCTGAACGATAAGAATGACGTATCATCAGTAACGAACTCAATTCACGAACTGACAATGAACTCATAACCTCTTCTCCCTTCACAAAGATCACTTCCGCTTTCTAGCACTTCCTGCTTGTATTCCACTAGAGTGATCACTACACTGTATGCTACACTTATTTCCAATTCACTCTTTTTTTATACTGCATCTTAAATATTTGTGTAATTTTTTCTGGAACATTCCGGTTGCGATCTGATATAGTAAGATAAACACTAAAGAGTTTACAAATAAAAGGAGGGAGAAGATGATTCATACAAAAAAAGGAAGGTATAATGATGTGGAAAATGAGGAGATCATTTCGTTTTTAAATCAGAGTGACCAAGTAGGAAAAAACGATCGAGAACTTATACAAGAACTAGCTTCCCGTCTAAATCGTGGGTATACAGGAATCGCTGCACACGTACGAAAACTACGCCTTGAGCATCCTGAACGTTTCCCTAATCTTCCTGCCTTGCCCCATCCTTCTCCAAGACGCCTTAACAGTTGGAGCAAAGAAGAAGAAGAACAGGTGATTGCTACGGTAAATTCTTATTCGCAAGAAGGCCAGCCGATTTCATTAGCCATCCGTGAACTGGAAACGAAATTGTCCCGTACACAAGGGGCTATCTATCAGCGCGTCTATCACTTACGCAAACAATCCCCCGAGAGATTTCATAAAATGCCCTCCCTCCGCCCCCGTCGCCCACGCTTGGAAAAAGAGTTAACGTCCTTAAGGGTATCCACACAAGAAGTAGCCGCATCTCGAATAGACGATTGGCTCAGCATATCTTCTATAGATAAAACCGATTTTTCCGACATCAAAAGACAGAAGATTAAGGATTCAGACGAGGTGAGACTCCTGTTACTCGCATTTGAACAGCGGTACGGAAAGGCAAATGACGCAGTAAAGCAGCAACTCATTAAATTAATCCAACACTATGGACCCACCCGTTTCTCTATCATGATGTTTATGATTACTGAGGACAAACAGTTTCCTGAGACGATTGCACAATTGTTAACTTTACGCCTACAGGAGCAGTACCCGTTTTAATTTCCTAATACATTCTACTAATTAAAAGCGCGGGCTCCCCGCCCGCGCTTTTAATTAGATCCTGATTCGTCTGTTTCCCGTAATCGCACAGGGATACTTGCCAGCAATACGGTCGTACGGTTACGAGATTGTGGTCGAACTTCGATTTGCCCTACAACATCATATCCGAAATCGTCACATAAATGAGCGAGCTTCGTTTGAAACTCTTTTAGTTTCCGTTCGTCGATGTCTGAACGCTGGTAACTAAGAACTAACGATAGACGGTCATCTGCCGTTCGAGCTGTCGGCGCTTCTTTCTTCTCTTTCCCGAAAATATTAAGAAGTAGCACGTGAATTCCACCCCGATCCCAAGCTTAAGCAATGGAAAATATCCGTTTAATGCGGTGAATAAGACCTGGCGCCTCTAACTCCATAAATGGTATATCCTCTCCATTCATTCGTCGTGCAATATTGGTGAAGGCTCTTCCCGCCACTGATTTTGCATCTAAAATTACTGGTTCCCCTGTATTGGACGAACGAATAATGCGCTTATCTTCTGGAACAACGCCAAGCAAATTAATCGCTAGATGGTTTTGTACGCGCTCCACGCTCAACATATCACCGTCTCGTACCATGCCTGGTTGTACACGGTTTACAATCAGATCAATGCCTTTCAGATCTGCAGACTCTAATAATCCGATCACCCGGTCTGAATCTCGTACAGAAGGAATTTCAGGGTTAACTACAAGGATCGCACGATCAGCAGGAGCGATCGCATTACGGAAGCCACCTTCGATTCCTGCTGGGGAATCAATTAAGATGTACTCAAAATCCTCACGTAGCTCTTCTACAACGCGCATCACTTCGCTGGAAGTAATCTCTTCTTTATATCTGGTTTGTGCCGCAGGAAGTAATGCTAGCTCAGGAAATTCTTTGTGTCGTACCAAAGATTGTCTTAATTTACTAATTCCTTCAATAACATCGACAATGTCGTACACAATCCTATTTTCTAATCCCAACATTAAATCTAGCTTTCTTAGGCCAATGTCTGTATCTACCAGGCACACCTTTTTCCCTAGTTGCGCAAGGCCGAGTCCCACCGACGCTACAGTCGTGGTTTTCCCAACACCGCCTTTACCGCTTGTTATGGTGATTGCCACGGATTCATGCTTCATGATACTTGCCCCTTTCCTAACCCTATAAGCCTATAAGCCGTATTGATGAGAGTGGACATCTCTCTAAAATGACACCATTAACAAGTCTTGCTAACATTATATCACAGTCCCTTTTCTCTTTCATTTTCAATTTTAGAAATCTGTCGATTTATTTGTCATCCCATTTGATGTAAATTGGTCTAATTCACGTGCTAATAGATTCCACACGATAACAGCCGCGGCAGCATCATCTACATACCCCATAAAAGGGAGCAAATCGGGTAGAACATCCGTAGGAATAATAAAATACAGCAGAGCGGCTCCTACAATCGCTTTCTTCTTCTTACTCGTATCTGGATGACGAAAGTAGGCATACATCACACGCAGTTTATTAATAAGAGTGGATAGCCCTCCCACCTTACTCACTTTTGAATCAAATGTAGTCATAATCTTTTGCTCACCCTGCGCTGTTCCTGCAACCTTTCGCAATAACAGTAACTTCTTTATTATTCTTTTCTTCATCTTTTTAGACATTGTGATCATCCTCCCTTCATCGTGTTAGAAAGAAGAAGCACAGTGAGGACAAGCTTGATCTTCTTCGCCCACCAATCCCGCACAGTATGGGCAAATCACCATCGTTGCTCCTTCTTGTGCCTTCTGTTCTTCTTTCACTGGTTGCGCTTTCGTTGGGGTTACCGATTTTACTGGTGTGCGCTCAACATTTGTCTCTACTTGCGTAGGAGGAGATGCTGAGGAAACAGCCGTTGTCACTGTTGATTCAGGAGGGCGTTCATCTTGTATCGTGATCCGCTCTGGTTGGGGAGAGATGGGGGGAGCTGAGGAAACTTCCAGTTCCACTTCTTGCGTCGGTTCTGCCTCCACATCCAGGTTTGTTATCGGCATCAGTTGACCACACGCTGGACATGCATCACGTTCATGTTCCACCCATTCCCCACAGCCAGGACACGGTATTTTATCTTGAAGCGACAAACGCTCTTGTTCCAACTCTTCTTTTTGCTTATGAAGCATCTGCAATGCTTTCACGGTTTCCTTAACATTCGGATCCTCATGAACAGCCCATTCTTTATCCCACGCTTGAAGTGTCGCCACCCCTAATCGATGATAATAGCGCTTAATATCCTCTTCTTTTCTTCTAATGTTCATAGAAAGTTTACTCGCTTCCAACACACGGCGCGAGCGCTGACCAGTAGTTTCTACCCCTTTACCTACTTTATTCTTTAGCTCATCAAAGAAACCCATGTCATATCACTCCTCTAAATCCTGATGCGCATACCGATCTTCTCATCATTCTAACTCCTATGTATCAAGAATAAGGGTTTTTTCTACACATGGAAAGCCCCCTTGTGTAAAAGGGGGCTTAAAATCACCTTATTCATATCGAGGACCCGGACCTCTTCCCATTCCATATCCTTCTGGGCCGCCTGCTGGGCCACCGGGGCCTCTTCCCATTCCATATCCTCCTGGGCCGCCTGCTGGGCCACCGGGGCCTCTTCCCATTCCATATCCTTCTGGGCCGCCTGCTGGGCCACCGGGGCCTCTTCCCATTCCATATCCTCCTGGGCCACCTGCTGGGCCACCGGGGCCTCTTCCCATTCCATATCCTCCTGGGCCGCCTGCTGGGCCACCGGGGCCTCTTCCCATTCCATATCCTCCTGGGCCACCTGCTGGGCCACCGGGGCCTCTTCCCATTCCATATCCTCCTGGGCCACCTGCTGGACCACCGGGGCCTCTTCCCGTTCCATATCCTCCTGGGCCGCTCGCTGAACCACCGGGGCCTCTTCCCATTCCATATCCTCCTGGGCCACCTGCTGGACCACCGGGGCCTCTTCCCGTTCCATATCCTCCTGGGCCACCTGCTGGGCCACCGGGGCCTCTTCCCATTCCATATCCTCCTGGGCCACCTGCTGGACCACCGGGGCCTCTTCCCATTCCATATCCTCCTGGGCCACCTGCTGGTCCACCGGGACCTCTTCCCATTCCATATCCTCCTGGGCCGCCTGCTGGACCACCGGGACCTCTTCCCATTCCATATCCTCCTGGGCCGCCTGCTGGACCACCGGGACCTCGATTCACAGGAGCTCCAACTGAGGGTCCATCTGAACCTTCTACATTACTCCCTGAATTCTGTTGAGGTGTCCCTGCCCCTGCTGGCGGTCTTCCCAAGCCAAAGAGACCATTGCCTCCAGACTGAAGCATATTACCTAATTGCTTGCGCGCCATCCCCATTAATAGTTGCTGAAGCAAGGCTTTCATCCTTTCGTATAACAAACTTTAATACATGTTCCCTATACCTTATGCACAAAATAGAATCCTTGCATGGGTCAGCAAACACAGGATGATGGCTGAAAAACCCTAAGCTGAATGAACCTGTTCTTGTCTGTAACCTTCTTTTCTACGTTCAGACTTGCTCAGACCATAGCGTAACCACCATGAACCTAGCACAAGGAATAATGCGGTTAGTAAGAATAAATATCTGATTCCCATAAAACCAGCAAAAACCCCGCCTAACATCGGACCTAGCATATTGCCTAATGAAATTGCGCTGGTACTATAACCAAAAGCCGTACTTTCCTTACCCACAGGTGAATGATGGCGGATAAGCGCATGAAGTGAGGGAAGCAACCCACCTAGACACATTCCTAATAAAAAGCGAGCAATCAACAATGTCCACACCGATGAAACCAAGGCGTGTGGAATATGCACCAATGCCGCCCCAATCATCGTAATAAATAGCACTTTATCAGCACCATAGCGATCCGCCATTTTTCCTAGCCGAGGTGAAGTTAACATATTAGCAAAACCGGCAACTGCTGTTACCAAACCAGTAAAGAAGGCAATATATCCACCTGGTGCCCCTAATTCCTTTACAAATAAAGGCATTTGCGGCATGGGAGACATCATTGCAAACTGAATAATAAAAGCAACAGAAAAAAGTAATAACAAAGGTTTATGATGTAAAATGAGAGATCCTTCTTTGAAAAAGGAAACTTTAGCTGTTTGTGGCTCCGGTTTCACTTCTTCCTTCACCATTAACCACACTACTAACGCCGCCAATCCAATACATATACTGGTGATAAAAAAAATCATGCGAAAGCCGATCCACTCTGCTAATAACCCTCCCATAAACGGCCCCATAATTGAACCTGATACTCCTCCTGCTTGCAACATTCCAAGAGCGTAACCTGTTTGCTTAGACGGCGTATTGGTTGCCACCAATGATATCGACGCAGGAATAAACCCAGAGACAGTTCCATTTAGTAAACGCAAAAAGAAAAGATGAAGTGGTGATGTAGCGAATCCCATCAAAAGGATTACGATGGACATTCCAAATCCCGATCGCAGGACCATAATTTTACGACCATATCGATCCGCTAGCGTCCCCCAAATAGGAGCAAAGATAAAGGCAGTTAAAAAATTGACACCAAAGATTACCCCCGACCACAACTGTGCCTGCACAGGGTCATCTACTCCGAGCTCACTTAAATAGAGAGGAAGAAAAGGAATGATCATGGTCATTGCTCCAAATACAAGGAATTGGCATGCCATTAATATATAAAGATTACGACGCCATCTGGACACAATACCCTCTCCTCCATGGACAAATTATTTCGTAAACCGAAATATATAAACAAAAAGAAGCGCCTGTAAGAGCAGGCGTCAAAATTGCGGTGTATCGAATGAACGATCATAATCTGTTTTTAATTCTTGTCTTTTAGATCGCTCTACTTTAATAACAAAAGGCATTTTTCTTATACTGTCTATCGTTTTTTCCGACTGAAATCCATCAATATAAAGGCAAACGTAATTTAATCGTGTAGATATATAATGAATATTACCCAGCCGACCTAAAGATCGAGCAGGCTTGACGTCTTCTACCCAAATAGCTAATCCAAGTCGCTCTTTTGTCTTCATTGCCTGTTGACTCCTTTATGCGACTGATTTCACCTCATTTTACCTCATTCTAGGAATTCGTTCAAGGAGATCGCTCGCTATATCCATTTCATATAAAGGCTAATCATGGTTCTCTTTATCCCATGATATACTAAAACCAACTATAAAAGATATTCTAATACCCCCATCTTAGCATGAAAGGAGCAGAAATTACCTTGTTTACACACCTCTACTCACAATTGCTTTCATGTATAAACAAAGATCCCCGCTGTCATCAAATTGAGAGCAAACGATATACCGGCGTCAACTTCCTCTATATCACCTGGAAAGGGCAAAAAAAAGAGACGCTCGAGATCTGCCTGCAACGATGTGCACAACAAATTACTCGGCGTTCTTCTCTAACTTATCAACATCACTTTGTACGCCAAAGTGGTGACTGTTTAATTTATCGTTTTACCTTTTTTGTTCCCAATGAGAAGAGTTTTTGTTGTGGCAATGAGTGTGAAGACTGTATCTTGTTTCGTCGCTCTCATACCTAAAGATTACCCACACTAACCACAACCGGAACGCTTCTTCGCTTGACGGGGATCGTTGATTGGCACTTTAATCGTTTCAGATACTGGTTGTGCTATCAAACGGGATACTTCACTTAGCAATTGATCTAACTTTTCTTCTGCCTTCATATATGAACCGATAAGTGGATGCTGTGCAAGTTGCGACAGTTTCCCAGCTGCTTCTTTTTTAGCTGACCTGTAATCAGGGTGAAAGTGCCCAAAACGCTCCACTTCTTCTACTTTTTCTTTGAAACGCTGAAATTCCTGAATCAGCCTTTGTGCCTCTACATCCTCGGTCACTCGCCGCTTCCACTCCAGGTATTCCTTCATTTCATCACATTCTTTTATTCCTTCTGCTAATTGATCAATTCTGAGAAGGATTTCCGTCATGTCCAATGCAGGCATACAAAATTTCCCTCCCCAATCTATACACAAAAATACCCCGCATAGGTACGGGATACGAAATCCAACTTCATACTAAGCCGTGCTTGGTGTTTTTCCGCTTTCGTTTTATCACTTCTTCTAACTCTTTTTGTACCTTTTCTGGAGTCCACGCTTGACTCGTATCCAGTGACTTTAATTTCTTAAACTTCCCTCTACCATTAATCGGCCCATCATCTGATGACTTTTTATCAATCACGTGGCTTCACCGCCTGCCTCAAGTTTTTCCGTGAGGATAAGATTCGCGAAGCGATTAAGAGTAAATGCTTCTTTTCCATCATTATATCATAAAGACGACTGGATGCGATCCCCTTATCTGTACTATCCATCCGAAAAATAGACACGAAACAACCTGTTGCCACCTTCATACTATAACTATACTCATACGGATATGTGGCATTTTGAGAAATTACATCCTCCTCATTAAGAATACACTCCACTTCAGGTGTCTCTTCCTCCATTGAAAAAGCTTCTTGAAAGGGAGCACCAGCTGATCCACTCAAGTGAATCATCTCACCTTCCCGCTCATAGTATGCAATAGCAAAACACTCTTCACTCATTTCTTTATGAAGACGATCTAATAGCAGATCCGGTTGAATTTCATACGGATGGTAGATGATTGATTCGTACAACCGAAGTTCCCCACCTAGCTTCGACGCTAATTCGGCTACGGTAAGATACTCATCTCGGCTGGTTGCTAACTTATCCTGCAGCAGACGATTCTCCCATTTCATCTCCTCCAATTGGGGAGCCATCTTTTCCTCCCATCGTTTTCGTTCCTCGTAGTGAGTAGAAAAAAAGAGAAACTCAGCAAATTCTGAATAAAAATAGGATTTATGATCCCCCAGCATGCGTAAGGCAGATTGTGCAATGACCATCATCACCAACCCTGCATAACAACCGATCAACAAGGGACTCTCATAAAATGATTGCCGAAATTCATCCGACAACAGTGGCAATAGAATAACGGATGTACGAAATAGTGCTCCGTATCTTGAAATTGTGCCGACTCGATTCGTCCACATTACAGTGGAGACAAAGAATGCCCCTATCCATTTCCATATAAATTCCCCTGTAAAGCGTGGAACATCCAAGTCTTTCGCCAAAGATTTGTTCTTCTCTTTGGGTTCCACTTCCATCCAACTCCTCCTTCCTCCTTAAAATTTAAACATCTCTATAACAATTTGTTTGTTCTGCATCATTATTCGTTTCTCCTCACCGGTATAAAATTCCTGCTAATCACTCATGCTTGGGCTCGTTAAAGAGATCCGTGCACGATGAATATTGGTAAGTATCCACTGCTCTTCTTTCCCACCCTCCGTCTCACCTAAAACCACCCACTCTCCTTGCTCTTTCTCTAATCGAAGAGGGTAGAGCGAAGCAGATGTCGATTCGTTTCGTTCTTCTATTTCAAGTGGAAGCTGTAATCGCACTGCTGTCCGTACGATCTCTTTTAACGTTGACGGATGATAAGATCGCATTCCCTTTATCCACAGCTCAGGTAAACGTGCTACTTCCGGCATTACGTCTACTAACTGGGGATAGGTAGTCACCATCTCCTCACACTCTTTATCGCTCTGCATTAAAGAAAACGTCTGCTCTTGAGACAAAGACTGATTTTCATTACCCTCCCAAGCCTGCGTTTTCTTCTTTTTCCACCACACTTGGCTATATCCTTCTGTATGCAGAGCCTTCATCAATTCTTCTTCCTTGACAGGATCAACTTCAAACGTAGAAGGACTCACCTGATTACGAAAATACACGTGCAAAAGAGGATGGTGTATGATTTCGTCACGTAACCACTCCTCTTCAATTTCTACAAGTATTGCATTACGTAGCGAAATATCGCCTCCTCCGTCTCCATATAACAACCACTCCTTTACGTTGGAAGGAACGGGGTTTTGACTAATCTGCTCCAGAAAATCTATCATCTTGGCTACCTTCATACCTGCTTTCTTCCCACGTGCGATAGAAGACTCTGTTAAGAGATAGGTAAGTACTTTATCTCCCCCCATATAATCTGCAAATGTTGATAAATGCCACTTTTTCTGTGGATCATACAACACAGGGAGTAATACCTCATAGTCAGCTGTAACGTATACAGAAGAAAGCATGGGAGCCGCTCGGAATAACGGAGCTGGTTCACTCCAACGGAAGCACCATTCTCCTAAAGATGTCCCCAATTCCATCCAGCCAAAAACGTGTAAGGGGCGCAACCAATGTGCAACAATTCCTTCTACCTCTTGTTGCAGCGACCCTTCGTGTTCCTCTACTCCTTCCCACCACCGCTTCACCAGATCATTCACCGTTATCCAGCCCTCTCGTTGCTGTTCCAGCAACCACCATAACCCGCCTTTCCCTAACTTTCCTTGCAGCAGCCCTCGCTTGCTATACTGATAAAGAATGGACTCCACCTGAAGACTGGGTAGTGCTAACCATTTGTTTAACGCCAACTCATCTACCTTACACACTTCCTGCACACACTTGATGATACCCAACTCTTCCCCCAGCGTTTGCAAGAAACGAACGACTCCACTCTTTCCTTCGTGCTCACACCAAATTGTCTCGTCTAATATGTCTTCTTCCAACTGCAGCTCCGCCACCAATTTACGTTCCTGTCGCACTGTAATCTGACCATCCACCGTCAACTTCAATGGATCGCGATGAAGAAGATGCAAAAAATGAAAAAAATCTTGACCTAAGCTGCCCCCCTCACTTGATACAGTTTGTACATTTTTTTTGCGAGCCAGTGTATGTGTAGAGAAGAGAACTTTGTACCAAGCTTCCCTTACTTCAAGCGGACATCTGTACCATCGCTGTCCCCATGGTTTGCGCATACAAAATAAAAAACCACGTTGACATAACCGAATCAATGCTACGCGCCGATCTAATCTCTCTCTACCGACGATGTCAACAAATAGACTTTCCTCGCTCACACCCCCTGCTGCTGAGCTAAATAAAATGGAGCGAAGAAGCTGCCACTCTGCTATCGTCAGTTGTGATCGGCATTGGTGTAAGTACTCTATATCTGTGAGAACATCTTCCAAGGTGGCCTCTTGCTGAGGATATGAATGGGTAGACCGTATTTGTGCACGCACATCAGCAGGTAACGCTTGCAGGCACTCTTCCAATGATTTCATCTTCGCCAATCCCTCCAATGGTCTGCATCGATCGTATGATATGTATACCCTTGTTGTACGAGAAAGAGCTGTCTATGAAAAGCATGCTTCTGCTCCACCGAACCTTGTGAAACTAGCGAATAAAAGATTGCTTCATTTTTCTTTTTAGGCCGTAAAATTCTCCCTAAGCGCTGTGCCTCTTCTTGCCGTGAGCCAAATGTTCCGGACAATTGAATAGCAACACTGGCATCCGGTAAGTCAACCGCAAAGTTAGCTACTTTCGAAACCACCAGTACTTCAATATCTCCTCGGCGGAATTGTTGGTACAGTTGTTCCCGTCTGGAATTAGGTGTTTTCCCGGTCACAAGTGGTACATCTAATCGATGAGCCACTCGTTCTAGCTGCTGCAAATATTGACCAATAATTAATATACGCTCTCCCTGATGATGTTCTACCATCTGTTGCACAACCACATCTTTAGCTTCATTTTCAGCCGCCAACCTCATCTGTTCACGTTTGCTTGCTTTCACCATCTGTTTACGTAGATATCTGGACAGGGGCAATCGTATTTCGACACAATGAGCTTTTGCAATCCAACCAGCATGCTCTAGCTCTTTCCAAGATAGATCGTAGCGCTTGGGTCCAATCAGCGAAAAAACTTCTTGTTCACGTCCATCTTCTCGTACCAACGTCGCCGTCAATCCTAAACGACGTGTCGCTTGTAATTCAGCCGTCGCACGAAAGATAGGGGCAGGTAACAGATGAACCTCATCGTATATGATCAAACCCCAATCACGTTGTTGAAAAAGATTCATATGAGCAAACTCCTGCTGTGCAGAGCGACGGTATGTCAAAATATGATACGTGGCAACTGTGATCGGCTTCACTTCTTTTCTCTCACCTGTATACTCACCAATCTGATCCTCACTCAATTCTAGTTTTTCCTGAAGTTCTCTTATCCATTGTTGTACAGATGTGCGATTGGTCGTTAAAACTAAGGTGGCTTTCCCAATTCTCTCTATCGCTGCAACCCCGATTATGGTTTTCCCTGCTCCGCAAGGAAGAACAAGAACCCCATTACCCCCACCTGCACCGCCATCCACATAAAAACGTTCCATCGCCTCTCGTTGGTAATCGCGTAAAACTGTAGTAGGAGCAAGTCGCACCCTCAGCTTTTCTCCGCCTTCATATCCTCCACAATCGTGAACAGGCCACCCCCACTGGAGTAGTTGCTGCTTCACTCTCCCGCGATTCGATTGTGACAAATAAAAGATGCCTTCTTTTTCACTCGTCCGTGCTTCTACCCATTCACATGCGTGCAACTTTTGCGCAACCTTGGCATGATGACAAGCAAGTATCAATTCACCTGAACTGTTACGCTGAATCTGAATTTGCCCATACCGTCCCATTTCTTGCCTCACTTTTTCTTCCACCTCTAATGGAATCGCTCCATTACTATATCTATGCAGAACCTCTAGCACTTCTGCTGGTTGCAATCCATTTGCAGCGGCATTCCATAAAGAGATAGGTGTTAACTGATAAGTATGTATACCAGAGGGGCTCTTAACACGTTCAGAAAATGGTTCCACTTGAGCCCGTACTTGTGGAAATTGAGGATGTTCTGTTTTTATTCGCACTCGCCCTTGCTGATCTATCAGTAGAGGTAACTCCATTTGTGACGACAACTTTTTCCCCCCTAGATACTCTTTTATGTTAGAATATTGGAAAAGGAACTCATTTGAAACTTTTCTCCCTCCTCTCGCGTCTAAGAGAGTAAGTACAGTTTATGGAGGGAATACACATGATAAAACGACATATTGCAAAATTAACGATGCTTAGCTTCGTTCTTATTTTAGCCGGATGTGGGACAGGAAATGCTCCTGATGAATCAACTAACAACGATTCGTCGACAGGAACCCAGTCTAGCCAAGAAGCGGAATCAGGAGGGGAAAACGGCACCATGGTTTATGAAAAAGTGACCGCAAAACAATTACCCGATACTGTGAAAGCAAAAGTAAATGAGATTAAAGAAGAAGGTGGCGGTCATTCCATTTCAGAAAATGAACAAACCTATCTCATACTCGGATTAGGTCAACGCAATACGGGAGGGTATCAAATTGAAGTAACCAAAGTAGAACGCAAAGAGGATACTGTCCACGTCTACGCGCAAGAAGTAACGCCCCCAGAAGGGGCAATGGTCACCCAAGCGATCACCTATCCAACGACAGTCATCTCACTTGATAATGTCGATGAGCAAGAAGTAGAGTTTACCTATCATATCGAAGAAGCAAAATAACGACGATCTCATCAACGAAGCAGCGGGTATATGACCCGCTGCTTCGTTCCTTTGTTTGTCTTTTTTGTCCTCTTAGGGTCAGTCGGAACAGGGTCCTCTCGGACTGGCTCTGGTTGTTCAGGAGTTGTTGTCTCTGGCTCCACCGGAGAGGTAATCTCTGGCTCTCTGATGGGTCCTACATCGGGCATTCTTAACTTTAGCATGGATTCTCCTCCTTTCACTGTGCTAGTCTACCCCAGAAGAAGTCAGGTCATGACAGGATCTTTCTCTTTTCTTTCCTTCTGTTGGGCACCTACAGTTTGAAAGCCCGTCTCAATCTGATATTATGGAGAGGTTGAAGTTCCATTCTATAATGCTGGGAGGGAAGCACCTTTGACTCAGTCCACCACTCATGTAATAGATATCGCTCAAATACAAGTTTATCTGCAGAAAAGAGACCTTAAGCGTTTACGACCTTTGCTCGATGAATTACAGCCATATGACTTAGCCCAAATCTTCTTCCAACTCAGCCCCCAACTCCAACGCTTGTTATTGGAACATTTGACACGTGATGAGATTGGTGAACTGTTAGAAGAGCTAGAGTCTCCCGATCAGCAAGCAGTGTTAGAAACACTTGGCGCGGAAAAAACAGCGCAAGTATTAAACCGCATGTCATCGGATGAGGTGGCCGACCTCTTAGGTGAGTTAGAAGATAGCAATGTACAAAAGCTTCTTACTACCATGGAGAAAGGCGAAGCGGAAAAAGTACGCGCCCTGCTCGATTATCCGGAAGATACCGCTGGCGGAAAGATGACGACCGAGTATGTCAGCGTATATAATCATTTTACCGCTGATGATGTGATTCAATATTTACGTGAAGAAGCTCCTCAAGCGGAAACCGTTTATTATATCTTTGTCACGGATGCGGATGACCGCCTGGTAGGTGTGGTCTCCTTACGCGAGCTGTTAATTGCGCAACCAAATACTCTGATTCGTGACATTATGTATGAGCGGGTGATTTCAGTCCCGGCTGATATGGATCAAGAAGAAGTAGCCAAACTATTGGAGCGCTATGACTTCCTCGCTATTCCTGTCACTGATGAAGAAGAACGTCTGCTCGGTATTATTACCGTCGATGATATTATTGATGTTCTGATCGAAGAAGCCCAGGAGGATATTTCTAGGTTATCTGCCGTTGGTTATACTGAAAAAGAGGTAATTACCCACCCTTTTTCTTCTGCGCGCCTTCGGATTCCCTGGTTGTTGCTACTCTTGCTCATCGGTGTCTTTACAGCCAACCTACTTGGTTTCTTTGAACATACGATTCAACAAGTCGCAGCTCTCACTTTCTTCATGCCAATGATTGCTGGCATGACAGGAAATACAGGAACACAGTCCTTAGCACTCGTAATTCGGGGACTTTCTACTGGGCAACTAACTCGAGATAAATATTTGCGTGTGCTTGGTCAAGAAGGCATTGTCGGTATGATTATCGCTTCGATTTGCAGCACTATCATCATTGCTGTTGTTACCTTCCTCGAAGGAAACATCTATCTTGGATTAGTTATCGGTGCAGCCCTGTGGTGCACCCTCTTAATCGGCACATTTGTTGGAACCTTGATTCCATTACTACTCAATATAGCTAAAGTGGATCCGGTAGTGGCATCAGGTCCTCTCATCACCACGTTAAATGATGTTTTCTCACTCATCATTTACTTTGGCTTAGCTACACTATTTATCCAGCTATTATAGCTTGGTCTGCCTAAGAAACCATTTTGCAATCAAATGCGTTATAAAAGTGAATATCTAATATTCGCTAGTCTATTTTCACATTTCATGATCATGAGGAGGTTCATGACTGTTGGATGACCCCAGTTTATTCAGCACCATATTCAACTTAATACTCGTTGTTTTTCTCGTCCTACTCAATGGCTTTTTTGTCGCCTCTGAGTTTGCTCTGGTAAAGGTTCGTACCACTCGCTTAGCCAAACTGACCGAACAAGGGAATAAGCGTGCCAAAATGGCGCAAAAGCTTGTCGGCAATCTAGATGCATACCTATCTGCTACACAACTCGGGATTACACTTGCTTCTCTCGGACTTGGGTGGATCGGTGAACCCTTCTTATCACATGCTGTCATCGAGCCCCTATTAGGTGCATTCGGTTTGCCCGAGTGGTTATTACAGACGATTTCATTCGGAACTGCATTTGCCATTATCACCTTTCTTCATATTGTCTTGGGAGAAATGGCACCGAAATCACTAGCGATCCGCCGTGCGGAATCTACAACACTATGGATTGCAGCACCTCTTAATTTGTTTTATAAGCTTTTTTATCCCTTTATTTGGTTCCTTAATGGCTCTGCCAATCTTATTCTAAAGTGGCTGGGAATCGGTCTCCAAAGCGACCACCAGCTAGCTCATACAGAGGATGAGATACGGATGCTGATGGCCCAAAGTCATCGGAGTGGCATGATTGACCAAACAGAGCTCTCACTGTTTGACAATATCTTTGAGTTTGCTGATCGAGTTGCACGTGAAATCATGGTTCCTCGTGTGAACATCATTTGTTTATATACGGAAGATACATTTGAACAAAATTTAGAGGTTATTAAGCAGGCAGGTGTGACGCGAATTCCTCTCTGTCGTGAAGATAAAGATGACATTATCGGTGTCATTCATATCCGCGATGTATATGAGCAACTATTAAATGGTAATCAACCTGACTTAGAAACATTGGTGCGCCCCAATGTCTTGGTACCAGAAACCATGGAGATCAAAGATGTGTTACGCACCCTACAGAAAAATAAAGCAGGCATGGCCATTGTTGTCGATGAGTATGGAGGAACAGCCGGCTTGGTCACAACTGAGGATATTATCGAAGAGATTGTCGGTGAGATCCAAGATGAGTTTGATGATGAACGCCCATTTTACACAAAAAATGGGGAAGAAACCTCAATCGATGCACGACTTCTCATCGAGGAAGTAAACGATTACTTCGGTATGGATATTGACGATGAGAATAACGACACCATTGGAGGCTGGTTCTTCTCCCAGCTACAAAAAGTACCCGAAGTTAATGACGCAGTAACTTACCTGTCATGGACCTTCGTCGTAAAAGAAGTAGATCAACGAAGTGTAACTCGCCTCGTCGTAACCCAGAACCCTCTCGAAATAGAAAGAGAGGAAGACGAACAAACACCCCCAGCACCTACCAGCTAGGAGCTGGGGTGTTTTGTTTATAAATCATTTATCAAATTAACGGTGCTGCATGGCTTTTATCATCGCCGTATAGATATGTGTATTTTCATAAACACCTGCTAAACGGTGAGCACCTACCCCCATCGCGGTCAAAGGAATATTAACAGCGGTATGACCTTTCGTCGTCCAATCGAGCGTAAATTCCTCATTGGAACCGGTAATCGGGAAAGGGCCATCTTCTTGGGAGATGCCATCGCCTGATTCATCACCATCGTCCACTTTCTCAATGCTAAGTCCACCTGTTTCATGGTCCCCCACTACAATAACAAGGGTATCACGATTATCCTTTGCAAATCTACGCGCCACATCAACGGCAGCATCTAGCTGTTCCCCTGCTTTCAGCATCATGGCAGCGTTGTTCTTATGGCTCATACTATCAATACCCTCATCTTCAATCACTAAGAAAAAACCTTTTCGATTTTTAGATAAAGTTTGAAGGGCTTTTTTCGTCATATCTGCTAACGGAACAACCGGTTCATATGAGCCACCCTCCTCTGCGGCTTCAAACATCTCTTCATTTGCAAACAGTCCTAAAATCTTCTTTCCCCGTACTAAATCTAACTCTTCCGCATTGGCTACATATTGATACCCCTCTGCCTTTGCTTTTTCTACCAAATCCCCGTGCTCACTCTGGCTGTAGCTCTCATCCGTATCTGCATACCTGCCTTCCACACCTGCTGGGTAGAAAAAATTCTCCCCTCCCCCGAGGATTACATCTGGTTGACTCTCTTCGATATACTGGCGGGCAATCTCACCCTCCTGCTTCCGGCTCTCCACATGCGCAGCGAAGGCAGCTGTAGTGGCGTCCGTAATACGACCTGTAGTTACAATACCCGTCGCTTTACCTTTGCGCTTTGCAAACTCCAGTGCCGTCTCTTTGCTCTTACCATCCGCATCCACGCCGATACTTTTACGCTTGGTCTTCATTCCGATAGCCATCGCAGTCGCCGCCGCCCCTGAATCTGTAAGGAAATCATCCGCCGGACGAGTGCGAACAAACCCTGCCACCGGCATTTTATCCATCGCCAATTTCCCACTTAAACCTACGGTATGCAGGCGAATTGCATCTCGATGAGCTTGTCCCATACCATCACCTACAATCAATATCACATTTTTTGCTTTTGGCCCAGTATGAAACGACTTTGAATGGGCTGAGGCAGGAATCATCCCGTTTGTTAATAAGGTGATTGCAAGCAATCCCGTTAAAGCTATCATTCGTTTTTTCATCACTTCACTTCCTTTGTATTCGTTTTTTCAACTTAAACACATCGTACGATTCCAGTATGAGTATACTGTGAATCTCTCTTAAAGCAGTCTCTAATTTTGTATAAATATTTACATCAAAAAACGTAGGGTGGAGGAGACACCCTACGTCAATCATCGATAAATGCTGTTGTTTTCTCTCTCTATTTCTTATACTCTTCCTCGCTTCGTCCAAGCTCGCACCAAGCCTGCTCCGGTTAAACGATCCATTCTTTTGCTCGTCAATCTACGCGCTTGTCGATGTAGTAAAAGACGCAATTTTTTGTTATTAGCTTGTGGGTAAGCACATTTTAACAAAGCGGCTACTCCAGAAACATGCGGTGCTGCCATCGATGTCCCGCTCATCTTAGCATACTGTCCATCTAAATAGGTACTCAAAATTTGTACTCCGGGGGCGGCAATATTAATTTCTGGCCCGGTCGCTGAAAATAAGGCGCGTCTATTTTGACGATCCAAAGCAGCTACTGCCTCCACCGACGGTAAGCGTGCAGGTGATTCTACACAATCCCCTTTACCTCTCAAATTGCCTCTGTTTCCACTAGCTGCAATGACTAAAATCCCTTTTTTTGTTGCTAATTCTATAATTTCTACTAACTCTGGCGGGCTAGAAGTTTCCCCGGTAATACTAATATTTAAAATATCCATTCTATTATCAATGCCCCACTTGATCCCATGAATAAGAGTTCGCATCGATCCTAATCCATCTTTGTCTAACACCTTAATCGCATAAAGTGACACAGCAGGAGCAACTCCAATAATTCCAGTCCGACTATTACGGGCACCTATAATACCTGCTACATGGGTACCATGGCCATTCTCATCTTGCGGAGGTTGGTCAGTTTGGATAAAGTTTACTCCCCCTTGGACATTGTTTGCTAAGTCGGGGTGAGTCAGATCAATACCTGTGTCGATGACACCCACACGGACTCCCTTGCCTAAGTTTGGATAACGACCTGCCTGCTCCTCCCCCAAGACCCGTTTCACATTCCAAGTAATGATTTGTGTTCCTCCAAGCCGACACAGTTTTCGTTGTCGCAAAATATTTTTATCCACCGCTTCACCTCCCTTATGGTAGATTATGAGAGTAGGTGAGCGGGTGACTGGACACTTACAAAAAGGGGCGTGCCGCACATTTTCTTTATGCGTCGCCCTTTCTTCCGTCCAAACACAATCTATGATTCATGCATATGATAATACTAGATCTAAAGAGGAGGTGAATAGATGACACGTCTCGTTATTGATCCAGGACACGGCGGAAATGATCCCGGTGCCACCAATGGATCTTATCAAGAAAAAAATTTTACGTTAATGATCGCCTTAAAGGTACGAGATTACCTGCTTAGTCGTTATAATGTAGAGATTTATATGACGCGGACGACAGATGCGACTGTTAGCCTTACTACCCGTACCAGTATGGCAAATGCATTGGATGCTGATTACTATTGTTCCATCCATATTAACGCTGGTGGGGGAACCGGATTCGAAAGTTATATATATAATGGCTCCGTATCACAGGACACCATTACCAAACGAAATATTATCCATGATCGCATTATGCAGACCATCGGTTCTAAATACGGAGTGCGCAACCGTGGAAAAAAGAGAGCCAATTTCCATGTACTGCGCGAAACAAGGATGCCTGCTGTGCTTACAGAAAATATGTTTATTGATACGAGTAGTGACCTCGCTCTACTTTTAAACCCCACTTTTATTAATGATCTGGCTGTTGCCACGGCTGAAGGATTAGCTTCTGCACTCAATCTGTCTCCCATCTCTTTTAACCTATACAAGGTGATTGCTGGATCTTTTACTATCCGGAGCAATGCGGATAGCCGAGTTACCTTTCTTTCTAACAAAGGGATTGACTCCTTCGTTCTCCCCACCACTATTAATGGTTCCACTTACTACCGTGTTCAGGCAGGTGCTTACACGGACCGCAATAATGCCGAGGCACAATTAGCACGGATCAACGCTGCAGGGATTTCCGATGCTTTTATCATTTCCGTTTGATAAGCAAAAAGATCCTGCTCGTAGACAGCAGGATCTTTTTCATATAGGTGTTATTGTACAGAAGGTTCTTGTTGTGCAAGGGAGACAGCAGTACGAGCAAACAATGCTGCCAGCGCATCGTATCCCATCTGGTTTGGATGCACATCATCGGCAAAGTAGTCATAACGTTGGTAAAAGGAATCAAAAGGATCAACCAACTCACCTTGATATTTTTTACATATTTTCATCATCGACCGATTCATTCTGCGCAGGAGATAAGAAGCTAGCGGAAGAGCAATATCGTAGGCAGGTCGTGGGATATAATATCCCAATACATATACCATCCCTTCAGGGTTATATTTGCGTATGACTTCCAGGGATTGGCTCACCTGCTCTATCACTTGATTCATTGTGCGATAAATTTTGGGCATCGTTAATCCACTCCGGTACAGATCGATAAAATCCCCACCACCGATAGTAACAGAGATATGCGAACAGGAAGGGAGAAGTCGTTGGCACGCAGAGGTTTGTAACAGATGAAAAAGTTCACCTGAAGTAAGTCCGGAAATCCCCCAGTTGCGCATCACACATTGGTCTGAACGGCTGAGCTGCTCAAAAAACTGGTGAGCAAAACTACAATCCATCCGTTCCGCCCCTACTCCTTCTGTTAGGGAATCGCCTAAAGCCAGATATACCACTCGATCCATTTCTTCGTCCAGTCCCCCTTCTAAGTGCTATGCAAGTGCTCTTGCGGTGGTATTAGCTTGTAACCTTTTTATCGCTTTTATTCCAGTTATTAAGCCATGTTTCGCATTCAGCGCGCAGTACAGCATTTAAGTAGCGCTGCGTATATTGAAATCCACGGAAGCGCGCATCTACTTCACGCACATCCTGGAGTTGACGAATGCTAATAATTTCTCCACCCATTCGACGCAAGGAGCGTCGTCTTTGGCTCAAGTCCTTCGAGGCGGCTTCTTGTGCATCGCTAAACCAGGTTTGAAGTACACGTCTCATTTTGACCGGGGATTGGTCTAACCATTGACGATCCCATTGCAATGAGCGTTCCAATACCTCCAGTACAACCACTTGTTTCACTTCAGATTCAAACTGATTATACTCAGGGGGATATAGCAGCACTACCTTCACCTCTTTCAACACACTTTCCTCCTACCCTCATTATATACAGAACATACGTTTTTATTGTCTGTTAATTATTGGTTTAGGAAAATGAAAATCCCGCCCATGGGCGGGATTAGCTTACATCAATTGATGTGGGTTAGCGTCAGCACCGGAAGGGGGTTGATTAGGAGTTCCCGTCTGATCTTGGGTTGAAATGCTGGTCAACGCGACCCCTGCATTATCTGCATACGGTTGGCGAACGGCCAAATCTCCAATCGCCACGATTCCAATCAGTTGACCATTATCCACAATCGGAAGGCGGCGGATCTGATTTTCTGCCATCAACCGTGCTGCATCGTCTACTGACATATCAGGTGAGCCCACAACGGGATTGGGAGTCATAAACGACTCCACTGTGGATGAATTAGGCTTTTGTTCAGCAATCCCACGCAGCACGAGATCACGATCCGTTACCACCCCACACAACAAACCGTTTTCTATCACAGGAACAGAACCGATGTTGTGTTGCTTCATCAAAGAAGCCACTTGAAAGATATTGTCCTGTGGCGAGACCGTATTCACATTGGTTGTCATAATATCTTGCAATTGATGCATTAGCAATTCCCTCCTTTTCTGTGGTTATGATGTCCGCCTTCTACTCAAACCATGCACCACGCTACCTAAATCGAACTTGTATATTTCGTTAATCACGGCGCAAATCCACATATAGTTGACCATCACTTTCACGTGCCACGTAAAAAACCTCTTCGATCGAATTAACCCCGTGATATTTTTTTAATTGGCTGAGGAGCCACTTCATATCTTTTCCGAGTACATTCAAATTCTCGTAAATAACCTTACCATCTACAACTAGCTCCATCGGCACTTGCGGAGGAGGGTCTGCTTCGATTTGATTAAGGGTTTTAGGCGTAAGAGGATCATAAGCTGGTTTCTTCATTGTTGAGATCTCACCATTATTTTCAAAGATAGCGAATTGAACTTCCGATATATTAAAAATCCCGCGCTCACGCAAAAGTTGCATCAATTCCTCCATCGTCATCCTCGTTTTACGCATACTCTCTTCCATAATCTTTCCATCTTGAATCACGATAACAGGGTCCCCACCTAAAAGGCGCCGACCTGTGCGACTCTTAAGTGAGATATACGTCATCACCCACGTAAGAATCCCAAAAATAATTAATCCCACTAAATGTTGCCCTGTATTTTGATCCAGATCAGTTGCCAAATTCCCTGCAATCGAACCAAAGGTAATCCCATTGATGTATTCGAAAAATGTCATTTCCGCGAGCTGCTGTTTGCCAAGAATCCTAGCAATCAAAAGAGTGCCGCCGAACGCAAGGGAGGTTTGCAAAGTAACTTCCACATATGAATGCATATCGATTCCATTCCTTCCACTACGATGCTTTCCCCTTATTTTTGTTTGAGTAAGCGTAAAAGATACTCCTTCATATCTACGAGTCGATCAGTGGAAGGACGCTCGTCCGTTCCCGCCACAATCAGTGGAAAGAAAGAATCCTGTTTGTGAAGTGAGCCATGCGCCCCTCCCCGCGTATGAAGAGGAGAGTATGTTGTAGCAAATTCAAAGCCGGGCTTTGCGTTAACTATTAAGTAACGACCTGCATGAGAAGTGAGCGCTGCCTGTAACCGTTTTAATCCATCGGGAAAATCTCCATAGTAAAGACAACGACTATCCTGATCCAGTGTAAGATCCAGCACTTCTTCTCTCCCATGTAAATCCCATTTCTGCTGATATGAATCAGTCCACTCTTCTCCCCTTCGATATCGTAAACGTGTTTCTAAATCCGTACCGATGACCGTTATCCATCCCTCCTCCCTCCAAGCGATCAAATCCATACGTACATCTATCCGCAACCTCTTTGCTAACCCTTCTAATGAAATACGTTCGTCCAAAATGTAAACATACGCCATTCGCTGATTGCTACAAAGTGCCACCTCCGCTCCCTGTTTGTTTCGTTTTCCTGGCTCAAGCAGGCAATAGTCGCCAAGCTGTTCAGATAGTGAAATCACTGATTTCTCAGCACGAGAACAGATGTTAGTTTGGCCACTATCCCCTGAAATCACCCAAGTTACCTGCTCCAACGCCTCTTCCCATGATGAAAATGCATCCAAGATTCGTCCCAGGCGTGCATCCACCTTCTTGGCTTCCGTTAACGCAGCTGTCAACCCTTTATTATGTATTGGACGATCCATATCTGGAAGATAAGCCAGTAAAAAGTCAGGAAGGTTTTTTGCCTGAATCATGTCAGTCAGTGCTCTTTCTATATAATCATCCGTAAATCCGAACTGATGGAACGGCCCCCCTTTTATCCCATCACTCTTAGTTGGAAGACACAACCCACCGTATGTAAAAAAAGAAGGTGCTTTCACCTTAGTCCAACGGGCAAGTCCAGTCCATCTGGCAAGTCCATGCGATAGATAAAGATGGTGAGATTCTTTTCCACGGTACAACATTCCATTCATAGAACCGGTACTCATTCCTAACGCAGACAAGTCCTCATGTAGCGTACTTACCTCCTTTCGTAGATGGGAATGGTTTAACTGATAAAGAGCATCCGCAACTACCCGCCCCACCCCCATCATGATTAATTCCAAAGGTCCCGTCCCATAATTAATAAATCTCCCTTCTCGTTGACTATACCAAATCAACCCGGGAACACCATGTTGGTCAGGATAAGTCCCCGTCAGTAAGGTACTGTCAATCGTCACCGACATCGTAGGAAACGAGCTAATCATCTGTGGGTGGTAATAGCCATGTTCAATAAGATAAGAGAAGGCAGGCAATTCACCACGCCCCCTTCCCTCTACAATCGTTTCCGCCATCAGAGAATCCATAACGAGATAAACCACTTTTTTTCCTCTTCGTGTGGAAGTTGATCGCTTACTTTCAACTAAACCATGCCCTTTCGGTTGAGACCCCCAAAAAAACCAATAAAAGAGAACTAACACCATGATGATCCCTGCAAATATGGTTAATATCACATTTAACACCCTCTATCACACAAATCGTAGTAATTATTACTACAGCTATTATCGTGTACGAGTAAAGAGGTGTTCATCCCCTACACATTCTTTTATCCTTTTCTTATCAATTCCAACTTCCATATGAAACCACTATCATTTGTATGAAAAACGGGCGCATAGGTTCCACCCCATTTTTCAAGCATAAACTTCACGATATTCTTAATTTGCCAATTCATGATATTTGGATTTGGTACACCTGTGAGACTACTCTTGTGGACTCGCTTGTTATATAACACTGCATCCACACTCTTTGCCCGAAATAATTCAGCTAATTTTAACCGTAAAAAAAAATCATCCGCCCGCAGCTCTTTCCCATACAGCGAGGTAGTCCAGCCCCCTACCGCTTGTAAAGCCGATTTACGATAAAGACGAGGGCAATGGTTTTGTAAACTCTTAAGAACTTCGTATTTATCCGCATATTCCGTTCCTTTTATCGCTTTAATTTTAACTAATTTATCATTTTCACTTAACCACAAATAAATACCAGCATAAGCTAACCCCACATCTTTTGGAGAAGCATTTAAAGCATGTACAAGGCGCATAATAGCATCTGGCTCCAGCCAGTCGTCAGCATCCATTTCTAAAATATATTCACCCAAACTGTAACGAAGCCCAAGATTCATAGAAGCTGGTTTCCCTCTGTTATTCATATTTAGAGCACAAATTCGACTATCCTGAAAACATTTAATTTTTCTCCAAGAATTATCTGTAGAACCATCATTAATAATGATAAATTGGAATTTTTTATATGTTTGCTGCAATATACTTGTAATTGCTTTAGAAACAAATTTTTGCATATTATACACTGGCATAATCACAGTAACCTTGGGGACATTTCCACTGGCTATCCATTTTTTATTAACATGGAGCAGGCGTTTAAGTTGAGCTTTTTGACTCTGTTTTTGACGTGCCTGCATTAAATTTTTCATGATATTATAGTCTCCTCCCCACAATCCCATCATGCTTGTTTACAATAAGTAACCATATCTTTTACTGTTTGCTTCAATGGGATTTTCTGTTCCCAACTCAATTCTTTTAGTTTATTGTTATTCCCACAAATAGAATGCACATCACCTTTACGAATATATTTCTGATTTATCTGTAATTGTAATGGATAGGAGCAATAGGAGAAGAATAATTGTATGAGTTTATCGAGAGAAGTTGCTTGCCCACTACAAACATTGATCACCTCCCCCTGTGTCCACTGGTCAAACTTTTCTAATATTATTCGATATGCTCTCACTGCATCTCGTACATCGAGGAAATCACGTGCCAGTTCCACACTTCCATGTATCACAAATGTATCTGAGCGTCGCTCACGTTCACAAGACGCGACAAATTCAGCTAAAGCACTTGAAATTCCACCATTAGCACCAGGACCAAACAAGTTAAAAGTTCGAGCTGTCACCACTGATAAACCGTACATCATCGTATACATTTTCCCGACTTCTGACTGCATCCACTTGCTCCAACTATATGGATTTGGAGGATGAGTCTCGTCTTTCTCACTAAAGACATGGCTCTTTCCAGGCGGAGAAAAATACTCACTTCCCGAACCAATAAGTAAAACTTTTACTTTCGCCCTTTCGTCTAGCAATCGGATAGCTTCTAAAATGTTTAATGTTGAAATCACATTACTCTCAATCACCTCAATAGGATGCTCCCAAGAATAAGGAATATATTTCTGCCCTGCGAGGTGAATCACGTAATCCGGCTTTTCTACTTGTAGAAAATTAGAGATAGCTGATCTATCTTTTAAGGGTACCGCTTTATATTGATAGGATGTAGAAGTGTTGATTAAGGTGCTTCTCCCCGTTCCTATCACTTCAAAACCTGCAGATGCTAATTCTTCAATCAAGTATCTACCAACGAACCCACTCACACCCGTGATCCACACCTTCCCCTTATTCATACTAATTGTCTAACAACTCCTTTCTACAACTATTTATTTCCTATAATATAGGAGCAGAATACATGTTTGAAAGTCCCTCTTCTAATCGGATAATAAAATCCTTTAAGCTCCATTAACTTTTCAACATGTCCTCTCTCAATTTACTTGTATGGTTTAAGGAGTTAATCAAAGTTAGGTTTTGATCTAATAGTTTTTTTAGGCGTTGTGTTCGTTTGATCGATCGTATGAGTGGAACTTTCTCTCCTTTTAGACGTTTCATCAAGAAGTAGATATCGAAGCCATGTACCTTAAGGCCCTGGGAGTAAATTAAGGTAAAGGGAGTATTTACTTCTTTCAATAACTCTTGATACACTCGTTCGACATGCGGCCCCCGATAAGGGAGTATTTTGATACGCGGATCCGGAATCAATTTCAGCTTTTCTTTCACTTCACCTTGTCTATCAGAAACAATCCAAATAGTGAAATTAGTATAAATACCCTCCAATAAATTCTCTACTTCAGAGAGCACATTTCGTCTCCCCTCTGCTACATAGATAATGGTTAGCTCAGTTGAAATATTTCTACGTTCACGTGCTTCTCTTATCACATACTGCTTTACATTTCTCCATCTACGATGACCATGCAGAGATGAAATACTTCTTGATACACTGTGTTCTGTGTTCCTGCGATAAGCCATCAATGGGATGGGAATACATCGAATACCAGTAACTTCTGACATACGCAACCAATAATCATAATCTTCTAACATCCTTCTGCGATATTTCCCCACCAGCATAGCATCTCTCTTTCTATACATAAAGGAAGGACCCACAGGAATTAAATCTAATACCTCCTCTTTATCCAGTGGTCGATGTTTTCCTAAAGATTGAACCATCTTAGAATCGTTGCTACAGTCATGTAAGATTTTATCGTTTTCATCCATGAAGTAAAAATAACTATAGACAAGCCCGATATCAACAGAAGAATTTATCAATCCTTGGCGTAGGCGTTCCACGAACCGCGGGTAATAGATATTGTCACTCGATACCCATGTTAAATATTGGATATTAGGTAGTTGGCACAAATAATCAAAACCTACATTTAAGCTATGAGCAACCCCTTGATTAACCTTATTGTCAATGATATGAACACGTTTATCGGCTCTCGTTCTATTATAAACAATATTTTTAGTTTGTTCATCTGCACCATCTAAAACTATAACCAATCGAAAGTTTGTATAACTCTGCTGCTTCAATATGGACTTTATCGCCATTCGTAAATACTTAGGTACCTGATTATATACTGGCATCACTATTCCCACATCACTTCGTTTCATATGGATACCTCCTTAAGGAATGATCCATCCAATCTTTCAAGTGAGCAATCATTTGTGAATAGGGTAAAGGCGAGAAAGAAAAATCAGATCTTGTATTGATCAGACTGCGATCCAAACATGGGCTTTGAGTAGGATGTATGTGTACATGGTTCACATTAAAAGTTTCTTTTATCAATGTGATCAAGTCATGTTTACTTATTTTTTCTTGTGTGAGATGAACCAATCCAGATAACGTGCTTTCTAAAATCCATTCAATGGCACGCGCCAGTTCTAATGTAGTAACCCCACTCCAATATACCTTTTGATAACCACTAATGTCTCCTGATTGCTTCATCAACCAGTGAAAGAGACCGATCCCATCTTCTTTTAGTTCAGGACCAATAATAGAAGTGCGAATGGTCACATGTGGGGTAGCAGTCACCTCACCCACTTGTTTCGTCAAGGAATATATACTCTTTCCATCAGGTAGATCTCTCTCTGCATATCGTCCCCGCATCCCAGAGAATACGCAATCTGTACTTAAGTGAACAAGTCGAAAAGCAAATTCTTCTCCCCACAACGCGAGTTGATGTGGAAAAACACTATTTACGCGTATCGCCTCCGTGAGATTATCTGCAGCACGTTGATTTAAAATACCTGTCGCGTTAACCACTACGCCAGGCTTATATTCTTGTAGCACCTGCCGAATATGAGTCGAGTCCCCTATCTCCATATATATACAGCCATCTCGATCAGTTGGAGTACGAGTAGCTTCTAACACTTCATACTTCTCAACGCTTCGCAGGTAGTCGATAATCATATGACCAGCCATCCCTGTTCCACCGATCACCATTACCCTCATCAGCCTTCATCTCCTCTCTTTATCACATCCATAACCTGTCATCACTCTCCCTGCAGCAATCCACTCTTTACAAGTAATTCTCCAATTTCCTCATGTGACATAAAGTTGGCATTGGAATCATACTGCTTGAAGTCGATTTTGGGTAGGGAAGAGTAACGCTCTAATAATTGCGAAGAATAAGTATAGGGAAGTATCACAAAATATTGTTTGCTATAACGATACGTACGAGGAGCTTCATTACTGGAAACCAACACTTCATGCAATTTTTCTCCCGGACGAATGCCGATTTCCTTAATTGCTGTAGCTGACCTTGCTCCTAGCTTCTTCATCAGTACATGTGCAAGATCAATGATGCGGCAGGTTTTCATTTTCATCACAAATGTTTCTCCGCCTACCGATACTGAAGCGGCGCGCAATAAAAGAGAAATAGCTTCTTGGATGGTAAGAAAAAAACGAGTCATTTCCTTCGAAGTAATAGGTAAATCCTTGCCGCTTAAAATACACTGTTTAAATAATGGAACAACGCTTCCGCTCGTACCCAGCACATTACCCCCTCGAATACAAACAAAGCGGGTTTTACTGCCCAGGTCGTTTCCTCGAATCAATAGTTTTTCTCCAAATGCTTTAGACATTCCGTAGAAGTTAATAGGATCAACCGCCTTATCCGTGGATACATCTACAACCTTCTCTACTTCATGATATATACTTGCCTTTATAATATTTTCTGTCCCCGTCACATTTGTTTTTAAAGCCTCATCGGGTTGCATTTCACAAACTGGAACATGCTTCAGAGCCGCTAAATGAAATACAACATCTACACCACGGCATGCCTCCATCACGGCTTCTAAATCGCGAACGTCTCCAACACGAAACTGGATTCTTGAATGATCAAACGTACGCTTCATCATTACTTGAGCACTCTCATTACGTGAAAAAATACGAATCTCCCTTGGATTTTCTCTGAGTAAATGACGGGTTAACTCCTGTCCCCACGAACCCGTTCCTCCAGTGACCAATATCACTTTATCTTTGAACATCACCAAATCCTCCTAAGACCATATTCACCACTTTATTTGATACATTACAATCTTCATACCCTTCGGGGCATTTCCACTCCAAATCAGACGAGAGCATTAGTTCAACGCAGTCAACAATGCGATTTATATCATCTACCCCAGAAACCACATTGCTACCACACATGACAGTCTCTGGTCTTTCCGTCGTTCGGCGAACCGTAACCGCTGGGACACCGAAAATACAACTTTCTTCTTGTACCGTTCCACTGTCAGTAATAACACAACTAGCTCCCTTCTGTAGGTAAACAAAATCAAAAAAACCTAGAGGATCCAATAGATGGATTTTAGGGTGATCTATCTTTAATCCGTATTGCTCTAGTCGCTTACGTGTATGAGGATGAACACTTACTAAGATCGGCATATCATGCCGCTTAGCTATCACACTTAATGATTGCATAATATTGCGAAGGCGATTCATCGTATCTACGTTTTCAGCACGATGAACCGTAGTCAAAATGTATTTACTCATTTGCAAATTCCATTTACAAGCAACTTTACTCTTTTCTATTTCTGGTGAATAGTATTGTAAAACTTCATAAATAGGGTTGCCCGTTACCCAAATCCGTTGTGAAGGGCATCCTTCACGCAACAGATTTTGTCTACTGTATTCCGTATAGGGTAAGTTAAATGTTGCTGCAGCATCGATACATTTGCGATTTAATTCTTCCGGTACTAGGGGATCAAAACAACGATTTCCTGCTTCCATATGATAGACGGGAATGCCCATACGTTCAGCAAGAATTGTACATAGAGCACTATTGGTATCCCCGAGCAATAAAACACGATCAGGCTTTTCCTGCTCCAATAATGCCTCCACTTTTTGAAACATCTGTCCCACTTGATTACCAAAAGAATGGGATGTCAGCTGAATATGATGATCTGGATTACGAAGGTTTAATTCCTTAAAAAATATATCACTTAAACGATGATCATAATTTTGTCCGGTGTGTACTAAGATATGCTTATCCGCTAATTGATCCAACTTCTCAATGATACGACTCAAACGAATAATCTCAGGTCTTGTTCCTAAAATCGTCATCACCCTCATCGCAACACCCCCGTTTCACATCTGCTACTTTAACATCACGCATGCTCTTCTTCTCTTTATTAGAAAAGAGGTCATCTTCTATTTTCGGGTAAAGTCGATTAGCAGCATAAAGATCCTCAGGTCTACCAATATCTAACCAAAAAGCTTGTGAAGGATATTGATGAACTGGTTTTTCCTTTTTCAGCACATCTTGAATCAAATCGGGAATATCATAAAAGGTACAATCAGGGATATAGCTTAGCAATTCCGGATTCATCATATAAATGCCCATACTTACACGTGCAGATTGATTTGGCTTTTCTTTGAATCCTGTTACTAAATTCCCCTTCGTTTCCAATACACCTAAGTGAATAGGAACTTGTTGTTCCTGTGATGCAACTGTGAATATGTTTCCTTGTTCCACGTGGTGATTTCTAAATGCTCGAAAATCTAGGTTGGTAAGTACATCACAATTGAGCAAAAGAAATGGAGAAGTTAAATGCATAAGCTCTTTTAACGGCCCAGCTGTCCCGAGCGGTCGTTGTTCTGTATGATAACGAATAGATACTCCCCAATGCTCTCCATCTTGAAAATAGGTTTGCACCAGAGATGCGAGATATCCACAGCACATGGTTATTCTTGTGAATCCATACATGCGCAATTGCCGAATTAATATCTCCAGGATGGGATAATCACCAATAGGTAATAATCCTTTTGGTAGCACTTTTGTATAAGGTGCCAAACGTGTTCCTTTTCCTCCAGTCATAATCACAGCATCCACAATTTCTTCACCTCCTAAAGCACGTATTCGTCAGGACGATAAAGGTGCTGATTTGCTTCCATCCAGGTAATCGTTTTTCGTAATCCCTCTTCAAAGGAAACCTCTGCCTTCCAACCAATTAACCGTTCTGCCTTCTGACTATCGGAGAATAAACGATCCACTTCGCTCTTTTCTGGACGAATACGATCTTCAGCTACTCGAATGGGTATCTTTTTCCCTATTACTTTTAATACTTTTTCAGCAATCTCCCCAATTGAAACCTCAAATCCGGACCCCGCATTTATCACTTCTCCTATACCTCTATCTGCTTTTGCTGCACAGATAAACGCTCGTGCTGTATCCTCTACAAATGTAAAATCTCGAGTAGCATGTAAATTTCCCAACACAATCTCCTTTGACCGCAATGCTTGTTGAATAATAGTAGGAATCACTGCTCGCATGGATTGTCGCGGTCCATATGCGTTAAAAGGACGAATCGTCACAGCAGGTAAATCATAGGAGCAATTATAGCTTTCAATAATTTTATCGGCGGAAATTTTACTTGCCGAATAAGGGGACTGTCCTTGCAAAGGGTGTGTTTCATCCATTGGAACATAGCGTGCTGTACCATACGTTTCGCTGGTTGAGGTATGCACCAATCGTTTTACTTCACCATCCAATGCGGCATTTGCCACATTAAGTGTACCGATTATATTCGTTTCCATCACATCTTGTGGATTTTTATATGAATAGGGAATCGCAATAAGTGCTCCTAAATGAAACACCAGCTCTATCCCCTCCATTGCTCGCCGTACTGCCAGAGCGTCCTTGAGATCACCACTATAAATTTGTAACCTCTTCTCTTCCTCTTTCACAATAGTATCGAGAAATCCGTGGGAATTAGCTGAATTGTAACGTACAAAAGCTCGAACATTTGCTTTTTCGGCTAACAGACTCTCTACCAAATGGCTCCCCACAAAACCGCCCGCTCCTGTTACTAGCACATTTTTGTTCTTCAGATCCACCTTTTTCACCACACTTCTCGAGATTGGTAACAGCATATTCCCCTGTCTATCCTTTGGAATCGGCAAATCACCTATCGTGCCAACAAAATAGGAGTACGACTAATCTTCTTCATCCTAGGTAAAAGTCAGCAACACTACCCCATGTAAAGAATATTTTAAAACATGAAAAGGGGGAGTTAGCCGTGAGAGTTGTCATCCCTGTCGCAGCCTTGCACACTGGAGGTGGTTGTAAGGTTCTCGTTGAATTAGCCAATGCACTCCAATCTAAGGGGCATGAAACGATTATTGTCATACCTAAAAAAGCCCCCATTGATTACCCCATTCATTGCGAACTGTATAAAGTGCCTGCCTTGGATAAGGAATATATTCCGTTTGGTGATATTGTCCTGCCCAACTTTTATACCACTTTCATTCCAGCATACGCAGCATGGCCACAGCAATGTGTGCGCTGGAGTCTTGGGTTCGAACCACTATGGGTATCGAATAAAGAACTTGCGAGGTGGACTTATCAACAAGGTATTCCTATCATCAGCATTTCTCATTGGCTAGCCAGAAAAATCAAAAACATAAGTAAAGATCCAGTATACACCGTCAATCTAGGTGTAGATCGAAAGCAATTTTACCCTGCTCATCCATATAAAAAAACCCGCAAGATTGGATCACGCACAATTCTCTACATTGCACGTGATCCCAAAGCAGGCTATGCATTAAAGGGTTTCGATGACTTCGTAAAGGCACTAAAAATACTAAAAAAGATTTATCCTCACCCGTTCCATGTAAACATGATATGTACAGAAGGTCTCCTCTCTCTCCCAAAAGGTATTTCATATCAGACTTTCAAACCTAAAGGGGTAGCGGGAATGGTGCGTCTATATAGAAATGCAGACCTTTTTGTCTCAACATCATGGTTTGAAGGTTTTTCTATTCCTCCTTTGGAAGCAATGTCGTGTGGTACTCCTGTTATCACAACAAATTCAGGAGGAATACTAGACTTCTGTCATCATCTGAAGAATGCTTATGTTGCTGAAGGTAAAAACCCACGTGCAATTGCTATGGGAATAAAATTTATGCTGGAACGTCCTGCTCTTATGCGTACATTCATCACAGAAGGATTACAAACTGCTAATACCCTCACCCAGCCTATATTCGAAAACAACATGGTAGGCATGCTGGAATCCATATATAACAGAAAAGATACCTAAATGATCTTTCAGAGGAGTTATAGTTCATCTGTCCATTATACAAAGAAACGTAAGTAAGATCGGTTAGCCACCGCTGCTCGGAACCCCCAGCAGAGAAGTTCCTATAAATAATATTAGAAAATACCTTGCAAGCCTTTCCGTTCAGATAAGGTATTTTCTAATATTATACAACCGAGCGGCGACCCATCTTTCTAGAGACTATTTGTACACTAATAGAGGTTTTTACCCATGCCCATTACCGTTTCATAAAGCCACTACGGGAAACCAATTTTAGGGGAGAAATAGTTGACCGTAGATACTCCTCGTCTCCTGTAGGTTGATCACCAGTACAAGTCCTTCTCATAGCCTAATTTCATTAGAAGATTACCACCACCTATCTGTTTAAAAGCACTCTTATGAACGGGTTTAAATTCACTTTTCCAATCACCTATTCTGCCTGAGCGAAAGCTCCATGATTTCTTAGGATTTATATTGTTAATCATTTGCCTCACTAAATTTTTCCGAAGTAAATGATTATCTCTCAGTTCAGGAAAGAGATGCACGGCAATCCTCTCTACCGTTTTATACTGCCTCTCTTTACTTTCCATCATCTCTTCAAATGTAACTGCACATATCCCTGGTTGCTCTATCCACAGGTATGATGGCTTAGATACTTCAATAATATTTCTCCTTAGAGTTAAACCTGACTCTTTAACCATCTCTGGAGCTGGACGTACCCCTCTAATAACAGTGAGTAATCGCTCTTGATGCGTAGGTAATAACCTTAAATATTTTGCTAGCGGAGGAGTCGTGTGTATTTTTTCAAGGAAATGTGTATACGAAACGGCTACATCCCGCGGATCGCGGCTAATGTAGATCACTTTCACATTACATTCTATTAACTTACGATGAAAAGCCTTTGTATAATCATTATGCCCAGACCAAATATCTCCTGGTTTCATAGAATATAATTGATTTAAAGTTAAAGAATCATTCCCATTGCGATAAGTAAGTGTAGGAATGCCTTGAATCACTTGCATCAATAGATTGGTTCCACTTTTCGGTAACGATAGTATCAATACTTTCGGTAACTGGATATTTCTCACAACTCACACCTCCTTTTCATCCTATTAATATTATATGAAATTATCATATTTTTGTTACATAGAAATAGAGCATAAAAAAACCGGAGCCTGCTCCGGAGTATGCTATAACATATTTTTAAAAATATATAGAAAGTATCCTTCACTACTACCATCTATTATCCTTCTCATACCCATGTTGAACAAGTAAAGCTCCTCCTCCTAATTTCTTAAAAGTATCCTTATGAACAGCATGAAACTCCTTCTTCCAGTCACCAATATTACCTGAACGAAAAGTTTGTGATTTCTGAGGATCAATATTTCTAATCATTTGATGTACTCGATTTTTCCGCCTTACGGGATTCATTATCAGCTCAGGAAAGAGATACGAGGCAATTTTCTTGACTGTACGGTTTCTTTTCCTCTCACTCTTCATTAATTCTTCAAATGTAACCGCACATATTCCCTTCTGTTCTCTCCAACGATACGAAGGTATCGACTGGTCGATCAAATTAGGTTGTTTTGTTAAGCCCGTCTTCTCTGCGAGAACTTTGGCAGGACGCACTCCCTTAATCACGGTGAGTAATCGTTCTTCGTGAGTAGGAATCAAACTTAAATATTGAGCAAATGCTGGCTTGGTATGGACTTTTTCTAGGAAATGAGTAAAAGAAACCGCTACGTCACGAAGGTCGCGACTAATATAGACAACCTTAATATTAGAATCTAATAACTTACGATGAAAAGCCACACTATAACGATTATGCGCCCAACATATATCTCCTGGTTTGATCAATTCTAACTGTTGCAATGTAAAGACATCTCTTCCACCACGATACGTTAGACTGGGAATTCCACGCAGTAACTGTATCAATAAATTGGTTCCACTTTTCGGAAGTGATAGCACTAACACTTTTGGTAACTGAGTATTTCTCATCTCCATTTATCACCCTCTCTCTATATTTTATTAAATACGGTATGAAATTGTTTGTGTTTCAAAACAAAAGACAACAAACACACAAATCAAATTGCTTCAGACTCCACTGGTTTAAAACAGCTAACCGCTCACTTTTTAAAGGTAGAGTCTAAGCCCATGCTAAAAAGTAAAGCCCAGAGCTTTTCCTCCGAGCTTCCCTCTCGTCTCCTATCTTTTCATATCCAGATTTACCTTTTCCAGCCGCTTCTCCACATCTTCAGCGCGAATTGCTCCTTTAGCACGCATTTTCTCTAGGTTTTCAAGCACTCCAAACAATTTACTATCCGTCGTTACTTTTACTTTTTTATCAGGAAATTTTTTCTGAAGTGACCCTATCACCTCGGCACGAGTTTGACTCAGGTAGAGTCGGTCAAAATTGGTCACCTTTATCCCTACGGTCAACTGGTCCTTTAGTGCGATCGAGACTGCTTTTTGTACCCGTCGATGCTTCTCCGCGATGCGCTTCGCCTCTATCCCCGCTTGATACTCCTGTTGTTGTTGATACGATATAGGTTGAGCATGATTAAGATTCTCTGACGGTGACGCTTCCTTCCCACACCCCCCTAATAAAAAGAAACCAACGACACTACATAACATCAACCACCTCATCTTGTAATCCCCCCTTTCCCCATATGATGTTCGTCCCTAGGTATAAAAATGCGGTGACAAAACAAAATCTATAGAGAGAAGTGACGATCATATCTGTTATCCGTACAACCCCAAGAGGTGAAAAAGTTGTCTAATAAAAAGAAGAGCAAACTTACCCCTGAACAACAAAAGTATAAAGAATTTGTCAGTCAACGAGAACCTAAACGCCCCATCTTTATCAATTGTCTAAAAGCCTTTTTTGTAGGTGGAACTATCTGTCTGATTGGACAAGGTATATCCGCATTCTACATGGCCTTTTTTGATTTCAATGAAGCTACTGTGGGAGATCCAACTGTCGCCACACTTATATTCTTATCTGCTCTCTTTACTGGGTTGGGAGTATACGATCATCTAGGACAATGGGCAGGTGCAGGCAGTGCCATTCCTGTAACGGGTTTTGCAAACTCTGTCGCTTCAGCAGCGATCGAACACCGCTCAGAAGGACTCGTCTTAGGAGTAGGAGGCAATATGTTTAAGTTGGCCGGTTCTGTCATAGTGTTTGGTGTCTTTGCGGCCTTTATTATCGCTATTATAAAGATATTATTACAAGGTTTGGGGGGAATGGCATGATAACTGGGAGAACATGGATCTTTAACAATAAACCCTCGATAGCTTCTTCAGCAGTCGTAGGAGGCCCTTTTGAAGCGCAAGGCCCCCTCGCTGATGATTTCGATATTTTGAACGATGATCTATGGTTAGGTGAGGATAGCTATGAAAAAGCAGAGAAGAAGATGGTAGAACAAGCATGTGACCGCGCTTTAGCAAAAGCAGAGCTATCAAAAGAAGAAGTCCAGTTCTTTCTCGCTGGTGATTTGATGAATCAAATCATTAGCAGTAGCTTTGCCGCACGTACACTTGCCACCCCTTATCTCGGGATTTTCGGTGCATGTTCCACTTCCATGGAAGGTCTAGCGTTGGCCTCACTCATTGTGGATGCTGGCTTTGCTAACACTGTGATGGCAGCCACCTCCAGTCATAATGCCACCGCAGAAAAACAATATCGTTACCCCACCGAATACGGATCGCAAAAACCGCCCACTGCCCAATGGACAGTGACCGGTTCTGGAGCAGTCATCGTGACAGATAAGAAGCATGATATATGTGTAACCACTGCCACTATTGGTAAAATCATCGATATGGGAATCCAGGATCCCTTTAATATGGGTGCTGCGATGGCCCCTGCTGCAGTGGACACAATCGAAGCACACTTCCACGATTTATCACTAACACCTGATGCTTATGACCTCGTTCTAACCGGAGATTTAGGCAAAGTAGGTCATCGAACAGCTACCGATCTATTAGAAAAAAAAGGGCTTGTCTTTCCCAAAGGACGGTTTGGAGATTGTGGGCTGATGATATACAGCAAAGATCAACCCGTATTCTCTGGAGCAAGCGGCTGTGCTAGTTCAGCCTGTGTTACATACGGCCATATCTTACGACAGTTACGAAAAGGTGCACTTCACAAAGTGCTTATCATTGCAACCGGAGCACTTCTTTCTCCCATCAGTTACCAACAAAAAGAGAGCATTCCGTGCGTAGCGCATGCTGTCAGTATTGAAAAAAGAGGAGGCAAGACATCATGATGATTTACTTATGGGCATTTATTGTAGGCGGACTCATTTGTGTCATCGGTCAACTGATGATGGACGGTCTTCGCCTAACTCCTGCCCATACGGTTAGTACCTTAGTTGTTATCGGGGCCATTTTAGATGGATTAGGCTTATACGAACCCTTAATTAACTTTGCTGGTGCAGGTGCCACCGTACCTATTACCAGCTTTGGTAACGCTCTCGTTCATGGGGCGATGACTGAAGCCGCCCAATCTGGATTGATCGGCGTGGTAACTGGGATCTTCCAAATTACAAGTGGCGGCATCTCTTCCGCTATCATTTTTGGTTTTATTGCCGCTCTCCTCTTTCGTTCCAAAGGATAGCGCACCTGTTACCCTTCTCGCACTGCCTTCTTCATTGGGGATTCCTGCATAGCTGAAAGAGCGGTCTGTACCAATAATGCTGCTCCCACTTTCATCGCCTCTTCATCAAAGTTAAAACAAGGGTGATGATGAGGATAATGACACGCTATCTCTTTGTTACCCGCACCGACAAGAACGAATGCTCCTTTTCGTTCTTGCAGGTAATAAGAAAAATCTTCTGCTGCCATTACAGGCATCATTTGTTCAACCGCTTCTTCACCAAATAATTGTGTTCCTACACGAGCCATACGTACGACAGCTTCGTCGTGATTGATGACTGCAGGGTAGCCCCATTCATATTCCAGCTTCCCTTCAGCCCCATACATCTGACAAGTCTTTTTTACCACTTGTTCGATACGTTGATGGATCCAACGCCGTAACTTCTCATCAAATGTGCGCACCGTACCCGATAGACGACATGATTCCGCTATCACATTAAAGGCACCTCCCCCCGCAATCTGTCCCACTGATATGACTCCAGATTGAAGAGGATCCACTTGCCTTGATATTATGGATTGTAAATTAACAA
This sequence comes from Mechercharimyces sp. CAU 1602, assembly GCF_024753565.1. NCBI lineage: Bacteria > Bacillati > Bacillota > Bacilli > Caryophanales > Thermoactinomycetaceae > Mechercharimyces > Mechercharimyces sp. CAU 1602. The sequence continues at coordinate 175,042 of NZ_JANTPT010000001.1, read as the reverse complement.
CCAGATGGGAAGCGATCGCAATCGCATCCACACATTCATGCGGTAAACCTCCGTGTCCACCCTTCCCCTTAATATCAATTTGAAATGAGTCTGCAGCTGCCATCATCGCCCCCGTTCGGTAACCTATTCGTCCTGTAGGTAGAGGAGTCCACAAGTGTAGACCATATACCTCATCTACTCCTTCCAAAGCACCATCTTCAATCATTTGCTTGGCTCCGCCAGGAATCAACTCTTCTGCATGTTGAAAGAGGAAGATGACACGACCACTCAACTCCTCTTTCATCTCTGTAAGGATAGAAGCGGTTGCTAACATGATTGCCATATGTCCATCATGCCCACAAGCGTGCATCAAACCATCCACCTGCGAGCGATACGATACCTCCGTCCCTTCTCGAATAGGGAGGGCATCCATATCGGCTCGTAGTGCAATCGTAGGACCATCTTCTTTCCCTTGCACACTAGCAATAACCCCTCTTCCTCCTACCTGGGTTCGCACTTGCAACCCCAATGCACTTAACTCTTCAGCTACTCTTTGCGCAGTCCGTATCTCATAAAAGGAACGCTCCGGAAATTGATGAAACTCCCTCCGCCAAGCAACCATCTGCGGATAATAATGGGCTACTCGCTCTTGAATCGTGCTCATCTCTAATCGCCCTCTCTCCCTTATAATTTGTATAATTCTATTTAAAATGATCAGAATTATTTAGTTTAAACTATAACTGATCTCTTTTTCGTGTCCATTTGTTAAACCTTGCTGCATGCATTATTGCACGAAGCTCCAGAACATACTATGATAAATAGGATGGAACAGAAGCGTCATTGAAGGAGGAACCCATTATGATCATCGACGATGCAGGTATTAAAGGCATAAAAAAATCCTTTGGAGAACTAGAACACTCCATGAAAAGCTTAGGGTTTGCACGCTGGTCCTGGGACTACAGCAAAGCATACTATGACCTCAAGCTTCCTGATGATGAAACAAAAGTAGACTACTACCTTCGGATCCGTGCTGATGTTGTAGACGGTGTCCTAGAAAAGAAGAACAGCACGGTTAAGCTTCACAATCCACTCTTTGTGCGCCATTTCTTCCCTCATGGGATGGATCCTGAGGCTGAAATCCCCGAGAAAATGCAACAAACCGTAGAAGAAGCCGTTAGCAAAGTGAAAGAAGTATTAGCTTAACACCTCAAGGTATAACAAATGCAGGCGGCCTCCTCCATCTGGCGCCTGCATCTGTTATTACTTCACCCGTTCAATATCTTCTACCTTCTCTTCACTAAAGCCAATACCTTCTACTTTTACGTTAATCTCCACGACATGTAGCCCCGTCATCGTCTCCACCGCTTCTTGCACATTGGCTTGTAAAAGACGAGCTACCTCATGAATCTTAACTCCATAATCAACAATCACTCGCAAGTCAATGGCCGCTTCCACTTCACCGACTTCCACTGTTACACCGCGTGTCACGTTTTTTCCGCTCACACGCTTCGTCCATCCTTCTGTCAATCCTCCGGACATATTGGAAACGCCCTTGGTTTGTTCGGCGGCTAAGCTTGCAATTACAGCGACCACGTCATCTGCAATGCGGATTGCCCCATGCTGTTCTGCCATCCTCCTCGAACCTCCTCAAGCATCCATCTCATATATATGGGTTCTTTAGTATCCTAATCATGCTTTCTTGTCTCTATTCTACATCAAAATGAAGTACAACTACACCCTCTAACAAAGATCTCTTCCTAGACAAAATTACGTGTCTCATCCTACCTTATATCCAGCGATTTTAACAACTAATCTAACTTGAGGGTGATCCAAGTTGACTTTATAGCCATAATAAATATTTTGATCTACTTCGATTTCATACGGTTCTAAATACCTACCTCGTAGCAGTTTAGCAAATAACTGGTTTGCTTCCGTCTCTGATAGATGAAATTTACGCATAAAATCTTTTTTGATCCATGTACTCCCATAGCTTTTCCCCGAATTGTTAGGATCCTGGTACCATTCATAAATCTGAATCACCGCATTTTGTACTAGGCGATCCAGTTGTGAGAGGTTCTGGAATTGAGGAATATTTAAGAATTCGAACAGGTTATGTGCTTCATCACAGAATTCAGGTAGTTGAGCTGACTTGGATAAACTCTCATCATAGAGACAAAATAGCTCTACTCTCTTTCCTGCAGACCACAATCGATCCAGTAAAGGAACCATGTCTTGATCCGCACTTACAATAACGAAGGTAGACACCTCTGGAATTTTAAATAAAACCTCCATCGCATCTAGGCAAAGTTGTATATCGGAGGCATTCTTTCGTTCTTCTCCCCCACGACCATTACCGTACACTTGATGAACATGAACACGCTTGCGTTGCAAACTCATCATCGATATGTCTAATTGCTCAAAGTCTGCGTAAGCCTCAATCATACGGACTGATTCTTTACCATAATAATCCTGCAATCGTAAGAACAAATTATGTTGATTTTCAGGGTGATCGGGATCCATATGATATTTCTTGAGACCATAATATATATTCTCTAAATCGATAAACACCGCGATATGCTTATAAGATTCCATTCTTCTATCCTCCTTGTTTTTAAATTTGTGTCTGAAATGTCAGTGTATCTTCCATTCTACAACAATAGGTGAGAATCCTCTTTTTCACTGCCTTCGCGCCCCCTTTTGCCGTTGACATCTGTTATTAATCCGTTGTCTAATATTATTGCCAGAAACGGAAGTATAATAAGTGGTAAGGAGTGAATGATTTTGATGAAAAAGTTGTTTTATCCTATTTTGATTATACTTACAGCGGTTAGTGCCGCTTTTCATTTCTTTGCAGTTGCAGAATCTCTTCAATTTATCATGTCTAGCCTCGCTCTTCTCGGGTGGGCAGCCTTAATGGGAAAGGCAACTGAATCCGTCGCTCACCACTCTGGTGAACGATTAGGTGGCTTCCTCAATGCCACCTTTGGCAATGCTGCCGAGCTAATTATTGCCATCTTCTTGGTAAAAGAAGGGCTGTTCGATATGGTGAAAGCAAGTATCACTGGCTCAATTATTGGTAATCTGCTCCTCGTACTGGGACTTAGCATCTTCTTTGGTGGGCTCAAGTTTAAAATTCAACGCTTTAATCCCATGCTAGCAGGACATAATGCATCTTTAATGCTGATGTCTGTCATAGCTCTCTTCATCCCAGCGGCGTTCCTATCTGGTCTAGCCCATGAAGAGATACAATTCCTCAGCTTTATTATTTCTGGGTTACTGATCCTCTGTTATTTCTTATGGCTCCTCTTTTCCATGGTGACACATCGCGAAGAATTAGGTGATGCCATCGACGGAGTCGCTAATCCAGAACAGACGGAAACCATACCATGGTCAAAGCGCTTCTCCATCTTTTTACTCGTACTCTCTACTGTCTTTGTTGCTCTCCAAAGTGAGTGGTTAGTCGGAAGTATAGAGGGCGTTGCAGAAGCACTCGGATGGTCTGAGCTCTTTATCGGTGCTTTTTTAATTGCTATTATCGGTAATGCCGCTGAGCATAGCGCTGCTATTTTCCTAGCGATGAAAAATCGCATGGGGGCTGCCGTAGAGATCGCCATCGGAAGTAGTTTACAAGTAGCACTCTTTGTTGCGCCCGTACTCGTTTTTGTCAGTCTCTTCATGGGTGAACCGATGAACTTAGTATTTACACAATATGAGGTGATCGCCATTGCTGTCGCTGCATTTATCGCCAAGTCAATCTCACGTGACGGCTCCACCAACTGGTTCGAAGGCGTCTTATTGCTCATTGTGTACATGATTATCGGCACAGCATTTTTCGTACTCTAAGATACGTCATCACCAACGATGATCTTGTTCGTACCCTAACTTTATAAGCAGGTTTTGTTTGTCGATTTGTTTAAACGCTTGTCTGTGTTTACGATTAAATTTTTGCCTCCATTCACCGATTCTCCCTGAACGAAAAGTGTAAGAGGTGTTTGGATCGATATGATCGGCCATTCTCAAAACCATGTCATCCATCGATTGAATACCAAGATTTTGTATATCTGGCCATAGATAATTTGTAATCCGATGTAACGCTTGTGATCTTGTTCGTTTATTTCGCATCAAGTCTTCATACGTTATGTTACAAACATACGGACATAATCGCCACCGATATCGATTTGTGATTTGAGCAATGATATTTGGGTGTGATCTAATTCCAAACCGTTTTTGTTGGCCAATGGAGGTGAAGTTCACTCCCTTAATAACGGCAAGTAATTGATGATTAAATGACGGCAATTGCCGTAGGTAAGGATAAAGGCGATGTTCATGATGCTTATTTAATATAAAGTAGGTAAATGAGACGGCTACATCACGCGGATCCCGACTGATAAACACCGTTTTAATCTTGTGTCTTCGTAACGCTCGATGGTATGAACGACTATATGCAGCATGGCTCCAACCTATCTCCCCTGCTGACAATAACCGTAGATCAGCTACACTATCGACTGGTTCATTGCGATAGCGCATCTGAGGAATGCCTCTTATAATCTGTGTAAGTAAGTTCGTCCCACTTTTCGGAACTGATAACACGACGATTTTTGGTAGTGATCGATTTCCATGTATGACACCCATACCTCACCCTCCTCGTAAAACGATGATCCCACATAATGAAATGCCGTTTTTATCCTACATATAGCTGAATTTAATTAGTTAATATAAGCTCGAATAATTAAAAAATTCATTAAAAAGTTGCTGGCATGAAATTGCCTTCTGCTCTTAATAGGATATTCTCCTACCATGCAGAAGGCTACACCAAAACAACCCCATTTCAAAACTTATATCTGTTCATCTTTTTCAGGGCCATCCAACGACAAAAAAGACTCCAAAGCGGGAGTCGGAGTCTGTATCTAACCATTTATATTAGCTTCTTGGTCTTTCGGAAACATCAAAGAAAAGAGCTGAGCCAGCTTCTTTTCGAGATCATTCATAATCTCTCGTCCTTGTTCCCTCGTAATTAACCCCGCCCGAACAGCGAAGTCAATCTCCCGAGATAATCCAAACATTTGTGTATCCAATACTTCCTCATACAAAGGACATTTTGGTAATGTTAAATTGTCCAATTGAACTGCGATCAATTGTTCAATCTTTTGTGCATCTTCATAAAGCAAATGCAAGGCATTCGCATTAGCATCCGCTTGTATAGGAGTTGACATTCAAATCCCCCCATCCAACAGCTCTCTCTGTTGGTCAAAAACCTACTGTTAGCTTTTTTGCCCTATGTACGAGCATTTGCTTTTAAGTTTAACACGATTACCCCCTATTTGCAAAAGAGGAGCGTGGACTGGTTAAAAGATACTTAGATTCCATTCCATTGAGAGGTCGCGTAAGATCCGCAATCCAGCCACACTGTTACCCCGTTCATTAAGCGCTGGACCAATAATGCCTATCCCCATCCGAAAAGGAATGGCCGCCACAATTGAGCCCGATACCCCACTTTTTGCAGGGATACCCACACGAATAGCAAATTCACCTGACTGGTCATACATCCCACAAGTAACCATAAACGTCTTTACAATCCGCGCTACTGATTCCGGAATTACTTGCTTACCGTCCACATTACGTCCATTTTGTGCGAGGCACAATCCAATGCGAGCCAAATCCTCACATCGAACAGAGATAGAGCTTTGTTGAAAATACAATTCCAGCGTCTCTTCCACACGTTGAATCATATGATATTCCTTCAGAATATATGCTAATGCACGGTTGCGATCCGCTGTTTCCCGTTCGGACTCGTACACGGACCAGTCAATATGAACCTCGGGGTTTCCCGACATTTCCTTTATCACATGAATAATACGCTGAATTCGCTCATCCAAAGTATTTCCTCGCACTAATGAACAAACCACCATTGCGCCCGCATTAATCATCGGATTTAAAGGCTTACGCAACTTTTCTCCTGCCGTCAATTCCATCTTATAGAGCGAATCAAATGGATCCCCTGTAGGCTCCATCCCCACTTGATGAAAAATCGCTTCTTCACCGCGATCCATCAAAGCGACGATCAAGGTAATCACCTTGGCAATACTTTGCAAGGTAAAATAACCTGGGCATTCACCTGCTCCATACGTCCTTCCCTCGGTAGTAACAGCTGTTATTGCTAAAGCATCCGGATTTTGCCTTGCTAGTTCCGGAATATATTGAGCTGGTTTTCCCTCTTTCGTCGCTGATCGATGTCGTGTGATCAATCGGTGTAAATATCGCTCCATCTCTTCCATGTTCTATTCCTCCTTCTCCTACAATAAAGCTTCTTTATTTTGCGCCAAAGTGGATTCATGTATAATGAGGGAAGATGTCATTACGCGCCGCTAGGGCTCTTCTATCGCATCTATTCTACTTAATAGGAGTTTTTCGCTATGCATGATGTAATCTTACTCTGTGGAAAAGTAACATACCCCCTCACACTTGATCCAAGTGTGTGGATTTTTGATGAACGCAAACGACCATTGAGCGATTGGATCCCTGACGAAAAAGGGGAAGGAATGGCTTTGCAACCCTTCCTTGCCCATGCGGAGCCCTCCCCCGATTGCTCTCAAGTAGTATGCCATCGTGAAAGTGGAGAGCCCATCACTGTGACGTTAGATGAAATGTACGGTGCGGTCCTCTGCTTTACTCGAGACGGGAAACCGATTCGCCCTCATGGACCTGCAATCTTGTATCTAATGTCAGGAACATATGCAGCACAACCTATCGACGCCGTTACAAAGATGCAATTTATCTAACAGGTACAAAATAAAAAAGCGAGTCCTTTTTTAGGATTCGCTTTTTTATTTTCCCCCTCTATCATCTTATAACCCATTCCAGCAAAAGTACAAACCATTCTATGTTCACTTTCATACATGTAAAAGAGAAAGGATGATATGTATGAAAGCATCCCACAGGGTGAAAAAGCTCTTACCCCCTCGCACACGTCGCCCTTATAAGCGACACGCAGTACGAGAAAAAAAGAATCAAGCCAAATATAAGAGTATTCAAGTTACCCCTTCGCGCTTTCCCCAAAATGAACCCTCGATCGCAAAGCTGAGCAAAAATATCGTCTTAGCCACTGCAAATGATTATCGCACTGGACTCGGGTTCTCTGTAATTGGATTATATCGTTCCACTGATGGAGGGAACACATGGAGCAATCGTTTATTAATTCCTCCAAGTGATCTGATTGCAAGTGGAGATGGATATGTCGACTATGATAACAACAAAGTAATCGTCAGTGGAATCGCTTTCACACCCATTGGCGCGCAAGCTTCTGTCATCACTTATCTTTCTACAGACAAAGGGCGCACCTTCTCGCCTGTTAATATCATCAATCGGGGCGTTTTTTTAAACGCATTCGATAAGCCTTACCTTACTATCGATCGCGTCCCTACGAGTCCCTTCATCGGACGTGCCTACATTAGCTATACCGAAATAAATAATCAGGAAAATAATACATCAATCCTGCTACAACATTCCGATGATGGAAAGACATGGTCTGACCCAATTGTATTAGAACAAGCTGGAATCTTAACCGGATCCAGTATCGCTATCGGACTCAGAGGAGAAGTATATGTAGGTTGGACTCAATATTCAGGGGAGCCATCCTTTCAGTTAGCGGTCTCTGCTGATGGGGGACAAACGTTTGGCCAGCCGCGAATCGTCTCCACGATTACACCTGTACCGAGCCCCTTACCTGTCACCACCTGGGGTTTTCGTGCCACCACATTTTCATACCTTGCAGTCGATCAATCCCAACAGAACAATAGAGGGCGCATATACGCGGTTTGGATGGATAGCAGAGTGGAAGGAAATGCTCATATCCTGTTATCCTTCTCAGATGATAACGGGGCAACGTGGTCCGAGCCGAGTAGAGTAGATAATAGTAACAATGACACACAAAATTTTTTCCCCGCCGTTGTCACCTCCCCCAGTACGGGCAACGTGAAGATCGTCTACTACACCAACCGCATATCAACCCAGTTAATCGATGTCTTCAAAGCCATCTCCAAAGATGGAGGCCTCACCTTCCGCAACGAAAGGGTAAGTCTTCAATCCTTTGATCCTAATGCCGATACCTTCTTTGGCAATCCTAGTGAATTCATCGGTGACTACATCGATATTGACTTTAACCAAGGTAGCATCGCCACATGGATGTCCATTCCAGAAAATAGTCAAGATATCTTTGTAAATATACGAAAAGAATCAACAAAAAGAAAGGAGAGCTGGAAAAAGAAACAAAGGCGCAAGCGAGGACGAAAGTAAGGGCCACTTTTTCATCACCTATACATCAAAAAAAGACGCCCTTCCCACACTGGAAAGAGCGTTTTTCTTAGCCTTTATGACAACAGTCCAACCTGCCATACCTTACGCCGCTCCATCATGTTAAGCATCTCTTGGAGCTTTTTATCTTGGGGTGCCAACTGGATGGCTTGTTGAAGCATCGCGACCGCTTGTTCCTGATCCCCTTCGTCGATATAGATTTGCGCTAAGTGAAAATAAGCTTCTGGAAGAGGGGGATCTAATTGCACCGCTCGCATAAATAAAAACTTGGCTTGGCTTTCATTATTTTTTTGCAGATGAATTGTACCTAAATAGTAATAGGGTAGTGATTGTTCCGTTCCCCGGGCAATCAAGTTTCGAAAGAGAACCTCTGCCTCACCGTACTCCCCTTCATCTAAAAATTGCTCTCCTTGGTAAATAAGATACGTTTCACTTTCTTTTCCTTCACCATAACCAATGAAAGCAACAACCATCATCCCTGCTAGCAGGACGAGGGCACCGGCTGTCTTCCACTGAAACTGATTCCTATAGGAAGGCTTGCCAAGGAGAAAGGCGCACACATAGCCACTAAGGAGTCCTCCAATATGACCTGCATTGTCCACCCCTCGCTCAAAAAAGCCCGCCACCAGGAACAAACTAAAAACAACCACGACACTTAGGCCGAGTACCCGCCGATAACGGCGATGTTGATGGCGAACAAGAAATAATAGTGCACCAAACAGACCAAATATCGCTCCTGATGACCCAGCTGATAATGTTGGGGTAAATGCAAAACTAGCTATTCCTCCACCGATACCTGCAAAAAGATATATGAGTGCAAATCGTTTCGTACCGAGGAGACGTTCTGTCAATATACCCAAAAAGAGGAGGGCAATCGAGTTGGTGATAATATGAAGCCAATCCAGGTGCAAAAAGTTCATACTTATTATTCGCCACCACTGACCATCTATCACCAGTGGGTTATATTTTGCTCCCCACTGGATTAGCGTCTCCCCCTCTCCCTTCGTACCCGTAAACCAGATGAGCAAGAAAACAAGTAAATTAATAAAAAAGATGGTTAACGTCGCTATCGGATGTCGATACGGCAATGGCACCTTTCTCGCCTTCACTTGTTTTTCTTTCTGACGCATAATGCGCTCTTTGATTTCAAGCGCATCCTCACACGGTGCAGATAACACCTCTGACAAATCATTTACTTGGAGGTGACAGGGAAAAAGTTGTGCTAATTGTACACTGAAACAAGTAGCCTCACGATCCAACTGTATCAATTTACATACAAAATCATTCTTACACGCTTCTACTTCTTGTTCCCACAAATTCCGATCTGGGGCTTCTTGAAAAAAATAAATATTTAACCCTATCATCTTTTTGTCAGCCACTTGTTTAGATGCACGCTTAAACCAACGGTTACATATTTTCAAATCTTTCTTCCAGCCATCATCTCCCTTTGTTACAGGGATTAGACGAGCATATACAACTTCATGGGAAAACTCACGAATAAGATGAATCGCTCGTGCGTCTTTCATCTGCAATATAGTAAAGTGATGTTTTCGAATCAAATGGTTCACGATCTGCCAGGACTCTTGTCCCACATCACGGTTCATACCCACGTTCCCCTTCAGTCTAAGACATAAAATGTACCCATCGCCGTCACAATGAGACGAGCTTGATCATCGCGAATTTCCGCTGTAGCGGAAATTAACTTTTTACCCTTGTTTTTAATCCAAGCACGACAGATTAATTCTTCTCCCCATCCCGGCTTGAGAAAATTAACCTTCATCTCTACTGTTACCGCCCCTTTATTCTCCGGTAAACTCTTATTTACCAGTGATCCCATGGTGGAATCTACTAGCGTAGCACTAATACCACCATGGACCATCCCTGCACGATTAACCATAAATGGGGTAATAGGCAAACGAAATTGGTAAACACCCTCTTCTACAAACTCTCCTTCTAATCCCATAAAGCCAGAGATATATGCACTATTGCGTTCACGCTTTTGCATTATCGCTTGTAAAGCCAGCTGAAGAACCTCTTTCTCCTCTTCATTCCCAGCCTCAATCACTTCAGCCAACTGCTCAAGAAGCGTCAACAAGATCCCCCCTACGATAATATTGGAGATTGTACATATGCCATTAACAACTGATAAGTATTTACTAGTGCCTCCCTGTGTGTGCGTTCATAAGCATGGGAAGCATCCACACCTGGGCCAATAAGTGCATGCTTGATGTCATAGCCTGCAGCAACCGCCGCACTCGCATCTGAACCATAAAAGGGGTACAGGTCCACCTTATAATATAAGTCTTCTTGTTGCGCTAACCGTACTAGATGCTGACGCAATTCAGCGTGATAAGGTCCACTTGAATCCTTAGCGCAGATGGAAACACAAAACTCATCTGTTGTCTGCCCATCACCAATTACTCCCATGTCGATCGCTAGATATTCCTTAACACGGGCTGAAATATTTGAGTTTGCTCCAAATCCTACTTCCTCAAACGTACTAAAAAACACTTGGGTCGTATGGGGAAGTTTCTTTCCTTCTTCTGTATGCTGAATGATCCATTCTAGCAACAGGGCTGCACTCGCTTTATCATCCATATGTCGACCCTTGATGAAACCAGTTTCACAAGCCTCAAACAGTGGAGAGAACGAGACAAAATCCCCCACTTGTATCCCTAGTTCTTCTACATCTTCCGCTTTTTTTACTTTCGCATCAAGACGCAGCTCCATATTTTCAGCTATTCTTTTTTGTGTCCGTGCCTCTTCTCCGTATGCATGAACCGATGTTTTTGAAGCCAATATTGTTCCGCTTACCGCTTTACCTCTATCTGTATGCACGGTACAGTAGGTTCCATCAACGGAGTGCCAGGAATAGCCGCCAATATTGGAAAGTGCCAGCCGTCCATTCGTTTTTACTTCCTTCACCATCGCACCTAACGTATCTACGTGAGCAGTAACAAACCGCCACTGCTCCTGGTCTTCACCCGGAATCGTGACGAGCAATCCCCCTTTATTGGTTTGCTCCATCTTCAAAGCATACGGCTGTAATCGCTTCTTGATATAAGCGATCACTCCCGCCGTCATTCCGGTAGGACTAGGGGTTTCTATTAACTCTTGCAGAGTTGTTATCACTTTCTCCTGTAAACTTCTCTTCATCGTTGTCTCCCTCCTTGTTTTACATCACCTCCTCATTATACCAATACAACTTCTGTCTACACAAAGAAAAGAAGCCATAGATGCTATAGCTTCCGCTGATCCTTTGATCTCATTAAAGAAGGTGGCTCTTCCTCAACCAGCAAGAGTATGGTTTACGCCCACGATCGACCTGAAGATGAAGAAGATAAATCGCTTAAACAAGAACGACAAACATTTTTCCCCTTGTACAGCTGTACATGTTCCACTTCCCCACAAAATAGACAAGAGGGACTGTACTTTTTTAGTACAATGTTGGAGCCATCTACATAAATCTCAATTGGATCGCGGACATCAATATCCATGGTACGTCGAAGCTCAACTGGCAACACTATACGCCCTAATTCATCTACTTTTCTCACAATACCTGTTGCTTTCATCCTACTTGGCCTCCTCTCAGTGTTGATAACAACCTCAGCTCTTACATTCTTTCGGCATAGAGGGGATCATTTCCTTTATTTGTGACACAAAAAGCACAGGTTGAATCACAACCTGTGCTTTTTGTGTCTTTAGCCACGTAGATTTTCTGGATTGAGCGGTTCAAGATCTGCCACCACAAATCGTCCATCCTTGCGAACCAACTCACCATCAAAGTAAATTTCACCACCGCCATAGTCGGGGCGCTGGATGCAGACAATATCCCAATGCACCGCAGAACGATTGCCATTATCACAATCTTCATACGCTGATCCGGGGGTAAAGTGAAAACTGCCGTTAATCTTTTCATCAAACAAGGTGTCTTTCATCGGATGATGAATATCAGGGTTTACGCCCAAGCTAAACTCCCCAATATAACGGGCACCTTCATCAGTATCCAGAATCTGGTTGATCCGTTCTGTATCATTCGCCGTTGCGTCCACGATTTTACCATTGCGGAACTCAAGGCGTATATTTTCAAACAGGGTACCTTGGTATACACTTGGAGTATTATAGGTGACGACACCATTGACCGAGTCGCGTACCGGAGCGGAGTAAACTTCACCATCAGGAATATTTTTCTCTCCTGCGCATTTAATAGCTGGCATTCCTTTGAGGGAGAATGTTAGATCTGTTCCCGGTCCGACAATCCGCACTTCATCCGTCTTTTCTAGCCTTTCTTTAAGCGGGTTCATCATCTTATCCATCCGCTTGTAGTCAACCGTACATACCTTGTAATAAAAGTCCTCAAATGCCTCTGTACTCATATTGGCCAGTTGCGCCATCGAGTAGTTCGGATAACGTAGTACTACCCAACGAGTATTGTTCACCCTTTCTTGAGAATGAAGAGGCTTGTTAAAGTATTCCAGAAAGAGCCGGATTTTCTCTTCTGGCACATCAGATAACTCATTAATATTATTGTTTCCACGAATTCCGATATAGCAGTCCATTTGCTTCATCTGGTGCAGTTCGATTTCCGCCCGCATTTTTATGTGCTCTTCCGTTGTGCCAAGCAGTTGAGCACGTAGCAATTCATGGTCAAATGTCTGATAAAAAGGGTACCCACCTGCGGCATACACTTCAGCAATCAGCGCCCGCGCTAAATCTTGAGAAGGCCCTTGTGCATCAATCAGCACTTTATCTCCTTTTTTTACTTCAACAGAATGTTGAACCAAGGTTTGTGCTAGTTTAGTTACTCGTGGATCACGCATATGTATCCTCCTTTTTTTACTCTACAGGTTGCAAAGCATCTACTTTATTGTATCATGAACAGAAAGAGTCATGTAAACCTCCTTCCTACTCGTAGTTTCAACAAATTCTTTCATATAAAAGGACGGATTGCCATGCACACCTTAACTTCCATAGACAGATCCCGTGCGGAGCGGTATGAGCACTTATTACAACAAGCAGAAGCCCTGTTCACAGGCGAACGCGATTGGCTTGCTACCTTTGCCAATGCCGCTTCCCTCCTCTACTTTTCCCTAGAAGAAATTAACTGGGCTGGTTTTTATCTTTATAAGGACGAAGAGTTAGTGTTAGGCCCATTCATGGGCAAGCCCGCTTGTATTCGCATCCCCCTTACCAAAGGGGTGTGTGGTGCCGCTGCCCGTACACAGCAAACCCAGGTTGTACAAGATGTCTCCACATTCTCCGACCACATCGCCTGCGATGCCGACACGAAAGCAGAGATCGTGATTCCACTTATCAAAGATGGAACACTGCTTGGAGTTCTAGATATCGACAGCCCTCTTCAAAACAGATTTGATGAGCTTGACCAGCGATACTTAGAACAATTTGCAAAGCTTATCATTGATCACATCGAGTGGAAATAACTAAGCAAATAAAAGACGGAATCCTTAGCGGGAATCCGTCTTTTACGATGCATGCTTTTTTCATTCGTACTATGTAAGGGCTGCTTCCCGGTAAAGTGCATACGCTCGCTTCACTTCATCTTTCATCCATTCTGGCAAACCAGATTGATCCAACTTACTCATCTCAATCCACTCAAACCGGTCATGCTCCTCACTAAGACGAACATCGCCCTTCGGCTCATAGCAAGAAAATTTGATAACTACCAGGTGTTTATCTTCTTTTACTTCATCATAAATATAAGCCGGCCCTGCTACACGGACAGTAAGCCCTGTCTCCTCTTTCACTTCACGTGCTAACCCATCCATCAGAAGCTCCGAAGGTTCCAGTCCTCCACCAGGAAAGTCCCATCCATGGTGCTCACTCGACCTACGCTCAGCTAACGAGCGCGTCAGTACTAATACTTTCTCCTGCTCAAATATTATCGCCTTGGCTGCAATTTTATAATCCTTATGCATAGCATTATCAACCCATTCGGTAAAAGGTGCCTGAAGCAGAAGCGATGAGGCGATCTCGCTCATCGACCACTTTCGTCTCCACTACAATAATCGTATTTCCTTTTTTGATAATGTTGGTATAAGCCGTGATAAGTCCGTCAATTCCTGGACTCAAAAAACGAATATTTAAATCCAGTGTTACCAGGCGTCGATCAATCCCGATCTCTTGAAAGACGGTCGAACCCATGGCAGTATCGATAAATGTGCTTGTAATCCCGCCGTGCAGGATGTGATAGCGATTCTTTAATTCATCCGTCACTTGCATCTGGTGAACATACGCTTGCTTCGTTTCATCGAAGTCAAGAGAGCGAAAATGCATCACCTCTTCAATGTATGCCAACGGACTTTCCCGTGTTCGCTTCATTGCTTGCACCAGTTTGTGTATCGTCTCTGTTTCTTCTGCAGTTAAATCTTGTAATTCGCTACGTAAATCTTCTAAGGTCATGACATTTTCGTCCCATCTTTTCTTAATCCATGCTTCTTCTACATGGTTATCATAGCGAACTGGAGAAGGAAGCGCAACTTTTTCACTCTTTGCGACCCACCTTGTCGGTAGCACAAAAAGGGGGCGTCATCCATGCGCCCCCTCCTCTTTGATTCCTCTTAATTTTTACTGGCAATCATCAACCAGACATAGCGATTTAATGCCTTAAACTGAACGCGTAGCCCGGCGCGCTCAAACGACTGCTCTAGACGTGGCAGCACAGGATAATATTCGCGCTCTAGATCGTCTGCCAGGTCATTAAAGCCGTTTGCACGCGCCTCTGCCACCATCTCCAGGTAGTGCGCTTCATCACGAAAAGCTGTATCTGCAAATACAATTTTTGCATTCGGTTTTAAACGCTCAGCCATCTGACGGATAGAGTCATCTTTTTCTTCATCCGTCAAATGATGAAAAGCATACGTACTTACAATTCCGTCCAATGGAGTGGTATCCGGCAGATCTAAGAAATGACCCGCGCGCAAATCCATCGCAGGCACTTTTTGTGCCGCTAGCTTTTGCATCTGAGTAGATGGCTCTACCCCTATAACTTGAAAACCTTTATTAAGGATCACTTGTGACAGATTGCCTGTTCCTACGCCAATCTCCATCACCGTTCCGCCTCGAGGAGCCTCAAGCGAATCGACTACCGTCTCTAAGATCGTGGCATACCCAGCGAATACTTCTTCATACTGTGGATTACCTCCACTGATCTCCTGATCATATTTTTCCGCCCAGTCTTCAAAAATATCATTAAATCGAGGTTGCCCCGACATCATAACCATCCTCCGCTCCAAAAATCCGACAATACCTATCGGTATTTCATTAGTTTATCATATCCATACGAAGGAGGGAATAGGTACGTTGCCCAAGTTAGAATGAATAAGGGTGGAAGCAAACTCACTTTATGCCCACCCCAGATGGATTTTGTATAAGCAACCTCTAATCCACATTTTTGCATATTTTTCTGACTCGTTCTTCCAAAGACAGCTTGTCCCTCTATGAGATCACATCCTGCATGCAGAGCATCTAGCATACGTTTTTCCGTCAGAGCAAGGTGACACCCCCAGCCCCTGTATTGAGGTAGAGTAGCCGCTACGGCCAAGGTACCTATCCTCTCCTCTGTATAAAGATCAGCAACAGACGCCGGTTCATCATCCACACTCGCTACACCAGGGATCTTGATGCTCAAACTGTTGAGAACTGAGATAATCCAGTCAACTATGAATTCGAATTCAGTTATAACAAACGATTGTGTACACAGAGACACCTTAAAAATTGTTTGGTTTACTGTTTACAATCTATCGGCTTTACAATCTATCGGTTTTTAAACTAAAACCATACATTATTAACTTCAGTTATAATATTATCATCATCATCGTATACTTTAATAATAACATTCCACTCATCATGCACTTCTACTTGATTTTCAAAAAAATCTTTTTCGGGATACCCTACAAACACATTGTTCTCTAGAATGTCATCAATCTCATACACTTTACTGGGATTTAACTTATTTTCAAATATCACCACCACTCTATCAGCTTCTCTATCTCTCGAAACTCCCCATACCACATTCCCTACTTTATCATCATTAAATATTCTCAAGAAAACAGAGTCAGATCCGATATTTTGAAGTCTAAATCCATTTTCCCCTTCATTTGAATACTTATATAGCTTATTTTCTTCCACGAACTTGTTAAATACATACAAATTTTCTCCATTCAAAAAAACCACAATATTCTTCACTTCATCCACTTTCATTATCTTAATCGGATAATCCCATTCACTTTGTATAGCATCGTGCAATGACGAATATGGATATGAGCAACACCCCAGAAAAACTAAGAGAGAAACAACAAATATTTTAATACGCAATCTCTATCACCCTTAAATCCTAGAGGGAAGACTAGGATCTCCCCTTTAGGATATCATATAAATCTTACCCATTTATAATTAAAAGAATTAAGGGGTTACATTGAATAAAATAGGGAACGAAGCTGTATCATTACTAAAACCACTAAATGAAATTGATCCAACCCCTAGATTAGCTTCAACGCCAAACCCAGATTTATCGTGGACATATCCTACCGTTGCTTGACTCGGCGTCTCTTTGGTTTGCTTTTTCTTAGTTTGCATTATCAATACCGTATATGTTGCATTTGCCATCCCAGATAACACATCCACATTCCAAACGGCTCCTTTAGTTGAATCAATATTGCCAGGTCTACCACCACATTTATCAACTTCAGACCAACTATCCAAAACGAAATTCTTATCTATGTGGTGACTGCAATCCATAAAACCATTTGTTTCTACATCCAACTGGAATTGACCATCAAAAGCCAGTGCCTGTTTATCAGTCCAATTAAAGAAGGTTGTTTTCAACCATTTAGTAACACCGTGTAATTCATATCTAGCGTACCCATTCTTAGATTCCAATTTTACTACTGTCCCCCACATTTGCATCTCTTTTTCTGGTATTGTTCCTAAAATCGAAATAGGTAAATTGCTTCCATCAATTCCACTTACTAATTCACCTTTGTTATTGCGATATAAACTCTTTGACTCAGATGCTACATATATCCCACCTTGCTCAACGGTTCTAACTTTTATGGATTTAGGCATCAAAAATAATTCGTCTTCCGGGAAATTAAGTTTTTCTATCAATATTGAATCTAACTTTGATTCTGTGTACTCACTAGCATTAGGGTCACCAATTCTAGATTTTCCGGGTGTAGCCATACTACCACCAGATAATATTGTCGAGAAAATAATAATAGTAACAATCGAGAGTAATCCCAATTTCTTTAGCAAATATATTCACTCCCTTTTAGTATGAACTAGTCTTTGCTGAACCAATCTTTTTTCCATCGTAATCATAGAAAGCTGCTTCCGCGTAGGATGTATAATCTTGATCGTTTATCTGGAAAGTCCATAACGTAGAGAAAGTAGGATTTGCCATTGCTTCAAGGTATTCACCATCATTTCTAACTACCTTAACTATCAATGTACCCGCATCAGTATTGTTAACTGGAACTACTCTCCCCCAAGCAGTTTTACATTTAGGGCTATAACGTAATTGAAGCTCACCCATCTTTTTATTTGTATCATCGTTGTATATATTTGATCTATTAGCAATAATCGCATCTTTAGTGCAACCTTTATTCAATGGATCAGTTCCACTGAGTTTTTCTTCTTCAGGTATCACTTTATATTCGATCTCAAGTTTAGGTCTTTTGGTTTCATCAATAACATAATCACTCGAGCGATAAGATTTACGATTATTACTTTCATTATGATGACGTAGGCTTATTCCGTTATTTTCTACATCGCCTTTTATCCAATTTTTTACTATATCTGTCATGTCCCAAGAGTATTCACCAGGACCACTTACATACGAGGAAGCTGTTCTATTACCTACAGAAGGCTGATTATTCCACGTTAACGTACCACTATACCAACTAGACGTAACAGGGAACAAATCAACTTGCTCCATCTCTTCAGTTTTATATTGATTTAAACTGAGTCGAGCTCTATTTACAATTGTTCCATCTGGGAACTTCGGTAGTTCAAACTCAATAAAAGTACGAGTCACTCCATAATCATCAATGTTACCAGTAATTAAGTAGGAAAATGGTTGGTAGTTAGTATCTTTATTCTTGTTTCCGATAAAAGTATCGTAAGTAGTTGATATATCTTGTAGTTCTACTGTAGGGTCTATTCTTATAGGAAATTTTCTTTCGGGGTCACTTAACCATTTTGCATCTGCAACAAGATCTAAATAAGTATTCCCACCATCAGTGCGGAGCTCCATATTTATATCATAAGAAGCAGAGTCATTTGAATCCACCATTAGTGGTTTTGGAAGAACAATTATATCTTTACTGTGTTTATCCTTAATTTTGATCGATCCATCTTCCCCCTCTAAAGGTGTGGCACTTTGAAGATCTAATTTCATAGAATATATATTCTTTCCATTATATTCATGTAAAACCCATTCTTCTTTTAAACCTGTATTACTAACATGGTACACCAAATCAGTATTTGGATATATATTTGGGTAGGTAACCTTATTTCTATCTAGTTCAGCAAAAACTTTCTTTCCATCTACGAGTTGAAAATCAATCTCTACGTCTTTATATCCGAAACTAACAATACTTTGCACATCAGTACTTTCCGCGAAATTCACCTGAAACTGATTAGCCTTGTTCTTGAAAGCCGTCTTGATTGAGTCAGAATTTTTGTTTTTAAATGATTTATTCAATTTATTGTTTGATTTAGTCTTTACTCTTTTTAAGTTATTGTCTATCTCTATCCATTTACCATTCTTCTTGAAATGTACTGGCTCAATATATTGTTCTAATACGTATGACTTACCATCAGGTTTAAGGAAAGTCTTAGAATTTGCTGATCGTAACTCTTTTACCTCCTTGTAGTCTTTCTCTCTATCCACATGGTTGCTCACTTCAACTCTATTTACATTTTCAGCATATGATTCTCCAATCGATTGAGTGATAATAGGTGTGAAAATCAGAGCAAACATGAGTATAAAAAATAATAATATTTTCCATTTCTTCATAATTAAAACTCCCCTAATAAAATGATATGGATCAAAAAAAAGGATCTAGAAGAAAAAATGATCAATAAAATGTAGTCGCAATTATATATACTATCATTAATATTTATATATAACAATAGATATATAGAATTATTCTATTATAAAATAGAATGTAATACAGTATATTGGACATAAAAACCAACTAAGATAAACTAAGTTCAATCACTGAAGAATGGCGAACCGGTCATGACGAAAAGAAAGCGACGTACGTTACTCATAATTTCAGATAGCAAATGTTGCAACTGCACAGATATAGAAAGGCGTGAAAAATTACATCGATATGAGCTGACAGCATCCGTCTATGACAAGTGGAGCAAGACAAAATCAGAGTAGTGATTCAATCAAAGAAAAGGATAGCCGAACTACTGAGATCCTGCTAAGAAAAAAATCAACGTCTAATTGAAGTAATCTCTGTCAAGTAGACAGGAATTAAAAATCCTTACGCAACACTCTGATCCTTATCAGTAAGTTGTTTAATTTCTTTTGAAAACGTTCCTGGTTATAAAAGTGAATGTATTGGTGAACAGCATGCCTCACTTCGTCAGCAGTACGAAAACGATGAAGGTGAAAGCATTCAGATTTAAAGTGACTAAAAAACTCTCAATTCAACCTTCTCTCGACATACTAGCTCGAATATTGTACTTTTTCTAGAAAATAGTTGTATTGACGAGAGGTATATTGAAATTCTTGATCGCTATGTAATAGAACGTCACTAATCTCTCGTTTCTCTCTTGCTATTAATGGTATTGATAAGAAAAAATCTCGTTGTTGTATGAATCCTAACGGTAGATAAATAAAGCTTTTGTCCATTGAATATTAGATAGTTGAAGCGGTTACACAATTTCTCATTTGGCTTTGAAGCCAAAATCTCACGATCTAAATGATTTTTAGAGATGAAATAGGCTTCTCTTTTTCCATAACAGGGTCATTTCTTGCAAATAACTGCTTCCATGCCCACCTCTCTCATCAAGCGTTGCACCCATTTATGATTGAGCTTGTGTAGATACGTCCGTTGTAACCAAGCCTTGACTCTCCTGTATCCATATATCCCATTGGATTTTCGTGTGACATTCCTTCATCCTCACCTTTAATTGTTCATCCTCTAACTGCTTATTTGAAAGTGAAACCTTTCTTATTCACCACTGATAATAACCACTCGGGAATCTTTCCGCAATGTCCCACCACAACCTCAGTTTATAGGTCTTCGACATTTCTTTTATGACGAAATATTTTGTGCGATAATAGGGGACTTCTTTCTGTCACTTTTTAAGGGCTTTTTTAGCATTTCGTTCTCCGCCCGCAGTCGTTGAATTTCTGTCTCTGGATCTTCGGATCATTTTCTTGGTCTTCATTTGCCATTTCCTTTTGTTTTGCCCCGCAGTTCTTCTAATCCTACTATCCCTTCTTCCTTAAATGGCTTTACCAATAATCGAAAGGTTTTTGTATCGATTCCTTACCTTTCAGCGCTTGTTCAATAGCCCATTTTTCTCTTAAAATACATCTCAACTGAGTCCCTTTTATAGCTTACTTCGTACGTCCTATTTTTTCTCCCCATAGAAAGGTCCCCTCCATAGTTAACAGATTAAAATGGTTTCTTTTCTCTATCCACTATAAGGGGATCATATCAAGCCACGCTGACCATGGGACACAGGTAAAGTTGACCCGAATTAACCATCTCAAATCCCCGGTATTAGCAATATGCAACCTCCTACAAAATACCAGGTTCGTCTCACTATGAGAAAAGTGAGCCATCACTATCAAGAGAGTTAAAAGTAGTTATAAGCGATTTAACTTATGTGCGTGATCAGCAAAAGCGGCAGCATATTTTTGTTTTTGTCGATCTCTTCAATCCTGAGATCAATGGGTATACTACAGGATCTAAGAAGAATACTCAGCTAATACACTTCCATTCAGTAAGACCTATCGAAAATTGAAATATTTTATACTGACCGAAGGAATGAGCTTAGAGATAAGCGGCGACGAAACTCTTGAAGCCTTTAAGATTCGGCGAGTCCCTTATGGCAATTGCAATAACGGAAGCAATAATCAAGCTGATCAAGACAGAATTTACAACTGCCCAATTAAATTGGTTAATAATATTCGAATCCACAGTACTTTCTATTATTTAACACCAGTAGAGTGCAAACCGATCTTCTTAAAAAATCTGTCTAGTTTACTGTTGACAATCCATCATCACTTTAACTAAGCTGCCCTTCCTATAGTAATATTGCCCTCCCCCCTTCGCAAATCGTAAGAGATAGGGTAGGATGGAAATATTACGTTTTAGATGTAGAGAAGGAGAATGGGAGATGGAGCAGAAGAGAAGAACAATCATTACCACTGCCTTGATGTTGGCGATGTTTATCTCAGCGATTGAAGTGACGATTGTAAATGCGGCGATGCCGACAGTTGTGGGGCAATTAGGGGGAATTTCTCTTTATAGTTGGGTCTTTTCTGCTTATATGCTTGCCAATACAACGACTGTTCCTATCTATGGAAAGTTGGCTGACCTATATGGGCGTAAGCCTGTGTTTATTATTGCCATTCTCCTATTTATTACTGGTTCCGCTTTGTGTGGGTTGGCACAGTCCATGTCACAACTGGTCTTCTTTCGTGCTTTACAAGGGTTAGGGGCAGGAGGAGTGCTACCCATTGCCATTACGATTATTGGTGATATTTTTCCCTTTGAAGTAAGAGCGAAGATCCAGGGATGGTTCTCCTCTGTGTGGGGCTTAGCAGCGATTATGGGACCTTTCCTTGGAGGATGGACAGTCCAGCACTTTTCATGGCGCTGGCTCTTTTGGTTTAACCTCCCTCTTGGCTTAATCATTATTGCGATTATCGCTCTGTATCTGCCTCGAAAAGAAGAGCGTTCTTTTGAGCGAATCGATTATACTGGAGCGACGCTATTATCCTTCACCGCCATTACCTTTCTTTTTACCACCCTCGTACTGGGAGAAAAGGGATTCTTCTATTTACCCGCATGGGGCTTACTAATATTGGCTCTCATCTTACTAGTAATGTTTATCTTGTGGGAGCGAAGAGTAGAGCATCCATTCCTGCCCATCACTCTCTTTAAGAACCGGATGATCGCTTCTAGCAACTTAAGTGCTTTTTTAACCGGGATGGGAATGTTCGGTGCTATTTCATTCGTTCCTCTTTTTGTTCAAGGTGTGCTTGGGAAATCTCCCACGCTAGCAGGTCTTGCAATCACCCCACAAGTTGTTGGGTGGAGTGTTGCCTCCGTCATTTGTGGTCGCTGGGTACTACGGTCAGGGTATCGTCCC
Organism: Mechercharimyces sp. CAU 1602; assembly: GCF_024753565.1. Classification (NCBI taxonomy): domain Bacteria; kingdom Bacillati; phylum Bacillota; class Bacilli; order Caryophanales; family Thermoactinomycetaceae; genus Mechercharimyces; species Mechercharimyces sp. CAU 1602. Next base: position 152,389 of record NZ_JANTPT010000001.1, on the reverse strand, counting down.
CCTATTATCCTCGGTGTACTAATGGTAACGGGTGCTGCTGTGCTGATCTTACAGATGAATGCACACACTGCTTATCCTTGGGTACTGGTCGCTATGCTGATCCTCGGCTTTGGACTTGGTTTGTCGATGACAGCATATATTATTGCGGTTCAAAATGCCGTTCAAACAAATGAACGAGGCGCTGCCACCTCTTCACAAATGTTTTCGCGCTCGATGGGGGGAACGATTGGGGTTTCCATCCTGGGAGCTGTAATGACGTTCCGTATGAAAGAAGAGATCGAACAATATATTTACTCACATCAAAATGAATTAAGCCAAGAAACGATCGGACAATTAAGGCAGGCGGAGGGAATAACGACCCCTGAAGGGCTGGCGGCTCTTCCACAAACAGTGGCTGATCTTGCTCCTTCCTTTTTGGCACAAGCACTCGATACAACCTTTCTTACAGCCAGCTTTTTTACGCTACTCGCTCTTATCGTTGCCTTCTGGCTCGTCCCCAAAGGGAGTGCGCAATCTTTTGCTGTTAAAGAGTAACAAAAGAAAAGGAAGCGCTAATCAAGCGTTTCCTTTTTCATGCATCGCTTCACCTGTTCTATATAAGTGGCATACAAGTGCTGGGCATCAGACTCGCTCTTGCCATGGACGATAAGACACATCTGATGATGGTACCCATCGGGATATATGAGCACCCAGCCTCCCTCTTCATACACTTTCATCCCATCACGCAGCTGCTTCTTTTTCCCCTTCGCTTGAGCGATCAGCTCCGTCATCCCGTGCGCCAACAATGGACGGGGAACAGGGTGTGCTCCCCTTACCATATGGTAAGAGGGAAGACTACTCACAATTTCTTTCCACCTCATTCCTAAACGTCCTACATAATCGGCTACGATCACGAGTGCGCTTAATGCATCATAAACAGGATGAAACGAGTACTGACTCGCCTCTAACACGGCACGTGGCATAAGCGAAGTCCATTCCAAAGGAAGTGCATGCACACGAGCGACCTCTTCTAATGCTGTCGGTGCACTCCACGGTAAGCTAGTCGCTTTTTGTTTAGTGGAGAGTGCTGCTACATAAAGAAAAAATAATTGCTCTTGCGTCAATGGGTGCCCGTGCCCATCGTATAAGGTTAAACACTCTCCTCCCTCATCAGTGGAAAAAAGAAGAGATTCTTCCCCTTTATCTCCTATCTGTACCCGCTGGGGCGTATTTGCCGCTTGCCGTACTATAGCAACCCACCTACAGCAAAGAGAGGTGAAAAAATCTTGTGCCAGCCGTCCCTCCCGTCTTAAAGGCGCAAAGTTACTTTCTATAATAAATTGTTGTCGATAGTTTTCCACCACTTTAGAGTGAAAACGTACTCTACCTACTTGGCTGGGGGACCATTCGTCTTCCCCTAATTGGTATGCCCACTCCATCTTCCTCTCTCTCTCTTGCGCGAGAGGCAATCCTTGATTGTCTATAAATTGTAGCACCATCTCTCCGGCACCGATAACCAGATGAACTCCTCCACTACCCCTCACATTTTGGACAGCAAAACGCGCTAATGGAAAAGTGAGCTCACCGCAATCTACTACATTTACACCCTCACTACATAAACCTACGGTCAAGGTTTGCTTTAGTAGTTGTGCTAACGGATGTGTACATGAAGAAATCACCACTTCGCCTGCTTTGGATACGACAGAAGTAAACGCCCGAGCTAATCGAAACATGAGCGCGGGTGTAGTATTAGGGAGAGGGATTCGTACTTTATTTTTATAGAAGAGAGTATGCCTTCCCCAAGCCTCATCCTGATTTTCTATTTGCCCCTGTAGGGTCAAGTTTGCATTGGCTATGATTCTCTTTCCGTTACCCATACAAACCCGAGAGCCTATGCGAACACGGTCTCCTATAACGCAACCTTGTTCAATGGTACACTCCTGACCCACATATACCTGACGACCCAGCATAGCCTTTTCTATACGAGACTCTTTTTCCACATGAGTATGGCCCCATAAAATACTTTCTTTAATCTTTGTATTAGGCGCAAGATGGACTTCAGAACCAAGCACTGTGCCTGCACCTACTGTTGCGCCTGCTGCGATCACACTATTTGCTCCTATATAGACTGGAGGAATAAGGGTTGCAGACGGATCAATTTTTGCACCTTGCTCGATAAATATCCCTGGTACTGACACAGATTCATCACCGTCAAGTTTTAACCGCACTTGTCGCTCCATCATATCTACTTGAGCTTGATGATATGCTTGGAAGGAGCCGACATCGCACCAATACCCTGTCGTTAGAAATCCATAAAGCGGTAAGCGACGCTCTAACATAACCGGAAAAATATCTTTTTCAAAGTATGCTTCTCCATCCTCTAATAACTGCTGCAGAAGGCGTGCTTCAATAATATATATCCCGGTATTCACCCTATTACTTAATACTTGCGACCAACCTGGCTTTTCAATAAAACGCTCAACTCGCCCTTCGTGATCACACATTACAACACCAAAAGGCAATGGATTTTTAACACAACTAAGTAAAATCGTTGCTCTTGATTGCTTCTCCTCATGAAATGCGATCGCCTCAGTCAGGTTGATATCCGTTAACGCATCACCACTGATCACAAGCACCGTTTCATCCAAACATGTGCAACAATTCTTTACTCCTCCTGCTGTACCTAGCGGATGCTCTTCCTCTACATACGTAAGAGAGACTCCCCACTTAGAACCATCTTGAAAATATTTTTTAATCTGTTCTGCCAGATAAGATACCGCTACCACAATATCGGTAATACCGTGCTGTTTGAGTAGCACTAAAATGTACTCCATACAGGGACGATTAAGTAACGGCACCATCGGCTTAGGGAGATGAGAGGTTAGTGGTCGTAACCGCATGCCCCGCCCCCCTGCTAAAATAACCGCTTTCAACTATACTCCCTCCTTTGTTCCACCGATTTCCATGACCCTACTATCCTCAGTAAGGAAGAAAAATGTACATATGCTAAGGAAATCATGCCCCTTCTCCTAGTACTGGTACAACCATAGAGAGACTCCTAGCTTGCGTAAATAGAAGCCAACTCCCTGCTCTCCTGACCCCTACATGAAGGACCGTACAAAAGAGAGTGATCCAGCGAGCAGGAATACTTTCTCTAATTCCATTACCATGAGACGTCATCCAACACTCTCTTCTCCTTATCCCCTATCGCACTAGGCTACCGCCCCCCTTTTTTTCTGAAATCACTTGTTCATATACTGCCAAGGTCTCTTTTGCAATCTGTACCCAATTATAGCGGTGTGACAGCTCTTGATACCCGTTTAACGCCATTTGTTTCATCTCACGCGGGTGGCGCAGTGCCCAAATGATACTTTCCTGCAATAGATCAATACGATTGTACGGAACCAACACTCCATTTTGTCGATCAGTAATCACTTCTTTTAACCCTCCTGAATCGGAGACAATCACAGGTGTTTGGTGTGCGAGCGCTTCTAACGCTACAATGCCAAACGGCTCGAACTTGCTAGGGAAGACACAGAGGTCAGCGATACGGTAAATTTGATCGCGAAGTTCATCTTTAATAAAGCCGAGAAATTCTACTTTTTCCTGTAAACCCAGGCGATCACGCAAAGCGTGTAGTTCTTTGTCGTAATAACCCTCCCCTGCAATCAGCAATTTCACATTGGGCTCTTGCTCGATTACGGCGGGTAGAGCTTGCAATAGTAAATGAATTCCTTTCTCAATCACTAATCTACCTACAAAGAAAATAAGTTTCTCTTCCGGTTTGGAATATGACGCGCGTAATTGTTTCAATTCTTCTGCTGTTACGTGTCCTTCCTCGGGTAAAGGGACTCCGTTAGGGATGACCGTTACCTTTTTATCGGGGGAAATGTGCAATATTTCATTTAATTCATGCGAAATTGCTTGACTAACCGCAATAAAGTGGTCACCAATTTGCACCATCTTCAACTCACTCTGATGTCCTGCATCATGTTCTGGAACTCCTGCCGCACGGTTTCGTAATGCTTGAACCTGATGGAAGGTGGTCACCATCGGAAAGGAGTAGCGTTCACGTAAGCTTTCCCCCGCATAATTAACCAACCAATCATGAGTGTGCATGACATCAAAGCGAAGACCCTCTTCCACCAGCCTATCTACTTCCTCCACCATGTCCAAATTTAAATGAAAAATCCAATCGTACATATTACCTGCATGGTTTGCAAATAAGCTGGAGAGTCGGTGCACATGAACACCATTTCTTAACTCGTACGAGGGCGCATTTTCTGCCATACTTGTCACCACATGCACCTCAACCTGATGATGCACCAATCCCTCTGCTAAGCCACAAACAGCTGTCGCCAATCCCCCCACAACCCGCGGTGGATATTCCCAACTAAGTATAAGTAAACGGAGCGGTTGTTTCTGTGAGAGTAGCTCTGTCTGTTGCGTGTCATCCGCTTGATCCGATTGTCTCTCTTCCACTCTTGCCTCACACCCTTCTTCACTGAATTCCCCACTTAATAAATGTTTCGTACTCGCATATGCGAGTACGAAAAACTAAATTTAACTAACGACCGTACGAAGTAACTCCAAAAACAAGATTACCTGAAGCACTGTAACCTGAAACAGTTAGCGGCGCATAGGACTCACACACTAGGTTAGTTGGGAAGCTATAAGTGACTATGCTAACCGGATACGCAGATGGTGCAAACGGAAGAGCATAATTAGATACAACGAAATAACTGGATGCGGAATACGGAGAAACACTATAGGATGTTGGAACTGGACCAGGACCTGCACCAAATCTTTCATAAACAGTCGGAAACGGTTCAGGACCTGCAAATCCCGGTAAAGGACCTCTACTGAGTCTATTATAAAAAGTAGGAATAGGAGGAACATGAGCTGCTCTCACTTGCTCTTCACGTTCTACTCTGTCCTCTCTTTTTGACACGGTTACCCGCTCCGAATGTGCTAGTGGAAAAAAGTGCCCGTTTTGAAAGAGGCCAAATTGTGCTTTATACTGCCCGGGAGCTACATTGCGAATCGTGCAAGAATCCACCTCCCCCTTAACAAACGCATCTCGATAATCTGCCACTTTCACTTCTTCACTTTCATACAGGCGGAATAATCGTACACCTCTAAGTGCTTTTGACACCGCTTCCCCAAAATATGAATCGACCATCTTTTGCTTCGATTGTGAAACATGCCAATGTGCACGTACAGTTTGATCATCTGTTACTGTAAGATATACTTTATTGGGCTCTGTAGGCATACCTTAACCTCCATTCATCTGAATTTTTGTAATTATATAGCTAACGTCATTAAACCGGAACCCCGAGTCTGGCAAGGACCTGTTTCGCATTCGAACGTCGAAATGGAACATTGATCGTTCGAACTTTACCACCACGCTGCACTTGAACTTGAAGCCACATCACCTGGCCACGAAATCTACATGAGAGTAAATCCCTTACATTGTGTCTATAATTGCGGTTCATCTTGCCACTCCCTTCTATTTTAAATATTGCATAAAATGGTTTCATGCAATAATTATCTTATGAATATGAAGAATATCCTGTATATGCGCTTTCATCAAAGAAAGAAAAACAAGCTGATAAACTCGCTTTTTTATCATAGTTTACTAGTTTACACAAAAAAACTGGTAGCTACATAGCACCAGTTTTGCCTAGTCTGTTCAATTCTTTTGCTTAAATTCCATCTTATCCGTATCCCAATACCATTCATATGTCTTCACAACATCACCCTTACCATTCAGGCGATCAATCACCAGTTGCTCTACCGGACCTGAATCTTCTGTGCGTATTAACGAAACGTAATAAGAGGTCTCCCAGTCATAAGTAGGCTCTACTTCGTTCTCCTCACTACCAATCCTATTCCGTTTCCCTTTAAACAACACTTTCCCTTCAGCACCGAGTAGAATCACTTCTCTGACTTCACCCTGATATGCGATCATTTTCGTCTCCTGTCCTTGTTCCAATTCCTCCGCCACTGCAATAAGAGAGGAATAATGCTTACTTTCAGCTCGTAAGGGGCCGCGGTAAATCACCTTTCCCTTCCTTTGCATCTGTAAGTCTATCTGCTCCTGCAACTTTTTTTCCGAGTGCACTGTACGCACGGTTTTTAAATCGAATGTATAGGTATGAAGCTTAATACCACCCGTCTCACTCCACAAAGGCACCAATATTGTCCATTTTTCCTTCTGTGCCGTATAGGATGTGAGCAGTGCTTCTTCACCAACTACGGCTTCTCCTCCAACTGACCATTCATGTAATTTGCGCCGCTCGTCACTGCTCACTTCATCCATCCAGAGAGCAAAATATCTCTCGTCCCTCTCCACTGTCAACTCTTCTCCCCCACCTGGAGCCGTCACAAGGGGAATAGATTGATTCATTTTGATCCACTGGGGTTGTACTGGAACTTTAATTCGAAATCCCATATCGATCATCTGCTGCGCCGCTTCAATCTGCTCCTGATGCCCCTCTTCATACTGAAGTGAAGTATAAGAAGGAATATATATGGAAGCAATAACTTTATTCAATCCTGTATGATGGATATCCAACCGATAAGCTTCTTCTTCTTTTGCATGTACGATGGAAGCCAAATATACTCCATCGTAGCTATAACCTAGTAGATACGGCTTCTTGTCCGCATAGGCAAGAAACCCTTCACGACTGACCAACTCGACGAGTTGTGGAACCGTCTGTTCCTGGTAAGGAGAAAATACTTTAACCTTCTCGCTCTCTTCTTCACTCGCTTTTTTTACCTCTTTAGATGGATCATCTTTCGCTAGTGCTTGGCACCCCATTAGTGTTAAGACAAAGCATACTCCTAACACGAGGCTCTTCCATAGGCGCAATCTGGTCACCTCATAACCGTCTCTTTCTTCCATTTTAACGAAATCATTGTTTTATATCTACCTGGTTCTCCCACATTTTATACCGAGTTGGTTTCTGCTATTTTCGACTAAAGAGAGCGGATTCATCAAACAATACAAAAAGATATTTACACCACTTCATTCGTTATCGCACGAATAAGGAGTAGATGACAATTCATACCGTTCCCATCAACACTCATATGCAGTTAATTCAATGGACTCCTGATCATGCTTCAGACTTATTCAGACTGATTGAGACCAATCGCACCCACCTTTCTCCATGGTTGCCCTGGATAAAAAACACAAATTCACTTCATGATATCCAATCATATATTCAACGTTCACTTATTGCAGCGAGCAAACAGGAGTTTCATTTTGGTATTTGGTTGGATCAGCAATTGATCGGTTCCGTCACAATAGAACGACTTCACGCCATCCACCGCGTCGCCGAGATCGGATATTGGGTTGCTAAAGAGATGTCCGGTAAAGGCTATATGGAACTAGCTGTACGACGGCTCATCGCTTATCTGTTTCAAGATCTGAAGCTTAACCGCTTAGAGATTCGCTGTACTCCAGCCAATCAACGGAGTCAGCGCATTCCACAAAAGGTCGGGTTCTGTTACGAAGGTCGACTGTGTGAAGCGATCTATATGAACGGCCGTTTTCACGATTTACTCATCTACGGATTAACCTACACCCGATGGGACGAACTCGAACGTCTTCCTAAACAGGATAACACTGATCCCGCTGCTACTCTATCTCTTCCTCCCTTAATGTAGCACAGAAGTCTACATGTATCTTCTTCGCTTTAATGATACAATAGGACAAAAAAGGGGAGCACCATGCGTCTACGAAGAAATCCGAAAGCAAAGGAAATCCTAAACGAACACCCACTCGTAATAAATGAACCACAAATATATAAAGGCAAGTGGTCTTCTTCTCTCTTCCCGCAAAATGCGCCTCTCCATGTAGAACTGGGCACGGGAAAAGGGCAGTTTCTTGCTCAAGCTAGTCAAACTCATCCGCATATCAACTGGCTCGGAATCGAACGGATCGAAGAACCGCTCGTACAAGCCATTAAAAAAGCGACTGAAGGGGAAGAAACTCCGACTAATCTCCACTTTATTTGGATGGACATCAATCATTTAAACGATGTGTTTGCAGAACAGGAAGTAGCACAATTTTATCTCCATTTTAGCGATCCCTGGCCAAAATCTAGACATGCGCGACGTCGCTTATCCCACCGTCATTTCCTTGAGGTGTACGCCCGACTCCTCCATCCGACGGGTCGACTTTCATTAAAGACAGATAACCGCGATCTTTACTTCTTCACCTTAGAAGAACTGGAGGTGAGCGGCTACCATATCGTTGAAAAGTATGAAGATCTACATCACAGTAGTGCTGCAAACGACAATATAACTACCGAGTATGAGGAGAAGTTCTCCTCACAGGGAATGCCAATCTACCGTGTGATTGCCGCACCCCCCTCTCACACAGAATCTCTTACATCACCTTGACATCGCGCCCTTTTTGCGACATAATTATTGTTTGTAGGCTCAACTAATTGAGGATAGCAACAAACGATAGGTGATGGAATCACCCTCACTAGCCCGCCCTCGCTCTTTTTAAGAGCAGGTACAACGTATTTCGCCGCTATCCGGAGTACGCCCTGTAATTTTCGCGCGCTAGCACTGACCGGATCCTGTCATTTGTGCAAACTGCAAATGATGAGAGGAGCAAGAAAATATGGCACGTTATACTGGACCGCGTTGGAAAATCAGCCGACGCCTCGGAATCTCCCTATCGGGAACAGGTAAAGAAATGAAGCGCCCTTACGCACCGGGACAGCATGGTCCCAACCAGCGCCGTAAGCTGAGCGAATATGGGCTTCAATTACAAGAAAAACAAAAGCTGCGTTTCATGTACGGATTGAACGAAAAGCAATTCCGTAAGTTATTTGATCGCGCTGGTAAGATGAAAGGTGTTCATGGTGAGAACTTCATGGTTCTGCTTGAATCCCGTCTAGACAACTTAGTCTACCGCATGGGCTTGGCACGTACCCGCCCACAAGCACGCCAAATCGTTGTTCATGGTCATATCACCGTAAATGGCCAAAAAGTAGACCGTCCAGCGTTCCAAGTAAAGCCTGGCGATGTGATTGGTTTGCGTGAAAAAAGCCAAAATCTGCAAGTAGCGAAAGAAGCTGTTGAGGAGCGTTCATTCCTACCAGAATACCTCCAATTCGATGCGAACAAGCTAGAAGGCACCTTCAGCCGTCTACCTGAGCGTTCTGAACTACCTGCTGAAATCAACGAGCGTATGATCGTAGAATACTACTCTCGTTAATGATAAAAAACCATCCCTAGGGATGGTTTTTTCTATGCCTATTGCTCTCCTTCTCCTAGCTGATTTATTTTTTAGGCGAGGGCACATTCATCACTTTATAGGTTTTCTCTATGATACAATGGGGAAAACAAGCGGAATAGAGGAGGTACATGCTTATGGGGACCATTCAAATGAGTAATCCTGCAACAGGTGAAGTAATTGGACAATTACACGAAAAGACAGAGGTTGAAGTTCACGAAGCGATGCGTCACGCACGCAATGCTTTCCCCGCTTGGCGACAAACACCTCTTACCGAGCGTATCGAGTACATTAAGCAGCTACGGATCTATCTGGTACAACACGCTGAAGAGATCGCTGATAAAATTGTAGCTGATACAGGAAAAACACGTGTAGAGGCGCTGATGACTGAAGTATATGCAAGTGTAGAATTCCTTAAATACTATGAGAAAGAAGCGCCCTCTATCTTAAAAACAAGGAAGGTACGCACCCCCCTTGCACTTTTTGGGCATCGTTCAGAAGTACAATACCGCCCGATGGGGGCAGTCGCTGTCATCTCTCCATGGAATTATCCCTTACAACTCTCACTCGTCCCAGTCGTCTCCGCTTTACTCGCTGGAAACACCGTACTGTTAAAACCATCTGAAGTTACTCCACTAACCGGCGTACTCATGGAGGAAGCATTAGCCTCAAGCGGGTTGCCAAGACATGTTGTGCAAGTAATCCACGGTGGAAAAAGCGTAGGACAACACTTAATCGAATCGCTTCCAGATAAAATCTTTTTTACTGGCAGTGTCGCCACCGGCAAAAAAATTATGGCACATGCCGCCGAACATCTCATTCCCGTCTCCATGGAATTAGGCGGAAAAGATCCCATGATTGTCTTTGCTGACGCTGATCTCAACCGTGCGATCAACGGAGCTCTCTGGGGCGGACTAACCAATGCAGGTCAAACGTGCATCAGTGTAGAGCGACTTTATGTCCAGTTCGAAATTTATGGTGCAGTTGCCACGCGCTTGCGCGAACAAGCAGAAGAACTTCAATTCTACAATGGACATGAAGGCGATATCGGCTCCATGACCGATCCTCGGCAAGTAGAGATTGTAGAAGAACAGATTCGCGATGCTGTCGAGAAAGGGGCAACCATTCTATGTGGGGGCAAACGAACAGAACCGGGTTCACTCTACTTTGAACCAACCGTCATCGTCGATGTAGATGATACGATGAAAATTGCCACCGAGGAAACATTTGGTCCCGTTATCGTTATGATGCCCTTCCATACAGAGGAACAAGCGATTCAACTTGCCAATCATTCTACTTATGGACTTAGTGCCAGTGTATGGACAAAAGACTTAAATAAAGCTCACCGCATCTCCAATCAATTAGAATGTGGTAGTGTTGGTATCAATAATGTAATCGTTCCATTTGCCAATCCACACATGCCGTTTGGTGGGGTGAAACATAGCGGTATCGGTCGTTATCACGGACCTGAAGGGTTGTATGCCTTCTGTCATACTACCTCTGTAATGGTGAACAAAGGAACAAAAAAACGCGAACTTCACTGGTATCCCTATACCAAAGAAGCCGAAAACGCCATCCGTTCCCTCATCCGTTCTATGTATGGGGATCGCTTCCGTTTATCAAAGACAGAACTAAAAAATATATGGAAACAATTCCGCCGGCAAGAGTAGTCTATTCGTACCCTCCACCTATAAAAACAGCCCGTCCTTTAGAATTTACACAGGTCGGGCTGTTTCATGATCATAAACACAGGCGAATACCTACTTCATTATCACACGCGCAAACTTCCGCTTTCCTACTTGTACAACCATCTGATCCACCACTTCAACTTGGGCATTATCATCTACTACTTTCTCCTGCTGAATCTTTACTGCTCCTTGTTTTATCATGCGACGCGCATCTCCATTGGAAGCTACTAAGCCTAAGTTGGAAAGGAGTTGCACAACCCATATCTTCCCATGAACCAATTGCCCTGCGGTGACGACTACTTCATCAATTTGATCCGGCAACGCACCTTTTTGGAAAATAGTTTTAAAGCGATTTTCTGCCCCTTGCGCCGCTTCTGCTCCGTGGTACATGCGAACTAAGGCACGAGCGAGTCCCATCTTAGCATCACGAGGGTGAACGGAACCGTCTTTTAACCCAGCACGTAAACGATCTACCTCTGTCAACGGCAAATCGGTCGTCAGCTCATAATACTTCACCATCAGCTCATCCGGAATAGACATTGCCTTCCCATATATCTCCTCTGGTGCTTCTGCTATTCCGATATAGTTACCTAAGCTTTTACTCATCTTCTTCTCGCCATCCAGCCCTTCTAGCAACGGCAACGTCATTATTACTTGTTGCGCTTGTCCATACTCTTTCTGCAATTGCCGCCCCATCAAAAGATTGAAAGTTTGATCCGTCCCTCCAAGCTCAACATCGCTGCAGAGTGCAACAGAATCATATCCTTGCATCAATGGATAGAAGAACTCATGGATACTGATCGCTTGTCCTGACTTATACCGTTTCGAGAAATCGTCACGCTCCAACATCCGGGCTACCGTGGTGCTGGCTGATAGGGTAACGACATCGCTAAAAGTAAGTGGAGACAGCCAGGAGCTATTAAAGTGAATCTCTGTCTTCTTCTTATCAAGGATTTTAAAAAGTTGTTCCGTATACGTTTTCGCATTATTAGCAACTTCTTCTTCTGTCAGTTGCTTGCGTGTTTCCGACTTCCCGGTCGGATCCCCAACACGTCCAGTAAAATCACCGATGACAAGTTGAACAACATGCCCTAGCTCTTGAAACTGGCGAAGTTTATTTAGAACGACAGTATGCCCAATATGCAGATCGGGTGCTGTCGGATCCAGTCCCAACTTTGCTTTTAGCGGTTCGCCTGTCTCCAAGGAGCGCTGAATCTTCGTTTTCAGCTCCTCCACAGGGATAATTTCAGCTGTACCCCTCTGTAAAATATTTAATTGACGATTAATCTCCTGCTCCATCTCTGGACGTACTACCTTCTCACTCATCGTGCTCCACCTCATCTCAAATATATAAAAATAGCCCCTCCTAGAAAGGACGAGGCTACCCGCGATACCACCTTTATTAAAAACAGGGTGATCCTGTTTTTCACTCATCGGATAACGGGATTGGCTCCCGTTCATACAGTGCAACCAGTGCAATATATGAATTGCTCCCAGGTGTAATTCGATCGCTATCGCCTTACTGGTTCGCACCACCCACCAGCTCTCTTAAAAAGACTAAGATAACGTCTACTTCGCCTGTTCCTCGCAAAAATTTGTTCCTTTTAGTGGTGAAACATACGCCAAGTTTCCCCCCATATATGATATAATATTACCTCAGATAGCCATTATAGATCAAGCTAAAAGAGAAACTTAGCAACACTGATGAAAAGATTGGGCGCCTGTGCATATACATTTACACAGACAGACTCTTCTCACCCCTTTCAGCTTGAAAGAATGTTCATCATTCGTTTCCATATATCAAACCAATATTGCATATGTATTGTAAACAAAAAAGAGATCGATGCTATGTACTTTAATTTCATCTTGTCATCGAATTGTGATCTGAACTAACCCATGTAAGAATCATAACGCCTAGATACCGATCCATCCGAGGGGGTAGCATACCCGCTCATTCCGTCCTGCCCATTTTTTATATATAAGGAGGCTAGCGCTTGATGAAGACAAAACCTGATCCATCTATTCCTGACCAAAAGAAGCGCCCTCTAGCGCGGATTTTACGAGGAACACTCCTAACACTTTTTATCTTTTTCGTTATTACCGCCACACTCTCACTAGCTACTGTAGGTGCGGCAATCGGAACTGTTGCGGCATTAGTCAAAGATGAACCCATCCGGGATAAAAACGAATTAACCGATAATTTAACCAACCTCTCCGAACATAGCATCGTCTACTTTGGTGGAAAAGAGGGCGAGGAACTAGGTGCACTGCGGTCCAATGAACTACGTCAAGTCGTTAATCTCGATGATGTAAATAAAGACCTCATTGAGGCACTGATAGCGACTGAAGATCGCACCTTCTGGGAACATGAAGGGATTTCTCCTCGTGGATTCACCCGCGCACTCAAATCACAAGCAGAAGAGTATTTATTCGACAAGGAGGGGGCAAGCGGTGGCAGTACACTCACGCAGCAACTAGTGAAAAACCAAGTCTTACAGGATCGTGGGAAAGACCTGGATCGCAAAGCCAAAGAACTTTTTCTCGCCCTCCGTGTGGAGCGCCTGTTTAGCAAAGAAGAAATTTTAACCGCTTATCTAAACAGTCTCTTCTTTGGAAAAGGGTACGATAACCGGCAAATGTACGGTGTACATGCCGCTGCCGAGGGACTTTTTAAGAAAAACATTAAAGACCTCAACCTTGCCCAGTCTGCCTACCTAGCAGGCATGGCGCAGCGTCCCAATGCCTACAACCCCTACAGCAGTAATGGGAACACTTCATTTGGAAAAGACCGGATGAAAGAAGTTCTCTATAATATGCTGGAAACAAAGAAGATTACTAAGAAAGAGTACGAAGATGCTCTTGCTTTCGATATTGAGGGTTCATTTAGCAAAAGAAGTGGAAACTCTTATACAAAATACCCCCATATAATGGAGGAAGCGTATAAACAAGCATATGAAGTGCTACTGGAGTTAGATGATGTCAAATTAGAAGAACTCTCCGATAAAGAAAGAGAGAAAGTGAGTAGTGAATACCATCGGAAATTAGAAACTGGCGGATATCGGATTTACACAACAATCGATAAAAAATTGTATGATGCGATGAACAAATCAGCCAAAGAGTTTAAAGGATATGGGAACGATGAAAGGCAAGTAGGCGCTGTACTCATGGATAACCACACGGGGGCTGTACTTTCCTTTGTTGGTGGGCGTGACTTTAATAAAAGCCAACAAAACTTTGCACTTAATGTTCCCAAACAACCTGGCTCTACTATCAAACCTCTCCTCGACTACGGTCCGGCTATGGAAGAAGGAATCATCTCTCCTAATTCCATTATTATCGATGAAGAAACACGCTACTCTAATGGACAAAAAGCACCTAGCAACGCTGGTCGAGGTTACATAGGTGCAAAAACTGCTAGATACCATTTAACGTATTCCTACAATACTCCTGCTGTAAAGTTAATTAAGTCCTTAGGAGTTAACAGAGCACTAAGTTATCTCGATAAAATGAACTTCCCCTACGTCACCCTAGCCACTGATCCTGTTACTGGCACACAAGTTACTGATAAAGTTGAACCTATCGCAATTGGTGGCTTTACTTATGGCTTTACTGTAGAACGCATGACAGCTGGTTATGCCATGCTCGCTAACGAAGGGAAATTTAATGAACCGCATCTTATCGCTAAAATTACCGATAACGATGGAAATATTGTATACAAACACGAATCTGAAAATGTAGAGGTACTCTCTAGTCAAGTCGCATATTGGACAACTGACATGCTTCAAGACGTTGTGAATAGAGGAACTGCTACTGCAATTAATAAACAAGGCTACCCATACTTAGCAGGAAAAACGGGAACCACCAACAATGATGTTGATGCTTGGTTCATCGGTTACACCCCCGATGTGTCACTCGGCTTATGGATGGGATACGAAAGAAATCGAAGTCAAGCAGGTCAATCCTATATCTCAAAAGCAATTTGGAACGAATTATGGAAAACAGTAGTGAAGACCAACCCTGACATCTCTACTAAAGCAAACTTTACTCCACAGCCACCTATGCCTAATGTCCATTACGAATCCAAACCAAAACCAAAAGAAGAGAAAGACGACGATAACAACGGTGGCGGTAACAACGGTGGTGGCAATAACGGCGGTGGTGGTGGTAATGACGGTGGCGGCGGTGATGACGGCGGCAATAACGGTGGTGGTGGCGGTAATGACGGTGGCGGCGGTAACGGCGGTAACGACGGAGGTGGTGACGGTGGCGGCGGTGACGGCGATAACGGCGGCGGCGGTAATCGTCCGCCTGAGCCCCCACCAGATGAAGAAGAAACCTCTTCAGACCAAAGCAATCAGACTACAGATGCCCCATCCGACGATGAAATTATTGAAACAGAATCGATTGCTCGATTCCACTCCACATAAATGTAGATATAAAAGAAGTAGGTTTTTCTCACACAAAAGGTGCGTGCACACTGCTCACGCACCTTTTATCTTTTCCCTCTTAATCTTCCATCGTCGATAAGTCACCTGTAGGTAAGTCAAGCTCCCATGCCTTCAACACACGTCGCATAATCTTACCACTACGCGTCTTTGGCAGTTTATCGATTACTTCAATCTCACGTGGAGCAGCATGAGCGGAAAGCCGCTCCTTTACGAATGTACGAATCTCCTCTTTTAACTCCTCAGACTCCTCTACACCATCTTGAAGCGATATAAAAGCCTTAATGATTTGACCTCGTACAGGATCGGGTTTTCCGATCACTCCCGCCTCCATCACGGAAGGATGCTCCACTAACTTACTTTCCACTTCAAACGGACCTACACGCTCACCCGCCGTATTAATCACATCATCTAAGCGCCCTTGAAACCAGAAATATCCTTCATCATCGCAATAGGCAGAGTCACCGGAGATATACCAGCCTGGAATACGGAAGTACTCTTCGTATTTTGCAGAGTTCCCCCATATCTTACGCATCATCGCTGGCCATGGAGTACGAATTGCCAGATTACCGAGCTCATACGTAGGCAATTCATTTCCCTCATCATCAATGATCGCCGCAGTTATACCCGGAAAAGGTTTCCCCATCGAACCTGGTTTAATCTCCATTTGCGGATAATTTGAAATTAAGATCCCACCTGTTTCTGTCATCCACCAATTATCATGAATGCGCCGCCCATACACCTTTAATCCCCACCGTATCACTTCCGGGTTAAGCGGTTCCCCTACACTTAACACATGGCGCAAGGAAGATAAGCGATACTTGTGAGCCGCTTCTTTCCCTGCCCCCATCAACATCCGAAATGCAGTAGGTGCACTATACCATACTGTCACCTGTAATTTTTCAATCGTCTCATACCAATCATCCGGACTAAAGCGACCTCCTCGGATCACATTCGTTACACCATTTAGCCAAGGAGCGAAGATACCATAAGATGTGCCCGTCACCCAACCTGGATCAGCAGTACACCAGTATACATCACCTTCCTTAAAATCAAGAACCCACTTCCCCGTCTGATAATGTTGTATCATCGCATTATGGACATGATATACCCCTTTGGGCTTCCCTGTTGAACCGGATGTGTAATGAAGCAGCATGCCATCCTCACGACCTACCCATTCGATCTCTAACTGTGGTGAAATCGCTCTCATTTCCTCCAGTAAATCAATCAGTCCCTCATTGATATCGCTTCCACTTTCAGTCACGACAAAAATATGTTGCAAACTAGGGAGATCATCCACTGGTACTCGTGGGAGAAGAGCTGGCGTTGTCACCAACGCTACCGCTTCACTATCACGCAAGCGATCTGCAACTGCTTCCTCCATAAAAGCTTCAAACAAAGGACCCACAATCGCACCCAGCTTCAATGCACCCAAGAAACTAAAATAAAGCTCGGGAGTGCGTGGCATAAAGATAAAGAGGCGATCTCCCTTCTTAATACCATGTCGACGAAATACAGAACCTGCACGATCCGACTGCTCCTTCATCTGTGAAAATGTGTAGGTTTCATCACGCTTATCATCTAAATAACGAAGCGCAATTTGTCCCCCCCGCCCTTCATCGACGTGTCGATCAATCGCTTCATAAGCAGCATTTACCCGACCTGTCTCATACCAAGAAAACTCTCGTTCAACCTCATCCCAAGAAAATGAATCATACGTTTTTTCATAATCGGATAATTGGTTCTTTCTCGTCACCACTTCAATCTGTTCGCTACTATGCATTCTGATCCGCCCCTTTCTCCATTTCCCTACAGTTAGTATAACATAAGTTCAGACAACCACATTTATTCAGTCTTTTTCCCGCAAAAGCGGGTGCTAAAACCCGCCACCGCATTATCCCTGCCATTTCTCCAACATCCGATGTACCATCACACACGAACGATGAGAAGCTAACTCCGTAAATTTTTCAAAGTTTACTGTCGCCGAGTGGTCTGCTTTATCCGAAATGGAGCGAATGACGACGAAAGGCACTCCATTGGCGTGACAAACATGAGCGACCGCCGCCCCTTCCATCTCCACACATACCCCTTCTAGTTGACTCCAGAGCTGAAGCACTGTTTTAGTGCTAGAGATGAACTGATCACCAGAAAGAACTTTCCCTTCTACTGTTTTTCCTTCTGCAATCGACTCCCCTGCCTCACGTGCTAACCTTACCCACATAGGATCTGCTTTAAAGACAGACACCTCCTGGAAAGGAATTTGCCCTCGCTCTAATCCCAATGCAGTTACATCCATATCATGATACTGACACTGTGTTGAGATTACACAATCACCAATTTCCAAATTGGGATCGAGTGCACCCGCCACCCCAGTAAAAATAATCGCATGAACGTCATAACGATCGATTAACACCTGTGTACAAATGGCAGCGTTTACTTTTCCTACTCCGCTTTTACACAATACAATCGACTTTCCGGCAAAGATTCCCTCATAAAAACAAACTCCTGCAACTTCACTCTGCTTTTCCATCTTCATGTCTGCTTGGAAGCGAGAGATCTCCTCATCCATTGCACCAATGATTCCAATCATATCAGGCGGCCCCCATCTCTTCTATTTTGTCAGTGTTGATTCACGCATTTCCAAGCGATGTGGCAATATCACTTGTTTTTCGATAACCTCTTCATCATTCATAAATTTAGTTAGAAGTCTCATCGCTACCGCACCAATATCGTACATAGGAACTGCTACCGTACTTAATCTGGGCCGAACCTGAGAGGATAAAGGGGTATTATTAAAACCAATCACAGATACATCCTCTGGCACCTTGCCCCCGCGATCCTGCACAGCGTGAATCGCTCCCACCGCCATCTCATCATTAGCGACAAAAGCCGCTGATAACTCGGGGTGGGCATCGAGCAAACTATTCATCGCTTCCCAGCCAGAGGCATAATCGTACTGCCCTATACGAACCAATGATTCCACAAAAGGAAGTTGGCTCTGAGCAAGCGCTTCGCGATAACCTTGGTACCGTGGCATCCCGCTTGTCGATTCCGTCAAAGGACCTCCAATAATTGCGACCTGCTCATGCCCTTCTGCTAGCAACAATTCTGTTGCCTCTTGAGCAGCTATACGATGATCAATATTGACCGATGGCCATCCATTCTTCTCATCCTGTGTCGCAGCTAATACGATTGGTACCTGCGATCCAGTAAAGATATCACGGTGATCGTCTGTCACTTCGCTTCCCATAAACAAAAGTCCATCCACTTGCTTTTCCAGTAGCGCCTCAATTAACTGTAACTCCTTATCTTTCTTTAAGTCAGAGTTACATAATATGATATTGTAATGATACATATTGGCAATATCTTCAATCCCTCTTGTGATTTCCGAGAAAAAAGAGCGCGATATATCGGGAATCACTACTCCAACTGTGGTAGTACGCTTACTTGCGAGTCCACGTGCTACAGCATTGGGACGATAACCTAAAGTACGGATCGTCTCCAACACTTTCTTCCTCGTTGTCGGTTTCACATTGGGATTACCATTGACCACACGGGAAACCGTCGCCATCGAAACATTCGCCTCACGAGCTACATCATAAATCGTAATGGTTTCTTTTTTTCTTCCTGTCATCATCCATACACCTTTTTCCGTAAGCTTGATTTTCCTTTAGGATGAGGCAATCAGCGTTTTTAATGTATCGTTTGTAATACTGATCCACGATTCTTTACTACCACGGTTAATACAAATCACTGGATTACGCTCCAACTGCTCAGCAAACAGAGACTTACATGACTTGAGGCGAGGGAAGACCTCCTGTTGACCCCCAGCTTGTCGCCACTCGGCAATTCGTTCATGCGCCAAACCAGAATTAGTAAATATATCTAACGTCGGCTGACTCTCTCCAGGAGCGAGATCCACACAAGTACCATTGCGATCGACAACAACCCATATCCAATCTAACCTCTTGAGCATCTGCCCAATTTCCCATGCATTAGCCGTTCCCTGTCCAGCCCGAATGGATCGCTCTAACAATGCATACACATTTTCTTTTTCATTTCCACATAAACCATCTACATGCTTTGCTAACAAACCAATCTGTTCAGGAAATCCATATTGAAGGATAGGACCTTCTCCTCCCAAGGCCCAGCAACGACTCCGTATTCCTTCCCAGCTATGTAACTGCGGTTCTCCACCCGACTTTTCACACACCGCTTGCGCATCCGACTTGCTAAAGTATACAGGTATAGACTGTTTTCCATTGTCCAAATCAATAAAGAGTAAGCGTTCCCTCTGTGAGGGGATCCATGCCCCTTGCTGCAGCTTCATACTCACCAAGGCATATTCACAGAGGAGCAGGTGCATCAAGGAGCGGTCTGTAATCAGACGTGATGGCTTGCCTGGATTGAGGGCAAAACCATCGTAACCACTGCGGAATGCCTCTTTCATATACTCTAACGTGTCTTTACTCTGCAAATAAACTTGTGGTTGTGCTTGTAACCAGTCTTGTGCAATATGTTCGTCTGAAAATAAAACGGAACGTTTACTACCTGGTTCCTTCCCCCGTGCCACTACAGGCCGTACTTCTGTTCCCAATGCTGTAGGCCGATGATAAGCTACATATACTTGTGGCATGTATTGAGCCAAGTGTGGAAATAATTCGCGTGGTGTCCATTCCCCATTATTTGCTTTTTCTAATGACATTAAGAGATTCACTTTCGCTCTCTCCCCCCATTTTAACTCACTTAGATTGGGTAAATCATCCTGATCTTCGACAAAATCGTAACATTATCTACACAAAGGCAAAAAGACCGCATGTGCGGCCCTGCAAATCTCACTTCCATCCCTGACCATTGTCCATAGGGCTAGAGAAGTTCAGATATAAAGTGTTCAAAGGTAGGAATATCGATTTGTTGATTTGCATCAGATAATGCGACGGAAGGATCAGGGTGCACCTCTACCATTATACCATCTGCCCCTGCCGCTAATGCTGCTCTCGCAACGGGAAGCAATATATCACGTCGACCAGTTGAATGCGTAATATCAACAATTACAGGAAGGTGACTTTCCTGCTTCAAAATGGGTACAGCAGAAATATCCAGGGTATTGCGTGTCCATTTTTCGTATGTGCGAATCCCACGTTCACATAAAATCACTTGTTCATTTCCGCGTGACACAATATATTCCGCAGCAAACAGTAACTCCTCAATCGTGGCCGCCATCCCTCTTTTCAAAAAGACAGGAGTATTTACTTTTCCCGCTTCCTTAAGCAGATCAAAGTTTTGCATATTGCGCGCACCAATTTGAATCATATCAACGTATTTGGTCGCCATCTCAATATCACCTGGATTTACAATCTCGCTTACGACATTCAATTTAAACTCATCGGCCACTTCGCGTAAGATTCGCAGACCTTCTTCTCCTAACCCCTGGAAGTCATATGGAGAAGTACGAGGTTTGAAAGCGCCTCCCCGTAAAAAGCTTACTCCCTGCTGCGCAAGACTCGCAGCAACCTGACGAACTTGTTCTTTTGATTCAACTGAACACGGTCCCGCAATCACTTGCTTATTAGGTTCTCCGATGGTATTATTACCTACCGTGACAACCGTATCATGAGATTTGCGCTTACGGCTTACCAACAACGCTTTCTTTTCCTCTTCCCCTTGAAGATTGAGAGAAGCTTTAAAAATCTCCTTAAACAAATGACGAACACTTCCATCTTCAAATGGGCCTTCATTGTGGCGGACGAGATCATCGAGCATCTTGCGTTCACGAACAGGATCGTATTTCATCACTCCTTGCCGTGTCTTCATCTCCCCAATCTCTTTTACAATCTTAGCTCGTTCGTTCATCAAAGCTAAAAGTTCTAGATTAATTCGATCCAATTCTTTTCTCAAACTATTTAACTGGTGTTCACTCACGACCATTCGCCCCTAACCACTTTGTAGTTGTACCATGACTCACCTTACGGATGAACAGGCTTCACATCCATCAATTTATGAAACCAATGCAATACTTCCTTATTATCTTCAGGAAAGCGAAAAGTTTTCCACTCCGGTTGTTCACCTGTCGTCACAATGACGGAAGTGGGATAAGTTAACCTCTCCAGCTTTTCTTTTTCATCATCAATCTCCATCCCGACAAGACCAAGAAGTGCTAGCAGTGTCGTTCGATCCGGGATACGAACAAACACCACCCGCTTCACATTATTCTGCCAAGCTGCCTGTTCCTCTATAACTAGAGGAACAGCACTAGGGTACACCCAAGCAACTTCTGACATTTGTCCACTATCCCGTGACGTGAGCGATTGCACCACGCGAATAGAATCTACAGCTGGGATATGCAATTCTTCAGATTGTTTAGCGAGCACCATCACTTGGTCTTGACCGGTTTCTGGCATCTTCACAACGCCTGACTGCGATGTCTGTGCAGTTGATAAAGTGACAGACGTCGCATTTTGATCCGCAGATGGCTGTATACTAGATTCCATATAGGGAGGGAAAAAGTATACAACCATCATCATGGAAGCACAGACAACTGCCCATTTGGGAAATCCATTAAAAGATGCACGTTCCTTATGCTGTCTATCGATTCGAATCTCTTCCAAAGTGTGTACGAGCTCAATCATCTCCTGCAGGTCTTGTTTGCATTCAGCACATTCATCTACATGAGCTTTTAATTTTTTATACTCTTGCTTTGATATTTCCTGATCCACATATCGCTGAATCAAAGGTTCGATCTCCCTGCAAGACATCATTGGCTCAACTCCTTACTTTTTGGAGAGTCGATCTTTCAGCATTTTCCGTGCGCGGAATAATTGAGTCTTTACAGTTCCCTCAGGTATATCTAAAGCCTCACTAATTTCAGTGTACGATAACCCATGAAAATGACGTAAATCAATCACCCGTTGATAGATATCGGGTAGCTCAGCTATTTCCTCATTTACCTGCTCCAACAAGAGTCGTTGCTCTACCTGCTCCTCTACTGATAATTCTTCTACTGAGGTAGAGGGTTCGGTATAAACAAACGCATCCTCCATCGCTACTAGTTTTAAACTCTTCTTCCGCTTCTGGTCACGAAAACGGTTTGTCATCATGGTTCGAAGCCATGCTTTTAACGATTTTTCATATACATACTTATTTGATTTTCGATGTGCCTGCCACATCGTCTCTTGTGTCAAATCTTTTGCATCCTCAGTATTACCGGTTAACCGATAGGCTATATGATAAAGGTAACGGTAATGATGAAGCAATCGTTCCAAGAAATCATCTGTTCCCATCGATTTGTCTGGTGTGGCTCCGGTTTCTTTAGTCCCCATAAGAACCTCCTGTAAGCGAGTTCTCTTTTTCTCTCGCTACCCTTTCATTCTCTCCTGCTCCTGTAATACCGTCCACAAGCGATCTACTGTAATCGCTCCATGTGAAGCTGACCAAAGTACCTCGCTCTCCCGTATCAAAAAAATCTGGGGAGATTGATGTTGGATGCCTGTGTAAACTTCAATTTCATTAGAGATATCACGATCCTCAATCACCTTAACCACTCCTGTAGCAAAGGAAGAGGCCTCATCACTCTGACATACTTCCTGTAGAGCCGTATAAGCACGATGACTGATCGGACATGCTGTACTATGCTTGAAAATCAAAATATCTTTATCATTAGATAATCGCAAAAACTGATGCCACTCGTCAATGGTTTTTATTTCATTTAATTGTACCATGTTCCTACCTCCTCTTTTCAAAAAAACAGAGCACCCTCCGGTGCCCTCGTCATCTAAATCTTCTTTCAAGACGGAGAAATCAAGTTCTCCCTCTGATTTGCTCCGCTTTTTTCAAGCTTTCTTCGGCGAGAGTATCTTGTGCTTCTTCCAACGCTTCTTTCGCCTGGTCGATTTCCTCATCTGCAGCAGAAGCTATTTCCAATGTTTTATTGGACATCGTATTGCGGATCTGTCCCCAACCCTCTTGCAATTTCTCCCGTGCTTCGCCCAGTTTCTTAGCGAGCTCATCTTTTTGCTCGATTACACTCTCTTTTACTTCAATACTTTTTCCCTTCGCTTCTTCATAGCCTAATCCAAGCTCTTGGCGAACTTCTCTCCCTGACTTGGGCGTAAGGAGAACAGCTGCTGAAGCACCGATTAATCCACCGATCAAAGCACCTATGATAAAATCTTTTCCATTAATAGAATTGTTTTTATCTTCCATCATAATCTCTCCTTTTAATTTTTTTAGTCTGCTCAGGATGACGAAAGCGATTGATTAAATCGACACCTACACCCATATAAGCGGCTACTTTCCCCAAGCGCCTACTCTGATCTCTCACATCTGCTGTCACAGTGGTAGAAAGCTCATTCACCTTTTTTCCAGCATCAGAGAGGGCACGCACGAGAATTTCCACTTGGTTGTTAACCAACTTACTCTTTTCTTTTGTATCTTCAGCAACCGTGGTTGCCGCTTCCTGGACTGTCTTCCCCGCTTGAGAGAGTGAATTAACCAAAGCATCTAACTTTTTGCTTTTCTCTTGTACATCATTGATGAGAACGCGGGTTTCGCGTAAAGTGAGTGTAGACTCAGACAACACATCTTCTACTTTTTCTTCCGCTTGGGTGAGAACAGATTGCACGGACTCCAATGATTCATTCAGTCGATTCAGGGATCGAATGATAAAAGCCACTAGGATGCTAAAAGCAACTGCAATAACCGCAACACTCACTCCGACTAGTGATATATCTTCCATAGTGTCCTGTCCCCTTTCATGTAAATGTATTTACCCTTTTTCCAAGGTGATAAACCTGTCAAACCTTAAATTAAGAAAAATATTTCTTAAAACGTCCAGCTCTTTCCTATCATACAAGCTTCCCGCATTCAATTCAATATTTTTCCGTATCATATCCCTTCTACACCCAGTCTATATTAATGATGTTTGAATTTTTTGCGCCTAGTCGCAAGCACCTTCTATGGTTATAATAGGATAGGTAGCTGTACTGATTACGGTCATCCCCACGCGAACGGGGTTTTATTTTGAAAGGAGAGAATGACATTGTCAGAAACAAAAACAGTAGTCGTCATGAACGGAGATCAAACAGGACAGGAATTATTAGATGAAGCTTTGCGCCTGTTAGCCCCCGAAGTGATCGGCTTCGATATTCAGTTTGAAACGTTCGATCTTAGCTTACAAAACCGTCGTACCACCAATAATAAGGTTGTGTACGAAGCTGCCGAAGCGATGAAAAAACATGGTTATGGTTTAAAAGCCGCAACCATCACACCAGAAGAAAAAGGGGACATCGGTAGTCCCAACGCGATTCTCCGCCGCGAAATTGATGGCAAAGTCATCGTTCGTACCGGGCGCCGTATTCCTGGTGTCCGTCCAGTAGCTGGAACCTTTGCCCCTATCTCCGTTATTCGCATGGCGGTAGGCGACGCTTACGGTGCAAAAGAGTGGCGTGATGGCGAAGGTATGGATGAAGTATCTTACCGCACCGAAGTGATCGACCGTAAAACTTGCCGTGCGGTTGCTGAATACTCCTTTCGCCATGCGCAAAAAATCAAAGGTAAAGTGTTTGGTGGCCCTAAGTTTACGGTTAGTCCTATCTACGAAGGTATGTTAAAAGAAGAGATGGATGAAGCGAGCAAGCGTTATCCCGATGTAGCCTACGATCCACAGCTGATCGATGCTACTTATGCACTCCTGCTCAACGCGGCAGAGGAACCACTCGTTATTCCTGCACTCAACCGTGATGGCGATTGCTTAAGCGACCTTGTATTGCAGCTCTTTGGTTCCATCGCAGGGGCTGAGTCCATCTTGATGAGCTTTGATGAATCATTCAATCCACATGTGATCATGGCTGAAGCTCCACACGGAACCGCACCATCCCTGTTCGGAAAAAATATTGCCAATCCGATGGCGATGATTTTGGCCGCCGCATCTCTATTAACCCACATGGATCATCCGAAAGCATCAGCCGCTTCGCGCGCTATCTATGAAGCTACAATCGAAACCGTACGTGAAGGAACAACTACTTCCGATCTAGGTGGTAATGCCCTCACTACCGAATTTACCGATGAAGTAATTGATAAAATTAAAACCAAATTGGAAGTATGGAGCTCCATCCAAAGCTTCTAATATATAAGAGTGCCCCTTGTCCAACTGGACAAGGGGCACTTCATTTCTGTGTTTACCTACGCACTGGTTAATTGATATTGACTCAACCACGTCACAATTCCCAAAGACCGATCTTCTATCTCTTTTACAAATGTGAATCCACACGTCTCATAAAATCGACATGCACCCTCATTCTCTTTTTCTACCCATACCATTAACGGGAGCTGTTTCGTCTGTTGCGCCAATCCATAACGTACTAAAGCTTTACCTACACCTCGCTGCTGGTAAGAAGACAACACATAGATCCGTGTCAACTCGATTTCGGTGGCCGATGGAACAAACTGTGTATAGCCTATAACCCGTTCACCTGCGCATGCAACAAAGAAACCACGTGGTTCAAGTTGACAATCGCTTTCCCACGCTTTACGCAAAGCATCGGGATGATATGCTTTTTTCAAAAAGGTATTAATCGTATCTAAAGGTAAAATATCCTTATATGTAACTGGCCAAGTTGCTCGTGCCACCGCTTGCACTCCCATCAGGTCCCTTTCTTCCAATGGGCGGATTGATAGTTTGGTCACATGTTCACCTGCTTTTGGATTTTCGATATTGTATCATACCATTAACCGAAAGTGTAGAAATAAGAGAATATTTTATATATAATATAACTGATGAACTATCTTCAATCGCTCAAGGAGGTTGGATGATGGAAATTGAACCTAAACACGAGCCCACTCTAACACCAACTAGCCCACAACCCGGTGATGATCACGCCCGAAAACATATCATCTCCTTCATCAGCATGTTAATCTTAACCGGAATCTCCTTTTATCTAGTCGCTACAAACCTTCTTCCGCCCCAAACTGTGATTGTCGTGATTCTTATACTTGCCGGCATTCAAGTATTGTTGCAATTTTTCACCTTTATGCATCTCGATCAAAAAGGACACTTCTTCCCCTTGCTCTTTCTTTTTACTGGTATTATTGTCGCCGCAACAGTTATATTAGCTACCACCATATTTATGGGTTAAAATCGAGTGAAGCCGACTTCACCAGTAGGAAGTCGGCTTCACGCTTTTCTTATCTCGGCTTTCTGCGTCCCGATAAGATATCTTTTCCAATTTGAGGATTTGAGGCGACAGACTCTGCAAACTTCATCAGATCGTTTTTATTCACATCTGCTTGGGTTACGCGCATGAGATAATCAATAACAGCTGCCATTCCACCGCGATCAAGCGCCTCTTTGGCTCCCCCCATAATTTGCGCCATCTGCTGTTCCGTCAGTACCTGATGTCCCATCACGCCATTAATCATATCTGCCAAATCTTTCATGGACGGTCCTTTACTCATAGGTTCCCCTCCTGTTCCCCTGGTCTTCTTCCACACTATGTAAACACGTCCGCTTCGGCGTAGACATCTACCCGTTTTTCCGCCCAATTGCATTCAATTTGGGCATTTATAACAGGTTGGAAAGTCATCCTTCCCCAATATTGAATAGGATAAGAAGAAACCAGCAAAAACAGGAGGAATACTATGTCCTATCCAATCGACTATGGAACCTACTGCAGCTACGGAGGGTATGGCTATGGTGGATGTGGGTATAACAATTACGGTTACGACCGTCCCACAATCTCCCCCTGGAGAAAGCTACTTCTTTTCTTATTAGTTATCCCTACAATCTTTTGGTTTGTATTTAGCTGGTGAGAGCCAGCTTTTTTTTGTGATCCTATATCCCAATTACCGGAACCATTGGACAAACTTCTGAGTCACTTTTGGAATCCAGCCAGCAAACAATTTTTCTCGCCAATACATATCTGCTACTCGCCCAACTGCCGCCGCCCGTGTCGGATATGGATACACCACCTGTGCTAAATCTCCGATCTTATGCCCGTATTGCTTTGCAAAAACCACTTCTTGCATCACCTCACCCACACTAACTCCCACAGCGTGCGCTCCGAGAATACGCCCCCGGCGATCGGTCAAGATTTTTATCATACCATCTGTATCTCGATCGGCTACATAGCGATCTACATCATCTAACTCCACTTTGTAGACACGATAATCCTGATTCTCATCCTTCAACTCCTCTTCGGTCTTCCCTAGATGAAACAATTCAGGATCTGTATAAGTAACCCACGGTAAGCCTTCATAACTTACTTTCTGCCGCAATCCAAATACAGCATTAGAAACCACCGTCTTCCCTTCTAAACTGGCTGCGTGAGTGAACGGATAGCGACCGTTAACATCTCCTACCGCATAAATATGACGCTGACTCGTTTGTAAGCGCTCGTTCACTTCAATCGCTCCACGCTGATTTACTTGAATCCCAGCCTTTTCACACCGCAGTGCCTCCGTATTGGGTTTACGACCAGCGGCCACTAGGATCTCCTCCACCATCCACTCTTTCCTCTCACCCTGCAGTTCGACTACTACCTTCTTCCCCCGTTTTGTTTGTTCAACCTGCTTCACACTTGCTCCCGTGTGAAGTTCCATCTCTTTCTTTAACTTACGCTCTAGATAAGGAACCACCTCATGATCTTCGTTGCGCAAAAACAGATCATCCGCTTCCAACACCACTACTTTTGTCCCAAAGCGAGCGAGTGATTGCGCTAATTCCAGCCCGATCGGGCCTGCACCGATCACAGCTAGTGAGGAAGGCTTTTGCTCCAGTGAAAAAAGTGTCTCATTAGTGATATAACCGGCTTCTGCTAATCCAGGGATGGGAGGAAGTACTGGACTGGAGCCTGTGGCTACTACAATCCGTTTGCCGTGTAAAACCTCCCCCATCCCTATCTTCACTTCGTTCTTACCCACAAAAGAGGCTTTGTCCTGATACACGTCGATCCCCAACTGCGTAAATCGTTCTGGATCATCATGCTTTTGAATCGTCGCGATCGCATCGTCTAGTCGCTGTTGTGCCGTAGTAAAATCAACCTTTCCTTCAACCTGAAGCCCAAACTGCTTTGCTTTTTGAGTTGTATGTACAATTTTCGCCGACTGGATCAAGGACTTGCTAGGAACACATCCACTCCACAAACAGTCTCCCCCGAGCGGCCC
Organism: Mechercharimyces sp. CAU 1602; assembly: GCF_024753565.1. Lineage (NCBI taxonomy): Bacteria > Bacillati > Bacillota > Bacilli > Caryophanales > Thermoactinomycetaceae > Mechercharimyces > Mechercharimyces sp. CAU 1602. The sequence goes on along the minus strand of NZ_JANTPT010000001.1, from coordinate 123,863 downwards.
TTCGCTAATTAACGCTGTCGACATCCCAAAGGAAGCGGCTCCTGCAGCCACTACAAGTCCCCCTGCTCCTCCACCAATCACAATCAATTGATACTTTTTCATCTTGCGAAGACCTCCTCTTTTTTGCATTATATCATGCCCTACTTTAAGCGATCGTGCTTACATAAGTAAAACCCCCCTCTCTCTTAAAGAGTAGGGGGGATTATATTGATTGTAACCGTACACTAGGATTTTGCGGTTCAATTAACTTTAACAGAAGGTTGTATTCCTCGATCAACATCATCTCAAAGAACTTCATCTCTTTTCGTAACTTCTTACTCTCATCCGCTAATTGCTGCATTTGCTCGTGATTATTTTCAATTAATTTTTCTAATCGTTCAATCCTGGATTGCCAATGTTGGATTTCCGAACGAACATCTTGCTCTGAATTCGAGGAGACGGTGCTCGTTAAGTATTTCCATCTTTTATAACATGCATTGGCACTTCTCCCTAATCTTTCGCTAATTTTGTCAAAGATTTTGGTTCGATCCAACCCAGATCTCCGACCAACCTGTACAAATTGTAGGAGAAGCCGGTCTTCTTCATTGCTCCATGGACGAGCCACAAACGGCACCTCTTTCTCTGTCTTTATCCCTTCTATACTGTTATGTTATGATTGTGCATCCGTTTCTGTATCGACGCTTGTCTTTGACTCATCAGGTTTCGATGAAAAATAGTCCGATGCATCCTTATCTGCATACGACTCCTTCTCTGGCTTCAGCCCACTGGCAGATTCCAAAAGCTGCAGGATGCCTGCATATCGTTCTTTCACTTGATTGTACAACTCGATCGCTTCACAGTGTTCCTTCAGCTGTTGATTTTCAGTTGCAAGTTGCCTCAGCCTTTCCTCCTTCTCCTTCACTTTATTCTCCAACTTCTGCACCCGATATTGCATATCTTCACGCTTTTCCTCCACTTGATACAAGTCTTTCATAATACTTTTTAAGGAATGGGAAGAGGCGACACGTTTCTTCTTCAACTCATTCATAATGCTATCTTTTTTCGCCTTTTTGAAGTCACGCATCACGAGTTGACGAACAACCGCGTTCCAACGGAAGGCACACGCTCCCGCTGTCCTTCCCAGCTCCTTACTCAAAAAAGCAAAGGCGTCTAACTGTGTTTTCCCATCCCGAATGTAGTCTAATACTGTATCCGCCAATAACTGATCTTCTTCTTTCGTCCACATACGACCTTTCATGTTGAATCTCTCCTTCAAACCGACTTAATCCTAATCTATTACTGGAGATCAGCAAAAGTGCATCAATAAATTTACAACAAAAAATAAATAGAGATTTGACTTAAATTAAAGCCCATACTTCTTCTTAATAGCTGATAACAGCTCAAGAATAACCATCTGTGAATGGTTTCTTGCTTCGCGAACCACCTCTCTGGAGGCAGGCTCATTTTGATCTGCGGTATCCGTCACTCCACGTACTGATAAATAAGGGGTGGATGAGAGCAATGTGGTAAGTCCCACACTTGCAGAGGAAGTTTCTACTAATTGACCTCCAAAAACCAGACGTAATCTTTCTTTAAGTTTCCTGCGAGTAATAAATTGATCTCCAGTTAAAATTTTACCAGTAGCAATCCGAAGAGACGGAACCGTTTGTGCCCCCTGTACGGCAAGTTTTACTAACTTTTTATTCGTTTTATACACAGACACCCGAAGGGACGGATATTGACTCAACGGAACATCAATCTCGGTGTAGTTCACATCATGAAATTGCGAACCTGTAGCGATGACAACATCTCCTGAATTCAAATTCGGATTAAGTGCACCGCCACCCCCTGAAGATAAAACAATATTGGAACTAAATGAATGGATCAAACTTTGAATACCCAGGGCAGTATTTACTTTACCAACACCCGAACTACAAGCAATCACTTCAAAACCTTGTATTAACCCTTTGACACATTGAATTTGAGAAGAAATACGAACCTCCCTCTTCACACTCATTTCTTCAACTATCAGATTTAAATCCTCTAATCCCGCCGCTTGAATTCCGATAATCACACATGTTCACCCTTTTATAAATATTATTAAATATTATATATGTATGATAGTAGCATTAGAGTGGTATGAGCTATCGATCCTATGTATGCATATTTTTTATCATTTGCATGTAGGGTGTTTGATTCAAGATTTGCATGATCTTGTCTGAAAGGATACTAGTCCAATCCAAAATTAAAAGAGATGAATATGATAGAGAGTAGAGAGAAATAACATTGCTATAAGTGAGTTGATTTTATATGGATTTTATATTAACTGAAGAGATCACATTAAATACCGATCGCTTCATCCCTGGTTTTGGTGTAAGTAGATTAAGTTTGCTCTCATTTAAAATATTAGAATCTAGTGCGCCGTCTAATACTACGGGCTTTACAGTTCCTGTAGATTCTATTCAATCTGTATTTAATCGCACTATCGGAATACAATGGTTTAACCGTACCCTTTTACAAACAGGTGTCGTACCTAATGTTAGACTCTTCTTACCCCCTTTCCGCGTTAATTACGCTCCAAGTGTCGAAAACATTGCTCGTAACGTTTTTATCGCTTTTTCACCTGTCATTTCACAAATGTTCGGATCCAGACTTCTCTCGGTAACTGCAAGAGATCAATCTTTTTCTGCTACTTTTCCTGCCGATAAATAAGTGAGATTGCTATTAATCAAAACACACCATTTTTCCTCTACAACGGACTTCCTTTAACACCGTTGGAGAGGAACTATATCTCACCCTCCTATATAATTCATTTCTATTTTTTGTATTTCCGAACTATTTATTAATGCCCTTTCCTCAGAATAGCGATCATTACGGTGATTCCATATATCTTGTATCTTAGCTAAGATATCTTCATCACTTGCTTTTCCCCTTATAAATGGAGCTAAATTTAATCCATTATTGGCAAACAAACATGTATACAATTTTCCATCTGAAGATATTCTGGCTCGAGTACACGAACCACAAAACGTATCTGATATAGAAGAAATGATTCCAAATTCTTCAGTACTGCCCACGTATCGAAAGCGTTTTGCTACATCTCCAGAATAATCTTCTACTGATTCAAAGGGCATATCTGCTTCCTGAATTCGACGTAAGATATCAACTTTTGGAACTACTTTGTTTAGGTTCCAATTATTTTTATTCCCAACATCCATAAATTCAATAAAGCGGACAGTATGCCCAGTTCCTTTAAAATACCGAGCCATGGAAACAATTTCTTTATCATTCACACCTTTCATAACAACCATATTCACCTTTATTTTTAAATCTACTTTTGCCGCAGCTTCGATCCCTTTCAGAACATCACTTAATTCAAAATATTTAGAGTTCAATTTCTTGAATACTTCCTCTGATAATGTATCCAAGCTTACATTTACACGCATTAAGCCCGCTTCTTTTAAGTCCTCTGCATACTTACTTAATAAAACGCCATTTGTGGTTAGCGCGATATCCTCAATTCCCTCCACTTCACGAAGTTGGTGAATAAAAGGAATCAAACCCGTACGTAACAGCGGTTCTCCTCCTGTTAAGCGAATTTTTTTAACACCTAGTAAGACAAACAGCTTAACAAGACGAAGAAATTCATCAAATGAAAGCAGTTTATCAGTAGGCAAAAAATCTAAACAAGAGCCTTCTGGCATGCAGTACATACAACGGAAATTGCATCGGTCTATAACTGAAATACGTAAATCTGACAAAGGGCGTTGGAACATATCTTTCATGGCTATACATCTCCTCTTTTCTACATAACGTCCTATCAACCGCCACTAAAGGGAGGTATTAGTGCGATTTCTTCACTCCCAGTGATAAACGTTTTATCAGCAACACATATCTGATTTACAGCAATCATGCATGATGGAACAATCCGTTCACTCGAAGGATATTCTTCGATTACTTTTTCCTTTAGATCTTGCAATGTACAAGGGGTGTTTAATTCAACCTTAATCCAATCCCCTAACTCTTGACGTAACGCGCCAAAACAGAAGATAGAGATCCTTGCATTTCCCATCTATCCCTCTTCCTTTCCTATACCTACCCAGTAGGCTTTACTCTCTGTTATTTCTTTCTTCCAAATAGGAACCCGTTTCTTCAGCTGTTCGATCGCGTACTGACAGCCTTGAAAAGAAGCATCTCGATGGGCTGACGATACAGATATGACCACTGCAATATCGCTAATTTCTAATTTCCCCACCCGATGTACCATCGCTACTCTTTTACATAAATATTGACTAATTACTTCATCCCCTATTTGCTTCATGATTTTTGCTGCCATCTCCGTATATGCTTCATACTCCAGGTGAAGAGTGCGTTGACCATCCGTTATCTCTCTTACAATACCTGCAAATGAGCAAACCGCACCTGCATTTCTATCTTCAACCCAAGGGTAAATAGAAGCGAAGTGGATAGGTTGAGTCGTTATAGAAAAATTACTCAATTCCACTTTATTTCCTCCTTTTCTGATAACGATCCCTCCCTATCATCATTTGTTTCAATCTTAAAATCCCCACTCTTTCCCCCTTTCTTTTCTAATACATACGTCGGTCCAATCACCATCTCTTTATCAATCGCTTTGCACATATCGTAGATGGTCAAAGCAGCTACACTTGCAGCTGTCAATGCCTCCATTTCAACTCCCGTAACTCCCTGTGTTTTTACGGTTGAACGTATCCCTAACGTGTTCTCTTTCATATAAGAAAAGTGAATATCAACGCTGCTAATAAAAAGAGGGTGGCACATAGGGATTAGATCAGCTGTTCTTTTTGCAGCTAAAATTCCTGCTGTCTGTGCAACAGATAATACATCTCCTTTAGAAACATCTCCCTCTCTGATTCTAGCAAGTGTCCTCTCTTTCATCTGAACTCGACTTAACGCAATCGCAATACGTAAAGAAGATGGTTTGCTTGTTACATCTACCATTTTAGAGCGGTGTTGTTCATTGAAATGTGTCAAATCTGTTTCGTTCATTTCATCCCTCCTCATTAACTCATCCTTATTTATTGACGATGTAAATCCCACACAATATGTTTTAGCTCAGGCAAAATCAGCTTTTTCATAGCTAAATTTATGGCATTTCGTGATCCTGGTATAGAAAAAACTGCTTTTCTTCCAATTGTCCCAGCGAGTGCTCGACTCATCATCGCCCCACTTCCTATCTCCTCATAACTAATCATACGAAATAATTCACCAAAGCCGACGAGCTCCTTCTCCAATAATCCGGACACAGCTTCATATGTAACATCATATCTTGCTATTCCTGTCCCCCCTTTTGTTAGCACCACATCGATAGCTGGGTTCTCGCACCCACTCTGGATCGCTTCTTGAACCAAACGAATGTTTCCTTTTACAATTTCATAGCCAACAACAGAAAATTCCTCCTTTTCTAGTAACTCCATCAATAGTCGTCCATTTTCATCGGTTTCTCTATTGCGAGTATCTGAAACAACAATTACCTTACACCCCACCGATTGTGTAGATGAAAACGTTTTATGTTCATGCATACTCATGGTCCAATCCCCCAGAGAAACGTAATTTTTTGTCCATTATTTGCAACTACGCACACACATAAACAGTACGCAACACCAAGGAGTTTGTCTTGGAGCGATACAATGAAGAAGGAGTGATCCCTTTCTCTCTTTCATCGGTAAACACCGATTTTTTTAAAAAAGACACTCCTTCTACTCATAACAAATGAATCCTCAACGTCCTCTAGAGCACAACAAAGATCCTTAGTCTCATTCGGTTAACAATCCTGTACCGTTTGCGGTTGACCAAATAGATCAAGCGGATCAAATTTTTCATTAACTCTGCGTAATCGTTCCAATGTAGTAGGGTAGTACTGTTCATCTGGATCTTCTAACAACAGATCCACCCACCCAGAATAAGCTTCTTTTACTCTGGTCCGTTCGATGCTACGACGTAAATTATTCACCCACGCAATCCGCTCAGCCCGATTAGATACAGGTTGCTCCCAGCTATTTGAGATTTCTATTGCATATTTAGCATTTCGATGTCCATAGACACTTTCTGCAGTTGTTCGATCTCCCACTGCACCACCTAACGCATTGAGCATGAGAAAAGATCCCGATGGAGCTACCGTAAATTGTTCCACAATCGCCTCTATTTCACTGCTACTAAATACACGACTGATAAACACTCCTGTATTCTTAAAGAATAGTTGGTCTTTCATTGTCATCGTTTGATACCAAATATCTTGTGTGATAATTCGATCAAAAGCGTTTTGAATCGATGTTGGCGGTTCAATCTCTACAATATCTGGTTGCGTATCGAGTAGTGGTTGTAGAATCCTCCTCAGCTTCTCTTTAGAACCGACAAACATTCCGATTGCCCTTGCATCCGTATTTGTAATCGCAAACGATGACGTGAGATCACGGGTTACTTCAGATCCCCAAAATTGATAAACCCCTAGTACTTGCCCAAGTTTGTTAAAATTAGTTGATGAATTGAGGGTCCATTTTAAAAGGAAAGTACTTACATTCACCAACGGATGTAACCGATAATGTAAACGGGTAATAAACCCTGGTACATTTAATCCCCCACCTTGTGTTGCCCAAAATAGTTCTGGGTTGGTCGTCGCATTTGCATGCACCAGAACAGGAAGTTGATTCGCATTATTCGCAACAACCATATCGACTCCTGCTAGGCTATCAATGGTTAAGCCATATTTCCGTGTAAGATAAGAGAAACCGCCACATATATTTCCTGACATACTTGTAGCTAACGCCGATGGTGGGATAAATCGATCAAATTTAGCCAAAGCTTTGTTCACATCGCCCATAACCTCTCCAGCCTCTACTTGTGCTATTTTCCTAACCGAGTCGACTTTCACTCCTTTCATCAACACCTTTGAAATCATCAGCTGGCCATCTGCAGCATCAAAGCCTTCATAACTTCTTCCCCTCGATTTCACTCTGAGTCGCATCCTATTTTTGACCGCAAAGTCTACAGCCCTGATAGCTTCATCGTCATTTCTAGGCAAAATTTCTAGACTAGGGAATTTATCGAAGCGCGCGTTGAACATTTTCCGAACCTTATTATAGCCAATTCCATTCGGACCAATGACAATCATCCCATCTAATGAACTCATTATTCTCCCTCTTCCCTCAAATAATCATCATATTATATGTGGGGTAAATAAAAATATGATTAGCAGGGATTGATCTCAAGTCAAAATAACCTTAGGTAGAGATATGCCACCTCTCTTAAAAAAAGCCACTCGAAGGATCTAATCCTTCGAGTGGCTTAATTACAAATCAGTTGCGCGCGGCAACGAAGCAATTCCTAGATTCATTTTCTTTACCTCAGCTGGATCAATCATTCCTACCGAGTGTGGCAACCGCTCTAAACATAGCTGAAGCCAATCGATTACACCCTCTACATCAACCTCTTGATGAAATGGGCGATACGCCTCCAGGTAACCACACGCACTTGTTGCTAACTTGCGGGCACCACGCACTTTTCCTCGCTCTAGCTGATGACAAATCGCCGCAATCTGAATCAGCCCGTGATAAAAATCATTTGCCCGCTCTGTTTGCCATAATTCTTCTAGCACTTCGTGTGCTTCCCAATACTCTCCATCGTGATAGCACTGAAAAAAATCTATATATAATGAAGGATATCGTTTACTCATTAATTACACCTACCTCTTCTAACAGCCATTACTTTCATCATGATCCGCTGCTTATCTTACCACCTTTAGGGTAACTTATAACAGGAGAACACCTTTACAAACCAATGACCGTACCATAATATTAGCATAGAAACCCAGAACCATGACGGGCAGAGGGCAAAAATTCTAGGGGGATTACATTAATGGATGATCATCTTTTTCATGAACTTCATACCCTCTTCAAACGGACAAAATCTTCTATTGAAACCTTTGTCCATATGTTGGAGCCTGCTGTAGATAATGCGACAACAGAGAAAGAACGACTGTACTTCCACCATATTATTGAAGAAGAGGAAGAACGACTGAAGCGCTTGGAGGAGTTAATTCCTCAACTTGAGGAATTAACAGAACAACCCTCCCGAGTTGAGGGCTCGTCAAGCAAGTGGACTGTTGGAGACCTTCGTTCCAACAAAGGAGGTTCCCATGAATAACCATGAATTTTTACAAGTATTGCAAGCTATCCAGATCGAAAAATTTGGTCTGCACAACTTTGTTGAACACCTAGACCTCGCGATGTACGAGCTTCCCGATGATATCGAAAAACAACGCAAATTAAAAGAGCTACGACAAATATCGGGAGCAGATTACATGCGCTTAAAAGAGATTGTCATCGAATTAAATGAACGCTTTACCGGAAATGATACGGCAGAACCAGCGGGTTCATCCAAACAATGGACTGTTGGTACACTTTCTCGATTGGAGGATCGATCATGAGCCATTCAGATTCACCCCTATCCCATGAGACATCACATGAGTTACAACGCGTCGTCATAGAGACAGCACGCCGACAATTAGTAGCCAGACGCTTTCTCTCTTTATACGGCCCTCTAGGCGCAGGAATCCAAAGCGTTCCGCATTTCATCTACTCCGAGCCCAAGCCTGGACATCTCGATTTAACGGGAGAAGGCGGGAAGCTGGCTGAACCATCCTCACGCGTAAATTTAGATATTCCAATTATATATAAGGATTTCCTTCTCTACTGGCGCGACCTCGAAATGGCAGATAAGCTGGATACTCCGATCGACCTCAGCGGTGCAGCTGACGCCGCTGCTTATGTCGCTTTTAAAGAAGATGATCTGATCTTTAATGGAGATAACAGCCTCCATCTTCAAGGCATCATGAATGTAAAAGGTAGACATACCCTGCTTCGCGAAGATTGGATCAAAGCAGGGCACGCTTTCCAAGATATTGTGGAAGCACGTAGTAAGCTCTTAGCGGCAGGACATGCAGGTCCATACGCTCTCGTCCTGTCACCCGATCTATATGCCCTCCTCCACCGCGTTCATCCAGGAACCCACGTATTAGAAATTGAACACGTGCGGGAGCTTGTTACTGATGGGGTATATCAATCTTCTGCTATCAAAGGACAAACCGGTGTGCTGCTTGCTACCGGATCACAAAACTTAGATATTGCTGTTGGGCAAGATCTACATGCTGTTTATGTAGATGGAGAAGATATGAATCATCGTTTCCGCGTTTATGAAACGCTCGTGCCACGCATTAAACGTCCTACAGCGATCTGTACTCTAGAAAGTCAACATGCATGATTGAAGTAAAGTTTAGCGAATCCTCCTCGCGAGGGTTCGCTTTTCTTTATAAAAATAACAAAAAACCTGCTCGAACATGCGGCAGGCGAAGCGAAGGATTTATTTAGGCACTTATGCCCTTTTGTAAGAATGTAAACTCTTTATACTCGTTAACCGCATCCCAGCCGATATCTTCTATGATACGTAAAACCTCATCCCTTACCCCCGGTGATTGAAAGCCATCGCTCACATCCATCAATCGTTTTAAATAACAAATTAATTCGTGTTCCCGTTGTTGACGATATACTTGATTGCGCAACTCTTTTACACAGACATGGCGTGGTTTTACAATCATAGAAATTTCCCCTGTGTGAACAATGAGATGCTCACCATCTTCTGTCACCAACCCTACCGTATACACGTGATCACGTGTCCGCTCAGCAGAAACCACTACCACTTGAGAGAAAGACTCTCCCGTGCGCAAACGGACGCTCTCCGCTTCAATCGCACCTCCCAGCTTGCGTCGGTGTTGCAAGATGGTACTCATATCAATCAAACCGTGAACTGGACTATTCATGGTTCCCCCACCTTATTGAAATCAATTCTCATTCTCATTATAATATTATCTTAGCTCATTTATACATGGAAATCAAGGCAAAAGAAAAAGACCAGGTGTCCATCCTGGTCTTCGATCATATAAGGACATAGGGTTAAGATAAAGGAGTTCAGAAGCGCAGTATCCGTGATCGCTTCACGAGCATCGCGCATCGAAAACTATGTTATCATAATATCATAAAAAAAGAAATTTGTCGATAATTGTTGGATATCTTTTTTACGATGGCCACACCCGTCTCAACCAAATACGCAACATCGGACCAACTGCAATCCGTTCTTCATACTGTTTGATCGCTTGACGAAACTGAGTACGCAATCGTTTATCATGAGGATCTTCCATTACTGCCAGGCGCAAGTGTTCCACCGCTTCACTTCCTCTTCCCATCCTCATCAACAGACGCGCGCACTGACGATGAAAACGGGCATCTTTTTCCATATACGTAAGTGCCAATTCTAGATGAAGCGCAGCTTGTCCCATTCGTGAACTGAGTGCATACACTTCCGCAAGCAAAATATGCGAAAGAGCATCGCGCGGATTTAACTCCAGACACCGTATGAGACCGTGCTCTACTTCCTCCACTCCACCTTGTTCTAATAAGCAGCGCGCATATTCGCGATAAGCAGGAGCATACTCCGATTGCTCATTTACTAGTGCCTTATACCTAGTAAGTGCATGCTCTATCTGACCTGTCGCTTCTAAAATTTGGGCATATAGGAGCTGCCCTTCAAGATCATCTCGGTCTCGTTTCAATAACTCTTCAACCGTCTCTTTAGCTCTATCCCATTCTTTTCTTTGAAACTCCAACTTTGCCAATGTTAGATAGAGAAGGGGGTGGGGGTTATCTATTAGTATCTTCTTCAGATGAGATCGAACTTTGCGGTAATTTTTCGAGGCTGGTAACATGTCCAATAGCTTTTCTGACTCTGCTTTTTGCTTCTCCGTGATCATCAACCTTGTTTCGATCAATATCGTCTCCTCCTCTAGCCGTATTCTACACCTAGATGGCTTAGCCGTTCTCCATTTCTTTTCTACATTTTATCGTAATAAATCCATACTGTCACTCACTTTCTCCTACTCTATTAGTGGTAGGCTCACTCTATGCAAAAAATAAAAGAGTGATGAAACAACTTCAATGTTGTTGTTTCATCACTCCTAACTTTCTTCATATCCTTATCTTCTCTGCATTCGCACACCTGTCATATAGTCCGTCTCGTAGTATTCTAGCTCTTCGCGCAAGCCCTCAAAGGCTTTTGATAACGAGATCGTCACTTTATGAAGAGACGGTGCGGGCGGATAGCGAAACCGGATCGCATCCTGACCTGTATACGTGTACCGTCCATCTTCTTCATAGCATTCATGACGCGGATAATAAAAGTTATATATACATGTGTGTACTACTTCATACAATACCTTGTCCGCAAATTCGCGATTAAATTTTGCCCTGCGCAATACCAAACTAATCGTTTCATATGCCATCTCACACGACACGTTAAGGTGGCGTAGATCAGATAAGAAGTGGCGGTAGTATTGTTCCATTTCAACTTCTTTTTCAGTGGCTGTGCCTGATTCTGCAATCAGTTGTGGTATGTGCGTATAATCCAAAAACGCAGCTAATTGTTCGTTTACTTCCTTCAGTGACTGACGTGTCATCTCACACAGCTGTTTCGTCTGCTCAGCTGGCATACGGTATAGGTCGCCTCCTCAGACAACTTCTCTGAATAGAATGTAAGTATCAGTATAGCATGTTTTGCAATAAAGTCCTACCGTTAATTTCTTATTTGTATAGATTCCAGAGACGATGAAGTGATGTGACTCAGGGGATGATGAAAGCGCAAACCACTACTATATAATTGTTTTAACATATCCATAAACTTGCCTTCATCAATTTTTTCCCACGCATGAGTGAGACGGAAGAGGAGCTCGTGTTCCACAGTGGGATCTTTTAACGATCCAGCTAAGTCCAATGCCTGCTCGTAATAGGAGATCGCGTCAGACACTTTCTCTTCGGAGATAAAAGCATCCCCTTTACTGATATAAGACTTCATCTCTAGCCGTCGATCCTTTAATTGCAGAGCGAGATTTGTCCCTTGATCAATCATTTCATGCGCTTTCGCCCATAACTTCTGCTGAAAATAAAGAAGACCCATCTGAAGATATACATGAACGAAGACGGGTGTAACCTCCCCTTTTTCCTTTTGACTAAGAAGAAAGAGATAGCACATCTCTGCTTTAGTCCAATTCTTCTCTGCGACATACACATCGCCCATCACTTTCCATAAATCAAACATTGCACGTTCATCGCCACTGTGACGTACTTTCTCTAGTCCATGCAATGCTGTTTTTTCCGCTTCTTGATATATACCCAACTGGCACTGCAGCCTTGCCCGCAATCCATATGCCCCCACCTGTAGACGTGAATAAGAAAGACAGAGTACTTCTTCCCACATCTGATCAAGAATCACCAATGACTCCCGATAAGAACCCATTTTTTCTAAATAAAGCGCTTTATGATATCTTAATTGAAATTGCGTATCTGCTTGCTCTTCATCTTGTTTAAGAACTTTTAACCCTTCTTCTACGAAAGATAATGCCTGCTCGTATTGGTGTTTATCACTATAAATATGAGCTAGCCCCAAGTGGGAGAGTGCAGACATCTGACTAGAGGCATTCTCTTCATTTTCCTCGCCCAACCGGATCGCATTTTGAAAAGCACGCTCTGCCCTTTTGTATTTATCTTCTTTCAACAAACACTGACCCTTCATATAATAATAGGACGCTGCTAATTCATGGTGATCGTCCACCGAGATTTTCTCTAGCATCTCCCAGGCCCACTTGGTTTGCCCTGCATCACAAAATGAAGCGGCACTAAGAAGATAAAAGCGAATCTCTTCCGCTTGACGCTCTTCGCTCTGCATCAATTGAGGAAGCTTGTCCCTTTGTAAATCCATCTTTTCCATCAGGTATTCCATTTTCTTTTTATGTACATGTGGCACCCCCCGCTCAATATTACTAATCGTTGCAGGGGATATATTTTCATCAGCCAAATCTTCCAACCGTAGATTGCGTTCTTTACGAACCTTACGTATGATTTCTCCAATTTGAGCCATCTGTAAGTGATTCATATTCCTCGCCCCTTTAATAGACTGGTATAAGATGCCTATGCTATTATACACAAGGTGAAAGATTTTGGGAATCTGTCCATTCATTTTAATAGATAAATAAAAAAGCACTCCCCCTCGTCAGGTCGTCCCTAATGATGAGGGGAGTTTTGATAAAATTCGATGGTATGAGCGATGATTTCATCAATATCCTCTTCGTTAATCTCAGACAGTTCACAACGAACAATGACTTCTGCTTCTAACTCTTCTTTTTTTAGCAATTTATATAGCTTAGGGGAAACAGTGAGCACTAAGGTGGAAAGCTTCATCGTTGCCACAATGGGTTCACCCGCCTCATCCACCCTTCAACCATAACAAATAGGGTTGACTATATGGCATTATATGTTGAAGAGAAGAATTGTGTCTCCACGTTTCTTTATTCACCCTTTAGATACCTCTTGCAACAAAAAGCATGCTTATTTTTTTCCTACTAAGACTGCATGATCAACCTTGATACAGTGATCTTGCACCACTTGGAGCCCATTTTCCACAGCTAGCTGCGCCGCCTCCTCATGAACAATCCCTTGTTGCAACCAAAGTACTTTTGCATTCGCCTTAATCGCATCTTCTGCAACAGGAAGCACATATTCACTACGGCGAAACACGTCTACTATATCCACTTGTTCAGGAATATCTGCTACGCTAGCATACGGCTGCTCACCCAATACAGGGGAAGTTAATTTTGGATTAACAGGAAAAACTCGATATCCCGCCTGTTGTAGAGCTTCTGCAATCATATAGCTGGTTCGCTCTGGATTGTCAGAGCATCCGACGACAGCAATATTTTTTGCGTCTAACAAAATTTGACGACGTTGTTCATTGCTCGAGTTTATACTCATCTATTGCTCACTCCTCAATATACTGAGATCTTTACCTTGCAATCCATTATAAGGGTTATGGAATCCACCATCAAGAAGACCCTCCAAGTCCCTACATAGATTTGTATAAAAATATTTAAAGTGTAAAAAATATCTATCTAGCCGTAAGGAGGGATATGCATGTCAAGATCAGATCAGCAACTACCAATAGAAGAGACAGCTATTCAAAAGGAGCCAGATCCACGTTCCGCCGATGGACTCATTTTTCCAGGTGGTTTCTTGGATGACGATCTTCAAGATATCGATGAAGTGATTTTTGAATCCATCGCCTTATTGGATGGTCCTCATGCTTAAGGAATAAACATAAATAAGCCGCATATGCTGCGGCTTATTTATGTTACTTTGATGACAGTACCATTTGATCAAAAAACTGTAGCACCTGACGATATACTTCAATCTCATTTTCTTTCTTTGAAAACCCATGACCCTCATCTTCCAAGACGAGATACTCTACCTCTATCCCTTTTTCCCGCAATGCTGTAACAATTTGATCCGATTCCTTCTGTACGACCCTCGGATCATTTGCTCCTTGAATAATAAAAAGCGGTTTCGTCATCTTGTCGATATAGGTTAGCGGTGAATCTGCTACTAAGCGCTCACGATCCTCTTCCGGATCCCCCAACCAGCGCTTCATCAATGGCTTCCAATACTCCGGTACGGATTCAAGAAAGGTAAACAAGTTAGAAGGCCCAAATATATCCACAGCTGCTTTCACATATTCAGGATGCCTCCCTGCTAAGAGTAGTGTCATATAGCCACCAAAACTACCACCCATCACCAAGATCTTATCCCGTTCCACATAACCCTTCTCTATCATCCATTCCATGCCTTCTACGCAATCAAGGCGTGGTCCTTCTCCCCAGTCCCTTTCCACCATCTTGGTGAACGCCAATCCATAATGTGTCGATCCGCGAAAGTTGGGAGCAAAAATGCTGTATCCACGATAGACAAGGAATTGAAATAGCGCCCGAAATGATTTTCTCTCTGCCCACTGTGGGCCACCATGTGGCCAGAAGATGAGGTGCTGATTATCATTCTCTTCATTTGCTTTAAAATAGAGCCCTTCAATTTCCAAACCATCGAAGGAAGGATAACGAATAACTTCTGGATCTACCATTTCTAACTCATCTACACCGGGAACACGATTATGGGTTAACTCCTCCCATGCCGCATAATGACCATCCAACTGATAGCGATACAGGTTAGATGGCTTAGTCGCACTCATGCCCAGAAGATACAAATTCCCTGACTCTGGTATCTCCAATTGCGTAATCTGATCCACTGGAATATCGAGTTGAACCAAGCGACTATGGGTAAGATCATATTGATATAAGCAATCTACTACTCCACGGGAAGCAATCAAGTATAATATGTGACGCTCTCGATCAAATTTTACTCTCATCAGTTCCTCGTGCTCCAAGCGGAGCACTTCCGAAAACTCTTTTGTCTGTAAATTAAACTTTGCTAAGTAGGAGTAATCAGATTGATAGTTCGTTATGAGGTATATCTCTTCATCAGAGACATACATCACGTCAGAAACAACATGTTCTTCCTCCGTTTGGGGCGTTAGCGGAATATCTTCATGCCCCTTGTGAACATATGCGGTTTGATAAGTATTAGACAACGCTTTTGAGTAGACAAAGCTGGACTCTTCTGGACCAACAGCTTCAATAATTGTCATTGCTTCATTTCCTTCTAAAATCAGCTCTTCTTCACCCGACTGGAGATAATAGCAATATCCATTAAGGAATTGAGCATTCTCTTTATTAGAAGAGTAGTAAAGGCGCTCTCCATCTTCTGATAAGAAAGCAAAAGAATGAAACGCATCTTTATGTGTTCTAAGAGGCAAGAGTGTTCCTCCCTGTGGTCGCATCGCATAAAGAGCCGTATTTTCATCCCCATCATGGTCATATCCTACGATGGCAAACCGACCTTGTTTATCAAAATGAGCTGTTTGTACACTTTGCCCATTAAAAGTAAGACGATAGGGGAAATGATTAGGAAGATCCATCGCCCACAAATCAAACTTCCCGCTTAGATTGGTACTAAATATGATTTGCGCTTCATCGGGACGAACAGCAAATGTTTCGATCTCATTTGTTTGATAAAATTGCTCTACGTCGGATCTTGAAAATGATAGCATAGGTCCCCATCCTTTACGTAGTTTTTATCTTCATTATTCATCTCTACTACTTCTTCATTTACGGTAAATCCCCTGTCTCCCCGATTCCATCCACCCCCAATTCCAACAACCTCGTCCTTTATTAGTTTTCTTGACGACGGTTCCATCGAAAATACTTAACCGCCATCAAAGTAGAAATAATGGCGATCCCACTTAACACCCCAATCTCCATTCCATTTTCCCATAGAGATGACTCATTCCACGTCTGTTGTAACAAGTATATAACGTAGTACAGCGGGAGAAATTTAGCCACCCATTGTAAAAAGGTAGGCATCATTTCAAGAGGAAAAGCGGCGCCGGACAAGAACATCATCAAGTTAAACACGACCGAACTTATCGCCGCAGCTGTGCGACTGTTTTTAGCTAATGAGGTAATCAAAACGGAGAAAGGAAAGATCGCTATCACAGATAATGCGAGCGCCAAAATCGTACTAAGAGGATACTGTGGAAACGACAAACCATATGCGATTCGGCCAAAACTAAGCAAAATTATCGCAGAAATTAGCAAGATGACTGCTCCTTGCATCATTTGCGCTCCCACTATTGAGAGGGGACGCAGAGGAGTTGCTTGATAGCGGCGCAAAATCTCTTTTTCGCGATACTCCGTCAATACTGTTCCAATACCAAACAAACCGATAGTAAGGACGTTTACGCCCATCCATGCAGGGATGTAGAGCGTAGCAAATGTTTCCATTCCCATTTGCTCTCCAAACAAACTACCCATTAACCACAAAATAAGTACTGGGAACATAAAAGTCCAAAAAACTGCCATTTTCTCTCGAAAAAATAGTTTTACCTCCATACTGGCCAAACGCATAAATGAAGTCACGATATTTCCTCCTCTGCCTCGATATCAAGAAAGAGATCATCCAAAGTTGCTTGCGCAAATCGCAGTCCCTCGATCTTCCATCCCTCTCGTTCCGCCTGCTGTAACAGGTGAAGGGTTGTTTGTTGAAGATTATCACTGTAAACCTTATAATCCATCTCCTCCACTTCCACTTTTTCTACCGAAGGCAGTGGCACGATCATACTTTCTTCTGCTTCACGAGAAGAAAACATAAGTACTTGGGAAGCCGTTAATTGTTTCTTCAGCTCCATCGGAGTATCTAGTGCGACCAGTTCTCCATGACGAAACATGGCAATCCGGTCACAAAGCTGTTCTGCTTCTTCCATGTAATGTGTCGTCAGCACAATGGTTTTACCCCTCCCCTTGACCTCTAAAATTAAGTTCCACAAGTCACGCCGTGCTTTCGGATCTAACCCTGTACTTGGCTCATCTAAAAACACAATATCTGGGTCATGAAGAAGTGCTAATGCCAAAGTTAATCTTTGTTTCCACCCACCTGACAAACTTTCAAAGCTGTTATTGAGATACTCTTTCAGCCCTAATTTCTCCACAATATGATCCATATCAGCTTTGCGCTTATAAAAAGAAGCGAAGAGACGTAATGCTTCTCCTACCTTCATTCGATCTTGAATCGAAGTGGACTGAAATTGAATACCGATAAGTTGTCGTAACCCATAGGGATCCTGATCTGGATCTATCCCCAAAATTTCGATCTCTCCTTCATCCCGCGGGCGAAGTCCTTCCAACATCTCAATCGTCGTTGTTTTCCCAGCTCCATTTGGGCCTAAGATTCCGAATATCTCCCCCTTCTCTACCTCAAAGCTAACCCCACGCACGGCATAATGCTCCTTATACCGCTTATGTAGATTGGTTACCTTAATAACTGATCCCATCTCATCACCTCTTAATTTTGCTATCAAGACTCACTTATTTAAGAATACTTATAAAAGATAAAATTGTACACCCGCGTCAGCCGGATCATCTCTCCATCCAAAGACGGAGACTCTACAGCCACGCACCCCACTCCATTTTAAATTGTAGAGAAAGAAACCCGCCCTCATTATTTTAAAGGACGGGGTTCGGTACACGATAATTTAGACCATATTATCCGACTTGCGGGGTTGACATCTGCCTTGTTAAAACGTGTGCCAGGGTTGTCACTGCTACCTTCACTTCTTCCTTTGTCACCAGTAACGGTGGAAGTAGGCGAATCACATTAGGACCTGCGGGTAAAACGAGTAACCCTTCTTTTTCACAGCTCGTAATGATCGGACCTGCTTCCTGCAGAAGTTGAATTCCAATCATTAAGCCCATTCCTCGAATCTGCGTCACCGCAGGGTGTTCACCTATCCTCTCTTGTAAGAGGGAACATAGATACTCTCCCATCTCACGCACCTGTCCAAGGAGTGATTCCTGCTCCAGCTCTTCAAGTACAGCATTCGCTGCTGCCATCACTAACGGATTCCCTCCAAACGTAGTACCATGACTCCCAACACCAAAGTGCTCTTTTAGTTCTGCTCGTGCCAGCATCGCTCCAACGGGCAGTCCATTGCCTAACCCTTTGGCCACGGTCATCACGTCAGGATGAAGGCCATACTGCTGTGCAGCAAACAGCGTACCCGTACGCCCCATCCCTGTTTGAATCTCATCAACCACCAATAACAATCCTCGCTCATGACAAAATAACACTAGTTCTTGTAAAAAGGTCGGGTCGATCGGACATACTCCGCCCTCCCCTTGCACCAGTTCTAACATTACTGCAGCCGTCTGCTCATGAGTTGCCTCGCGGACTGCTTCCATCTCCGGCGCAATCGTAACAAACCCTGCCGGAAGAGGGGAGAAGCCAGTTTTCACTTTTTCTTGCCCTGTAGCTGTCAGTGTAGCCAAAGTTCTACCATGAAATGAACCTTTAAAGGTAAGGATTTCTGGGTTGGTTATCCCTCGCTTCTCCTGTGCCGCCTTGCGTACAAGCTTAATAGCCGCTTCATTTGCCTCTGCCCCCGAATTACAAAAGAAAGCAGCGCCCATACCTGTAGCCTGCGTTAATCGTTCGGCTACTCTTTGCTGAATCGGGATCGGAAAAAGGTTAGAAACATGCCATAAGCACGACGCTTGCTCTGTTAGTGCGGCTGTCACTCGCGGATGACAATGACCTAGGTTACATACTCCTAAACCCGAAGTGAAATCAAGGTAACGCTTTCCTTGTTCATCTATTAGAACATTCCCTTCTCCTTTTGCAGGTACCATCTCACGCTTCACATAAGTCGGAAAGAGTGCCATCAGTCTTCACCTCCTCATGAATCAACCGTGTTCCAAAAAGTCCTGTCTCGCGCGTATACGAAAACGTACTTTTCCCCCCACAAATAATCACTTCTTGCAAAGAGTGAGTCAACGCCGAGACACCTGCCCTCACCTTAGGAATCATGCCACCAGTTATTTTTTTCGTAG
Organism: Mechercharimyces sp. CAU 1602; assembly: GCF_024753565.1. Lineage (NCBI taxonomy): Bacteria > Bacillati > Bacillota > Bacilli > Caryophanales > Thermoactinomycetaceae > Mechercharimyces > Mechercharimyces sp. CAU 1602. The sequence goes on along the minus strand of NZ_JANTPT010000001.1, from coordinate 104,479 downwards.
CAATCCACTTTTCCACTTCAGAAGCCGTCAGTTGCAAAACCACCTCTTTTTCCTTCCCTTCACCGTGCAGAATACCGGGTACATCTGTTATCAGTGTCAAACTCTTTGCCTGTAACGCATCCGCTATCGCTCCTGCGGCCGTATCTGCATTCACGTTGTATCGCTGTCCTTCTTCATCCACCCCTAACGAGGCGATCACAGGGACCCATCCTTTTGCCATCACATGCGTCAAAATCTCTGGATTCACCTGCTTCACTTTGCCCACATAACCCAGCGCTTCATCTTGTTTTGTCGCTTGCAAAAGCTGACGATCAACGCCACTCACACCAACTGCTGGTACTCCTGCCCGCTCCATCTGTGCTACGAGCCTCTTATTCACCTTCCCCGCCAGCACCATTTCCACTACATCCATCGTTTCTGCTGTCGTTACGCGCATTCCATCAACAAAGCGGGAACTTAGGTTCATTTTCTCCATCAATTGGGTAATCCACGGTCCTCCCCCATGCACGATGACCGGTTGAACCCCTTGTCTCATCATCTCGACACAGACAGGATAAAAAGTGGGATGCAATTCTGCCATTACACTGCCACCCACTTTGATCACAGCTACTTCATTTATTCTACTCATGCTACACTCCTCTCCAAAAGCATTACACTGCGCTTTACGTACGGTAGCAAGCGTTGATCTTCACATACTCATAAGTTAAATCACAACCCCACGCAACTGCCTCCTCCGTTCCCTGATGAAGATTGACGGTAAGCACCACTTTTTCTTCTTGTAATGCCTGACTGGCCGCATCCTCATCAAAGGAAAGAGGCAAACCTTTTTGAACAACGGCAACCGGACCGATGAATGCATCCACGCTATCGGGATGGACTGAGGAGTCACCATAACCAACGGCACAAACAATGCGCCCCCAGTTGGCATCTTGACCAAATACAGCAGACTTCACCAAATTAGAGCCCACGATCGCTTTGGCCGCTTTTCTTGCCCCCTCCACACTACTAGCTCCTTTGATGCGAGCTTCAATCAAACGGGTGGCACCTTCTCCGTCCCGTGCGATATCCATCGCTAAGGAACGAGCAACATACAGAAATCCCTCACGAAAAGTCTGCCAATCAGGATGTTCTTCCGTCAGCTGCTCGTGTTCCACTTGACCGCTTGCCATCGCCAAAACCATATCATTTGTACTGGTGTCCCCATCTACGGTGATCATATTAAAGGATTCATCTGTCACTTCCTTTAAAAGTTGATGCAACATAGATGACGAAATATTCGCATCTGTTGTCATAAAACCAAGCATAGTAGCCATATTAGGATGAATCATACCCGATCCTTTGGCAGTGCCTGCAACTGTCACCGGCTCGCCATTCACTTGAACCGTAACCGCTGACTCTTTCGTCTTGGTATCAGTCGTCAAAATAGAACGGGCGAAATCATGATGCTTCGTTAGTCCTCTTCCTAATTGCGGAGCCAACTCAATCAACCCCGTCGTCACTTTCTCCATCGGCAGACGTGTTCCGATCAATCCAGTGGAGACAACAGCCACTCGATGTACAGGTAAACCAAGTAAATCGGAACCTACTTTTCTCATCTCATAGGCATCGCGCAACCCCTCTTCTCCTGTACACGAATTGGCAACACCACTGTTGACGAGAATTGCCTGCAACGTCTCTTCCTCTGCCAAGCTTGTCTGGGTTACCTTCAATGGTGCCGCCTGAAACGCATTGGTCGTGTAGACAGCTGCCGCAGCTGCTGGATTTTCGCAATAAATCATTCCTAAATCCGGATGCTTGCGGCGAATCCCACAATGCAACCCTGCGCTAAAAAATCCTTTGGGGGCTGTTATATCCGGCTTAGAAACAACTGTAACTTTCGATTCACTATCCAGGCTGGTCTCAAGCAGCTCTGTTTGACCCATTTGGAAAAATCCTCTCCTTCATCATAATCACACATAATGGTTTCTTTTTTAGCAACTTGCTTATTCTACCGTCGCCCTTATGGGAACATCGGTAGTCCTGTTAGCCCTGATGTTTCAGGCCAATCAAAACGCAGATTCGCATTTTGAATTGCCTGTCCGGCCGCCCCTTTAACCAAATTATCGATGACAGATACCACTGTCAGGCGACCTGTACGTTCATCCATGCTATAGGATATATCACAGTAATTGCTTGCCTGCACTCCTTTGGTCTGTGGCCAACATCCTTCTGGTAATAAGCGAAGGAACGGTTGATTCTTGTAATCCTCTTCATATGCCATACGAACGGAATCTATATGAACATCTGGTTGTAATTTTGCCACCATCGTTACCAATAACCCACGGTTCATCGGAACCAGGTGCGGAGTAAAGCTAACATTAATGGGCTTTCGCGCTATCTTACTAGCAAACCGTTCAATTTCAGGGATGTGTTGATGCCCTTCCACTTTATAGGCACGTAAGTTTTCGCTCGTCTCACAAAACAGTTTGGATTGCTGTGTCGAACGACCGGCTCCAGTTACCCCTGATTTTCCATCAATTACGAGAAAATCAGGATCAATTAGTTCGGCTCGAAGTAACGGCAATAGCGCCAAAAGAGTTGCTGTTGGATAACAACCTGGATTGGCGATAAGTGTAGCTTCTTTAATTTTCTCTGGGAACCATTCGCTTAATCCATACACTGATTCATCAAGCCACCGCTTTGTTGCGGCTTTTTTTCCATACCACTTCCGATAATCTTCGCTGTTTAACCGAAAGTCTCCAGATAAATCGATGCAAATCTTGCCTCGTTCGGCCAACAGAGGGGCCCACTCACGACTTACTCCGGCTGGTGTAGCGAAGAATACAACTTCACCCGCTTCTATAATCGCTTCTACATCCATCTCCGCCAAGGTCCACTCCAAGTGGGAGAGATGCGGATAAAGAGAAGCATATGACTTGCCCGCCTGAGAAAATGAAAAGAGACCACCGATTTCAAGGTGCGGATGTCCGTCCAATAATCGAACCAGTTCCACGCCTCCATAGCCTGTAGCCCCAATGACGACGGCCTTCATGACAACCACTCCTCGATCGTTCCCATCTTCCTATTCACTTGCAAATGACTTAGAATAATAAGAATGCCTCCTCAAGTTCGATTTGCTCCCTATTTCAGATAAGTAAGGGGACTACTCATTCCCTAACATGAAGGAAGCACACCTTTCTTCATCCCTTACCCACTTCTTAAGGATGACAAACATCCCTAGAGCAAATAATTTCTAATTACCACTCCAGAAAGCCGAGACAACAACCCTATTACACGGTAAGAAAAGTTTTGTTAAAAGCTCTTGGACTTTGGTTCACTTCGCACAGGATGGAGACAAAGTACTTCCCTGACGGGTTCCGACGAATCGTAGCAGAAAGAATGCGTCCTTTTACCTCACGGGACTTGGCAAACTTCACCCACCCGAGCTTCGGCAGTTTGATCCGATTACCACTGACTTCAATCGATGCACGCCCTTGTTTCGGATGGTTACATTGACTCGTGTAGGATTGAACCTTGTTTCGTTTACTTTTAAAGCGGGATCGATCCGATTGCTTTTTGAAGTAGCGGGAAAAGGCATCCGCTAGGTTCTTTAGGGATCGCTGGAGAGAGGTAGCATCCACTTCCTTTAGCCATTCCAACTCTTTTTTCAATTGCGTCAATTGACGCGAGCAGGCGGGATAGGAGAGTCCCTTTTCCGTTTCCTTATAGGTTTCATTCCACTTGGCTAGAAAGTGATTAAAGAGAAAGCGACTACATCCTATCGATTTGTTCATGAGTGTCGCTTGTTCCGTGGTTGGACAGATGAAGCTTGGACTCTTTTATCAGCAAAAGATCTCCACGAATAAACGATCGAATACTCTCCAGTTGCACTATTCTCTTAACATCGTCATAAAAATATAGTTTCGCGAGGATATCTGGTCAAATTTAATATTTCGTCTGTTTCCCCTCGCTCTCCTCATTCGTTGCATTCAATATTTCCTCACATGAAGTTATCATATATACTGGATGTTAAGAACTGGCTACTCGCGAAAGGAGCCTTCGATATATGCAGAAGTATAAGCGTTTCTTATTCATCATTTTACTCATATTTCCTCTCATGTTGAGTGGGTGCATCGATGCCGATACCCATATAACGGTTCATAAAGATGGATCCGGAGAATACGAGTTTAAGGTACTCTTGACACAATCCATGCTGAGTGATTATGTTGATGAATCTTTCGTTGAAATTAAACAAGCCTTCATCGATGAAGGCTTTAATGTCGCCCCTCTCGAAGAAGACGGAAAGAAAGGGTTTCTCGCTACCAAAGAAGTAGATAACATCGCAGATGAGCCTCCATTTGAAGACATGGACAAATTTAAAGGAAAGCTGTCCTCCTATCTTGATCCTGATTCAGCAGATCAGCTGATGGCTTCAACCAATTCTGCTATGCTACCCATGGGAGCAACTTCATCTTTAACCGTCCCACCCCTATTTCAGAATGGATATCAACTGGAACAAAGCTTCTTATTCTATACCTTCCGGATCAACACGGAGGCTGACCTCACAGATATGGGAGGGGACGGGAGTCTCCTGTCCGACTTGATCATGGATCAGGTCAACCTTCGCCTCTTATTTACCCTTCCAGTAGAACCGCAGGAGCATAATGCAGATACCGTGGTGGACGATGGAAAGACATTAATCTGGAATGTTGAGCCTGGAAAGAAGAATCCAGTTGCAATGACTCTTCAAGTTCCTAACCCCTTTGGGTGGATTGTTCTCGGTGCAGGAGGTCTACTCCTTATCATAGGCATAGTGGTTCTCATCATCTTCGTATCTAAACGAAAAAAAGCGAGCTAATCCCCTCTACTCTTCCTAGTAGAAAAACCTTCTTACTCAAAAAACCGCCCTTCTGTAAGGGCGGCTTCACTTCTAAACATTTAATCTCCATACTAGACTTATTATTTCTTTTGTAGAGGGGCAATCTTTTCCTTCATGCCGTCGACTTGCTGAGATTGCGCTAAAACAGATTCAACCATTCCAAAGCCTTGCGCATTCTTTCCTCCTAGACCCACTTGATATCCCATTTGCTTTAGGAAAGGATCGCCACTCATGCGAAACGTTCCATTCCATGCCCTAATGAGAAACCCCTTATACCAAATCCGCTTTTGCTGTCGTTCATGTACATCTCCTACCGGTCTAATAGCAAACGGGCGATCTTCGAGATTCCAATCAAAGATTGCTTTCGCCTTTTTTATTAAATTCAAACGAATCAGTTTAGAAAAAGAATCATCGCGAACGTCGTAATAATACGTCACTTTGCGCCCTTCTTCACTTTCATAAGTAGAGTAAACCGTAATGGGAGAAAGAGTACGTACAATCAAGTCACCTTCATCTAGTGGTGGCTCTGCCAGCACCTCTACGTGATTAATCATAATCGCTTGTCCACGTAAAGAGATAACCGATGTAGACAGAAACGCACGCGCAAGCTCTTCTATCAATGGTGGCCAACACGAGCTAATATAAAGTCGTATAGGTGGATAAAAGCGCACCTTATCCTTTTCAATCGAATACGAACCCTGCAGCCAGGAGAATACCATCGGCTTAAAACGGCGCTCTTCCCAAATGAACCCTTTATTGTGAAGGAAATCACGGATGTTTTCATTTTCTATCATATGATAAATCATGCCTTGCAACACTCGCTGATAATTCCTGGGCAACAGAATGGGACGTTCGCAGTCTAATTCAATTTGAAACCTCATCGCTCCTCCTCCATATAGATCCTATCCTGTACTTAAGTAATCTTATAGTAATCATAACATGATTACACATCATTTTCTATATTTTACTCTATTCTTTCATTCGAAATTACTTAAATATTGATGACTATTCTATATATTTATTGAAACCTACCGTAAGAGGCAGAAAACGGTCGCAAGTCCTATGGGGGACTTACGACCGTCAACTCGTTCTATATGTTGCGTTACCCTTTACGAAAGGATTCACACCCCTTAAACGTATCGTCCATAGAGGAAACACCTTGCTCATTAGCCTGCTGTTCTTTTTGTAACAAGCTCGTTAAGTGAATAAACCAATCCTTGTCATTACACGATAAAGAAATATCAATAAGGTTACGTAGCTGTCCCTCTTCATATGGCAAGACGTCATCGTGTGGGTTCAGTCGTTCTAGCGGACTAGTAATCACTTTGCCTATCACTCGTTCGTGGTCGGATTGAATGACGCGTACTTTGGCGGACTCGTGTTTCTCCTCCATCGACTCGATGTACCCTTGAAACATCTCGTCATAGATGGATGTTCCTTTCACCCAATCCCCTTCCTGAAATCCATGCTGTATCAATCTGGTCATGGACCTCACCACCTTTTTATTTAATATATATGAATGAACCATAGAAACAAAACATTTCCGATTCCTTCTCTTCAATGAAAAAGGTTCTCAATTACCCTTTATTTCATTGTAGCGAGAAACCCTCTGCCGAATCAAGTGGTAACCATTTGTTCATTTGTCAACATTTTTACCAAATGTCCCTATTAACTATACCTGTTCAGCTTTCTATTTTTTATTCCACGTCTTTCATAGATATAAACGTCTCACACCTCACAATAGATCCGTTTTCTTTATCTCGATTGCGTTACAATAGAAGAGCCGCTTAGAAGTTACATGAAAGGAAGAGGGTATATGCGACTAATCCTACGTCTATTGCTTCTACTATGTTTACTATTTTGTGGAGGGGTATCGTTTGCTTCTGCAGAAGAAACGAGTGAAAAAGAAAGAATCTCAGAGCTAGAGGAGGAAGTTCGTCGTCTACAATTAGAAGCCGCGAACTACGAGTATTTAAAGGAAGAGACCGAATCATATCGACAATCGGTCGAAGAAGAGATGAGCAGTTATCGTGAATTTGTACAAGCAGAACGGGAAAGTTTTTTAGATACAATCAATTTGCTCTTATATGTGGGGGGAAGTGTGATCGTCTTCATCGGCATTCTGATCACCTACTTCTTAGGTAGATCCGCTATTGATATGAAACAAACCATGGACAGCCACAAAAACACACTCTACAAACAACTGGGACAAGCTAAAAAACAGACCAATCGAGAGTTTCGGGAATTACTCCAGCAAGAGATGAATCACGCACAAGAACGAATTGAGGCTCTTACACACCTCGTCGATAAAGAGATGGCATATAAGAAAGCGCGTGTCCTAGTTACGGGTTCCACAGAGGATATCGAACGCATGAAGTCAGTTGAATTGTCCGAAATTCAAAAACGCGGCCTAACCAATATCGAGGTGGTATCGTATAGTTATGATAAAATGAAGCAATATATTCAAAATGATCTTATCGATATTCTTATTTTGCGTTATCGTCCAATTGACGGTGTAGATCCTCGCATGGGTGAATTAGTGGAGATGTTATCGCAACAACAATGCTCCATCCCACTTCTCATCTATACCTATCCTTTCGGAATGATGAGTCAGCACGAATACGAACAAGCGAATAGTTATCAATGGAGCATGATCGCAACATTACCCACGTCCCTTGCAGGTAACCTCTTTGTAACTGCACATGCATTCCACCGCTGAGGTTGGGTTAGTTGATGACATGATGTAAACAGAAGAAGGGAGCCCCCCTCTTCTACGCTTACATCATCCTTTCATCAAATTTAACCTTCTCTTATCCCTTCTCCCTTATTTTTCGTTTCTCCGCTCCAATGATCCGAAATGCTTTTTGAAAAGTCTCACGGTCAATCATGCCAAAATCCCTCATATCGCTAAGCTCGGACAATATTAGTTCTAAATCCCCGAGACCATCTCCCGTGTACACGTATACACCTACGCTATGTAATAAGCTTTTAATATCCTGAAGCGAATTCATCATCTTTCCTCCTTATCCATTACCCAGAGCCTGTTGTTTCATGTTACACTACCTGTTAAACATCTGTCGCCATCCTAATCAAAAGGAGATGACCCTATGTCTAACTTTATTAATGTCAAACCATTAGCCGGTGACCTCCTTATATACCAAAAACGCATTCATATAGGAACCACCCTAACCACAAAGGAGCTTATTTTGCAAAAACCATATATTTCATATCACATTATGCTCGATGATATGATTGGCATGGTTCCATTCACCCTACAGCGTGAGTCCGCACAAATGGAAGTTCCCTTTATAACAATAGGAGAAACAACCATTACACCCACCTTCTCTTCCCATTACTATCGCTTATCAACGACACGCTTACTCGTTATTAAGCCAAGCGGCCACTATGAACACAAAAAAGCAGATCTACTTGTTCCCTTAAGTGATCGCTTTGTCGATTATGTTCAGAAATACTCCCCTTTTATTTCTGTGCCTACACAATATTAATTCTTTAGTGATGATAAATCCCGTATGTACCCATTATCACAGGCATCCAAGGCTTTCTTCTCCGACATGCGCCCTTACCCTCCCCTATTGTCCTGCATACGATACTGCATAATGAAATAGCTGATGGGAGGACGACTATATGACGAGAAAACGAGCACGGGTGCCACGCCAATCCCCGTCTGAGTTGGCAGCACACCATCCCAGCAACTATTTTGTGCGTGTCGTTCGCCAAGTACGGAGCGGTGTGGCTACCATTGTTGCACAAGAAGAAGCAAAGCAAAACCTAACCAATCCCCTGCTTGGTCTCTTTCTACCCGAACTAAATCAGGAGACCACGCCTTCACAACACTTCGGCTCTGGCTTTGTCATTCACACTGATGGATATATTATTACCAACGAACACGTCGTACGCGACACTAGCAAGCTTTCCGTCAATCTCTATGGCTATAAAACCCCACTTCCCGCCCGAGTTGTCTGGCATGACTCCAAACGTGACCTCGCCCTCATCAAAGTGCACCCCCCCACCCCACTCAAACCTGTCCGTCTCGGCTCATCCAAAACAACCGAAGTGGGCGAATGGGTGATTGCCGTCGGCAACCCCTTAGGCCTCGACCATACGGTTACTCTCGGGGTTGTCAGTGGCAAAGACCGCCCCCTTAAGGTAGCAAATCGCTTCTACAGCAATGTTATTCAAACCGATGCTGCTATCAATCCCGGCAACAGCGGTGGCCCCTTAATAAACATTAAAGGGGAAGTGATCGGGATCAACACCCTTATCATCTACCCCTCACAAAGTATCGGTTTCGCTATTCCCATTGACGAAGTGAAGCGTTTGATGAGCATCGGATTCCGGGAATAGATCCATCAAAAATAAAGATTCCCATGCAAATGCCACCGCTAGACCTTCCTCCCAGTTACGAAGAAAACGACAGCCCCGTTATAGGCACTGGTCGAGGAATCCGCAACCATTCCAAATCCAACATCGCGAACGGTTCCACCAATAAACATGTCCCGATATAGTGAAGCCTCTCTGTAATGAATGAGATAGTCTATATCAAATGTAAATATATAGTAGTAAGATGATAGAGATACGGAAAATTTCGAGGGTGGCGCCATAAAAGTCATGCAGTGGGTGTATCGACAGTCCAACGTTACATGCGTCACATGCGTCACCTTCACGTACCGCGATACCCACGCAATCAATCGTATGCCTACTTAATTTATACGCCACCCCCGAAATAAAAAAATAACGCCCATCGTAATTTCAACGCCTTTCCCCATTATAAAAACGCTATCAACTGCCTTATCTCCGAGTTATCCGAAATTCTCAGTGACTCTATGAATACACCCTTACCCATACACCATCTTGTTTCTCAAGGAGAGAATGACAATTGCAATGGTACCTTTCTACATCAACCTCTACATTTAGTCTGGCGTCACAAAATGGACAGGTTACTTTTGTGACCGGATAACCGATCTGTTTTATTATGGCGAAGATGCAAAATGGAAGTAGCATAACAGCTATTGGAAATCCGATTATAGTTACAGTACTGAAAATGATGAATACACCAGTACCGTAAGCCATTTTCCACCACTTAGCTCGCCTGGGCATCCTCTCGGAAAGATATTTTAACATTAAAAACATTCCCCTCATTAATGTGTCTACTTTTAAAGCCGTTTTGAGAATACATGCATATTAATTTTATCAACAGAAGGAATTATATGTCTACCTTTCCTCGTTTCGTCGATAACGTAGCAATCACTTCGCGTATGTTCTCCCATATCGGTAAACGAAAAATGACAACGGTCCTTCCCGATGTTAAAGAACTTCTTTGCGGCTTCGATTTGCTGATGTGATTTAGCTTAAAATGGCCGGCCTGAATGATCAGCGTAGTTATTACCTCCTATCGAAAATAACGTTCCATCAGGTTTATCCAAACAGATACGACACATCCTCTCTCGTAACTCTTCGATTGGGTCATTGCCTCCTTTTTTTGTTTGCGGAATTAGGCATAAAAAAGGTGCCTGAAATGGCGATATGTTAAATTATACCTTTAAAAAGTCTTTCCCATCGATTATCCAATAACGTTTATTCTCTGGGACTTGATCGAAAAATTCCACGTAGTCTCCTTTCCAACCTTTCGGGACATAATGCTCAAAGGAAGCTGGCTCAGGATACCAAGAATACAAATGCTTGTTGTCGAAATCAACAAATAGTGACGGAAACAGATCGGATAAATCCCACCTATCGATTTTGGTCTCAGTATCATTTACAAACTCTCGTAATTGACTTGTGCTAACCTTATAATCGGAGACTCTATCCAAGAAATCTTCCAAAGTTTTGTCATTTACGACTGCTATATGAAACCTCTGAGAGTAATCAGTGTTCTCATCAGGAAAGACTGCATAGTCGAGAAACCACATTTCCTTCAGAGAGACATACCAATTCCAACCTCCCTTATATTTAACTAATACAATGATTCTGTTAGCATATTCCGGAAGAGGAATTTCGTCATTGTTCGGTCTCCGTACTTCTCGAACAAATCTCTCTTCAATAGCTTTAAACTCCATATAGTTTTTATATCCTTGAATTAAACTTACTTTATTAGCTCCACCAGTATATGTCATATCATAGTATTGAGTCGTGTCATCTTCCCAATAGCAGACAGGACAAACTTCAAATGTTCCAGGTGGCTTTGCTGACAAGGTTAGAAAATCACAACAAGGGCAAGGGTAAGTACTACTTTTTTTCACCGCTAATTCACACATCCAATTCGTTTTAGCCCATTATATCAGATTCATCGTGTCCCTCTAACTCTGTCGCCTTCTCTACGTTTTCTATTTCCGCTTTCTTGCGATAAGCCTCGAATTGACGAATGCTACAACTTTATGCGAATTTACTGGCGGGAATATGCGACACTCTCCGTTCTCGTCTACATACGAGTAGACGTCACTGAAATACGTGTTTTCATCGGTATAATCTTGATATGCCGGTATGGCCCCCTTTTAATAAATAAACAAGTCCGGATACTTGCGCTATCCGGACTTGTTTATTTATTAATATGTGAGATCTATGTGAGTATCTGTAGCGTTACTTTCTGTCGCTCCGGTCAATGCTATCGAACCAGTGGTAATCGCTACACTAAATCCTGTCGGCTGTAATGCATGGGTATAGTGACCGTACAGGTCAGCAGTATTATCATTAGTTTTATCCTGTTCAAAAGCAAACATCATAAACCCTTCATGATTATTTGCTCTTACAGTTGGAGTAAACAACTGTAAATCGAAAATATCAGCAAATCCGTGTTGATTCTTCACCTCAAAATCATATTCACTGTCATTGTAAGTCTTATTACCATTATAATCCGTATAACTGTGCATCGCGATCATCATATCGTCGAATTTGTCCACATTATCTCCATGAGTAATACCAATAACATCTTCAAAACCCAATACCGGCATCTTCAACCACTCATAACTCAATTTTGCGGTATAATACGGGCGACCATAGTCATTGTTTGGCCCGTCACCTCTATAAGATATAGTAAGAGTTTGCTTTAGCCAACTATCCTTTGATGTAGCAGAATCTTTTTGCAAAACACTACTTTCCATTTTCTCATTTCTTATTTGTTTTTCTGCTTGATCTTCCGTTACTTTTGTCACCTCAGGCGATCCTGTTCCTCTTTTATCGTCAAATTCGAATTTAAAAAACTCCTCTTTTTCTTCAATAACTTTCCAATCATCTCCTTTATATTTCTCTTTTATCTCTTGATATATGTATTCTGGTAAACTGTTAACCTCTTCTTCAGTAAAACCAAGTCCTTTAAGCCACTTTCTCTGAGATTTACTTCATCCCTATCTAATGTTGGCTTATTATGCTCATTCAGCTCATTCCCAGAGCCGTCTCCCAAACTAGTAGTATTATTTGCTATAGCAAGTGATGATCCCGGCATAGCAAACCATATACTAAAAATAGCTAAAAAAGATAATGAAAATATTTTATTCATTTTAATGTCTCCTTTTAATTTTTTTGGTTATATTACCATTGTTCACAGAGTAACATTCAATACTTATGTAAGTAAAGGGTTGTATTTGAATTTCTTTTTTACTAGAGTTTATAATATATATCTCATTTGCAAAGGGGGCTGTAAAATGGCAAGGAATCTTTTAATGTACACCTTACTCTTTTGTGCAATAGGGACTGGATTATTTTTTTTAACTGGGTGGATTATCGGTGGGATAGTAGCATTTGGATTAATAGGTGGATTGTTAGCTAGTATATTGAGTCATTTATTTGAGACATCGAAAACAGACGATAGAGAGCAGGATACATTTTCATAGAAAGTCCTTTATGGCAGAGGTTTGTGCCTTTGCCTCTATACTAATCCTGTCCATCCATTTTCCAACAGATGATGCATATTAAAAAACCCCTTCTATAACGTATAGCCGTCTGAAAGAGTGAAATACAGGTAGTTTACGGAAATTATTTTTTCCATGATAACGAATAGGTACATCTATATTACATAACAACTAAGGGTATCAAATCTGGCACAGACTCAACGTTTATGGTCACTTTACATGACAGCGGTGGCCCCTTAATAAATATTAAAGGGGAAGTGATCGGGATCAACCCCCTTATCATCTGCCCCTCACAAAGTATCGGTTTTGCTAGCGTAGTTATTACCTCCTATCGAAAATAACGTTCCATCAGGTTAATCCAAACAGATACGACACATCCTCTCTCGTATCTTCTCGATTAGTCATCGCCTCCTTTTTTTTGTTTGCGGAAATTTGCGCATAAAAAAAGCGCCATAAGCGCGATTGTAGTCAATATTACAAAATTACCTTATTCAATCCCAGGTTGTACCCCTATTAGTTAATAGCCTTTCACAACGTGAGCATCGAAACCTTTTAGCATTAAGCTCAACTTCCCATTTTTTATTGCAATACGGGCACGATATTTCTTTTACGGGTATACTGTACCTATAGAACCAACAGATTATCGCTGCAAGGAAAATAAACGGGGAGAAAACCATCCCAATAACCGTTATAAACAGGAAAATTGCCACCCCAACTAACGACCATGATAATTCAATTAACCCATACCTTCTTGGTTGTCTATCCCCTAGAGTTCCGAAGTTTAAAAATCCACGAATAATAACGCATCACCACTCTACTTTTTACGCGTAAGAAACGTTATCCAGACACCGTTCTCCGAAGGGAGCCAGCTATAGTTACGGTCTTCTTCTTATGATTTCGAACTTGATAGATTTCGATGATGACAGAGACTATACGGTACTTGACGAAAGATTTGTCGCCAAAAAAGGACAGATAATTCCAACACTCTATGGGACAACCTTTATTAAAGAACATGTACTCTATGTAATTCATTTGATAGGATCACGTTGTTTCAGTTACAGCATCCGAAGATCATTTCGCCTTTGTCTGTTGTAAAATAACGGTTTTCTTAGAAATGTTCATCAACACCCCCTTTTTTAATTCACAAATTTCGCATAAAAAGCGTCCGTTGGGATGACAGATTTCCTTCCTTTTCTCCTGGCAGACTTTTAGACAGAAATAAAACAGCCTAACTCTCGTAGATGTCAAGCTGTTAACGAAAATTTAATTCAAGTTTCTTTAGAGGCTTTATTCAACTACAAATTGTGTGATATTCGTATTGCTAACATCAAATGAATCCCCATTTAGATACAATGACCAGGGGCCATCACTAAAACGGAATGAATCAACCTCAGTAAAGGAGATTTGGTTTGTTTGGTCGATGCAGCTTGTTGAGTCAGAGTTGATATAGTACATATCCGACCCCATTCCTTTACCATAAAACACGATTGGGGTTTCTCCTGCTAGCGAGTAAACATAGTCACCACTTACGTCGTCGGCAATTGAAATTCTTACAGTATCACCATTCTCAATACAACTCTGACTGTTAAAAAAATTCTTGTACAACAGGTGGATATCCAATTTTGTCGCGTCAGTACTATCCGATGTCCCACTTAAAGTACCATGAATGGTTGGGTGCGAATAGTCCGTGTCCACTTTCACATATGTGTCGCCACTCTTCAGATAGACATCATTTAAGTCTTGCGATGTTCCAGCATAAACTGTCCCTGAAAAAGATACCACACAAACGAGAGCGAGACCTAACATGATTGACATCATTGATTTTTTCACAAATATAGCCTCCTTTTAGAAATTCATGAATATTATAGCATTTTATTTTGTCAATATCAAGCCAGTGGTACCTTTTATTTTATTAAGATAATAAAAATTGGATAAGTTTGATCCCTTTGGATGTGAATCTGTGTGGGCCGTTTGCTTTTTTCCTTCCGCTGTCCATTGAAACCTAACCAGTTTTCCTTCGTGGAGGAATCCTTAAAATACGCTACCATCCGAAAAAGGTGTAGGCATTACTAGCCTGTTAACTTTATTCGTGCTTGACCATCCTTCGCCCCAGTTCCGTTCTTCGTTTAACGCTTTCTGTTCGTTTTGCATGATCAAAAAAAGCATCCGCTTCGGGATGCCCTCTCCGTTATATAGTGTTAACCGCTAAACTCTCCTCCTCCACCAGTGCCACGCGGGCCTCTTGGCCCTCTTGGACCACGCCTTCCTCTTGGTCCTCTTGAACCTTGCGATCCAGTTGTTCCAGCTGGACCGGTAGGACCTGTTGGTCCGGTTGCGCCTACCGAAGTGAGTTGCCCTACTTTGGTGATGAAGGCATCATCTGACCCTCCCCCAAATTGACTCTGGAAAGCAGCGAGGGTGACAGGGAAATTAATGGATCGAGTCTCTCCAGTAAAATAGGCACTTTCAAGTGAATCAATCGCTACATCATCTCCTAAATCATCGGAAGTTCCACCTAGGTAGGAGGAAAAGGAAAGTCCTTGTCCTGAGAAGCTTACTTGTGTGACAAACGCATCGCGTCCTCCCGCCAAACTATCTTGGAAAGCATCCGAGGTAATAGGGAAATCAGTTGAATTTGTAAATCCTGTCACCCAAGCCGCTCCGAACGAATCAACCCCAATTCCAGTTCCCCGCTCATCAGAGGACCCACCTAAATAGGTAGAGTAGATGAGATCGGTTCCCGCCGTATTTAACTTGGTGACAAAGGCACCCGAACTCCCCAACAAGGTGAGTTGAAATGCATTCGGGGTGGTCGGAAAGTTGGTAGACGATGTATTTCCGGTTACATAAGCATTACCAGCACTATCTAAATCGATACCTCTTCCTACATCTATATCTACTCCACCCAAGTAAGTGGAATACACCAAAGCCGATCCCGACACATTCAAGCCTGTGATAAATGCATCCGTTGCCCCCCCAAACATGGTTTGAAAAGAATTAGTAGTTATAGGAAAGTTTGTCGAAGTCGTTTGACCAGTTACAAATGCTTGATTGTTGTTATCGAGTACGATCCCTCGTCCAAATCCAGTACCCGCTCCCCCTAAAAACGTAGAGTAAGCCAACGCTGATCCCGTTCCATTCAGTTTGGTTACAAAAGCCTCAATAATCCCACCAAAAACTGTCTGAAACGCACCTGTTGTCGTCGGGAAACTAGTGGAAGCTGTACTTCCTGTTACATACGCGTTGTTCGTCTCGTCTACAGTAATCCCAAATCCAGCATCTGTAAAGTTCCCACCTAAATATGTGGAATAAACGAGAGAGCTCCCGTCTACATTAACTTTACTTACAAATGCATCCTGAAATCCTGCGTTTACGGTTTGAAAAGCACTGGGTGTAACAGGATAATTAGTAGAGCTTGTTTCTCCTGTCACATAGGCATTAAAAGAACCATCCACTGCGATACTAAACCCATTATCCTGATTGCTACCTCCAATGAGGGTAGAGTAGACCAGTGAGCTCCCATTCACATTAAATTTGCTTACAAATACATCCCCATTTCCTGCGTTTATGGTTTGGAAAGCACCTGTCGTAATAGGGAAGTTGGCAGAAAATGTAGTGCCTGTTACATAAGCGTTTCGAGCAGAATCGACGGCAATACCCGCACCAACATCAGTAGAATTCCCCCCCAGGTACGTCGAATAAAAAACGACGGGGTCAATGACAAGTCCCTTCGTGGGATCATATGCTTCCCCCACCTCAAATCCGATCGATCCATCGGGACAAAGTTGAAAACGCGTTGGTACGTCTATCTTTTCCCGTTCCGTCCACTGAAAGCTAACCGGTCTTCCTTCGCGAAGAATCCCCTCTCGTTGATAGACAACCAAATCCCCTTGTTCGTTTAATGCGATCCCCTCTGCATTTTCATACCGAAAACGGATTTGATCCAACCTCGCACCCGGTTGGACCATGACATCATACTTTAGGTGCTCTTCATTTCCTGAGAAAACAAGGTCAATCCCTCTCCACACTTCGTTGTACGTCACCTTATCTGCAGCCGAATCTAGCCTCAATCCCACTTGAGGATTGGAGTCTACAAAACGCAAGATAAGATCGGCTTCCTTCTTCCCCAGGTCAAACAGAAATTCCACATAGTCTCGATAAAAGAAGAACCGACACCCTTCCCCCTCTGCGCGATAATGATGTCCCGCTTTCCCTTTCCTTTCATTCGCTACAAAAATAAGTGAATGCTTCACTTCTGGATTCACTTTGAATTCCCCTCCCGGATAGTTACATTCGATAATATAGACTATATTTTGCTATCCGATGGGTTATGTTGTCGTACAGGTTAATAACTTTATAACAGAAATAAAACAGCCTGACTCTCGTAGATGTCAAGCTGTTAACGAAAATTTAATTCAAGTTTCTTTAAAGGCTTTATTCAACTACAAATTGTGTGATGTTCGTATTGCTAACATCAAATGAATCCCCATTTAGATACAATGACCAGGGGCCATCACTAAAACGGAATGAATCAACCTCAGTAAAGGAGATTTGGTTTGTTTGGTCGATGCAGCTTGTTGAGTCAGAGTTGATATAGTACATATCCGACCCCATTCCTTTACCATAAAACACGATTGGGGTTTCTCCTGCTAGCGAGTAAACATAGTCACCACTTACGTCGTCGGCAATTGAAATTCTTACAGTATCACCATTCTCAATACAACTCTGACTGTTAAAAAAATTCTTGTACAACAGGTGGATATCCAATTTTGTCGCGTCAGTACTATCCGATGTCCCACTCAAAGTACCATGAATGGTTGGGTGCGAAAAGTCCGTGTCCACTTTCACATACGTGTCGCCACTCTTCAGGTAGACATCGTTTAAGTCCTGCGATGTTTCAGCATAAACTGTCCCCGAAAAAGATACCACACAAACGAGAGCGAGACCTAACATGATTGACTTCATTGATTTTTTCACAAATATAGCCTCCTTTTAGAAATTCATGAATATTATAGCATTTTATTTTGTCAAGATCAAGCCAGTGGTATCTTATATTTTATTGAGATAAGAAAAATTAGATAAGTTTGATCCCTTTGGATGTGAATCTGTGTGGGGGCGTTGGCTTTTTTCCTTCCGCTGTCCATTGAAACCTAACCGGTTTTCCTTCGTGGAGGAATCCTTAAAATACGCCACCATCCGAAAAAGGTGGAGGCATTACGAGTCTGCTATCTTTATACGCGCTTGACCATCCTTCGCCCCAGCTCCGTTCTTCATTTGATACCTCCGGTTCGCGTTTTGCATGATCAAAGAAAAAAGCATCCGCTTCGGAATGCCCTCTCCTCCATATAGTGTTAACCGCCAAATTCTCCTCCTCCACCAGCACCACGCGAACCTCGCGGTCCTCTTGGACCACGCCTTCCCCTCGACCCCCGTGGCCCTTGTTCCCCGGTGGCTCCGGTGGCTCCAGTGGCTCCGGTGGCTCCCGTTGGACCGGTGATCCCGATGGGGATGGATCTCCCTACTTTCGTAACCAAAGCATCCATCTCTCCCCCAAATATGGACTGAAACGCCGCAAAGGTGACGGGAAAGTCAGTAGAAGTCGTATAACCTGTAAAATAAGCAGACCCAACAGAGTCAACCGCGACATCCCTTCCCATATCACTTCCCCTACCCCCAAGATAAGAGGAGAGCATTATCCCCTGACTTGAAAAACTCATCTGTGTAACGAATACATCTTCACTTCCACCCAAGCTATCTTGAAAAGCATCCGAGGTAACAGGAAAATCGGTCGAATTTGTCAGTCCTGTCACCCAAGCCACTCCAAACGGATCCACCGCAATGCCTTTTCCTTCATCGATCTTACTCCCACCTAAATAGGTGGAGTAAATCAGGGCGCTTCCCGATGCATTAAGTTTCGTAACGAAAGCATCTAATTCCCCCCCAAAAACGGTTTGGAAAGCGTTATTTGTCGTGGGAAAACCAGCAGATGCTGTCCCTGTGACATAGGCATTGTTCGCTCCATCCAAATCAATGGAATTTACTATGCCACTTAAATAGGTGGAATACACAAGCGAGGAACCAGACACATTTAGTTTCGTAACAAACCCCTCAGCGGCTGTGGTTTGAAAAGCACCTGAAGTAACAGGGAAATCAGTGGATCCTGTAAATCCAGCTACATACGTACTTCCAATACTATCCACTGCTATGTCTTCTCCTATAGTATAAAAACTTCCTCCCAAATAAGTGGAATACACCAGTGCCGTCCCCGACGTATTAAATTTTGTGACAAATGCATCCTCCACTCCCCTTTTAAGGGTTTGGAAGGCACCTGATGTCGTCGGGAAGTTACTTGAATTTGTAAAGCCTGTTACATAAGCATTGAAACTATCGTCTACGACAATACTATTTCCTTGAGTCGCACAACTATCTCCCTCATCAAAACCACCTGGACCACTTAAATAGGTTGAATAAAGTAAAGAGCTTCCTGTCTCATTCAGCTTTGTAACAAAAGCTTTTCCAAATCCCTGATATACCGTCTGGAATGCTCCTGATGTCACAGGATAATCAATGGACTTTGTACATCCAGTCGCATATACATGATTTGCTGCATCCACCGCAATTCCCTTTCCTTCATCCTCGCTGCTTCCGCCAATTAACGTCGAGTAAAGGAGGGAAGCTCCCGCCACATTCAATTTACTGACAAATACATCACTAGATCCAGAAAGATTGGTCTGGAAAACACCCGAAGTAACGGGGAAATCAGTAGAAAAAGTTGTTCCTATGACATACGCATTATACATAGCATCCACCGCGATACTATTCCCCTCATCGCCACCCATTCCACCTAAGTAGGTCGAATAAAAAACAATGGGATCAATGACGAGAACTTTCGTTGTATCATACTCCTCTTTTTCCACCGCAAACCCAATCGATTGATCAGGATTCAAACGAAATTCAGTCGGAATATTACGATTCCCCTGCGACGTCTCTTGCAAGCTAATCGGCTTCCCTTCGCGGAGAATTCCTTGGGGTGTGTGGACAAACAAGTCGCCCTTATTGTTTATCGATACTCCATCCCCGCCTTCATAACGCAAACGGATATCCTCAATACATGCCTTTGGGTGAACGATAATATCGTACTTTAGCTGCTCATCATTCCCGGAGAAAAGGAGGTCAATTCCTCTCCATACTTCTCGATAAATCACCTTTCTTTCCGCCGAATCCACAGCCGTATTCACATGTGGATTGGCGCCTACAAACTTTAAAGTGAGGATCTCCTGCTTATCCACACCGACAAAACAAAACTTCACGCAATCTCGATAAAAGGTACATCGGCACCCTGCTCCATCTACGCGATAAAGATCGTTCATCTTCGTCCCTCTCTTCCCCCTCAGCTACAAAAACAAGCGAACAAAACACTCCCTCCTCCACTTTGTATCCTGGTATTGGGTATTTGGCTTGGTTCCATATGGACGTTCTTCCTTATAGTCAGCTTATGTCACTACCCAATAAGAGGTGTAGGTACAAATTTTCCCACTTTACAACTCTGCTGCGCTAACCGCCTCCCTCTGCCGTAGTCGAAACACCTACCGGAAGGGTTTGGATTTCGAAGAGTATGGTGTTCGCTTCTTTGGAGATAAGAGTGAAGTAAATCTATATCCCCATCAACTAACATGTTAAAAAATGGGTCAAACACTTCTTCATATAAAGTGTTTGACCTTCTCTTTTTCAGATATTCAAATCTTACAAAAAATCGATAAAAAACGAGTGATATAATAAACCTATTAAAGCCCCATCTCTCCTCCACCTGCGCCTCGCGGACTGAAACGCACCTGAAGTAACAGGAAAATCCATGGACTGGGTACTGCCTGTAATGTATGCATTTTGGTCTGAGTCTACACAACACTGGTTGCTTCGTCGACGCCACTTCCCCCTAGATAGGTGGAATAAAAAACGACTGGGTCAATAACGATCACAGCCGATGGATCGTACGCTCCTTGTTCAATATGAAACCCGATAGTCTCATCGGGGTTCTGCTGAAACTGAGTCGCTATTACCTTCCTCCCTTCCTCTGTCCATTGGTAGCTAACCGGCTTCCCTTCACGCAGAATACCTAGATGTGTATGAACGAACAAGTCTCCGTTCATATCAACGCTTACCGTATCTCCACCCTCATATCGTAAGCAAATATCGTCTATGCATGCTCCCGGATAAACAACGACGTCATACTTTAATTGTTCATCGTTCCCTGAGAAAATGAGATCAATCCCATTCCACACCTCTTTGTACGTAACTTGATGCTCATCGTCCAATTGAATATCTATATCTTGATTCGCGTCTACAAACCGCAGAGCAAGATTCGCCTGCCCATCATCTGCTGGAAACCGAAACTCCACGCGATCACAGTAAAAATAAAATCGACAACCCCCTCCCACTGCACAGTAGCAATACTCTTCGTCCCATTCATCTCTGGACTCAAATACAAGATTGGAGACGTTTCTCACTCCACACTTCCCCCTTATAGTCCCGTGACCCATAGTGTTCCTCACAATAACCATATTCCATGACCTAGGAGAGGGTGTAGGCGATCATTCCCCATAGAGGTTCGCAACACTATGGACTCAGTGTTTTTCGACCACTACGATTATTCGTCAACACTTCATCATTCAAGCTCAATTGAGCAGATACCTAGAGTGAAGCATCTATTCCTTTGATAAAGGGTTTACATAAGATGTAACCGAGATTTAATCTAATGGATGAAATGAGGAAAATTCATCATGGCCATAAAAATAGGATACAAGTGGAGAGTTTATAAACAACTTATGGGGAATAAGAGGTTGTCCTCTGCACTGCCTGAAACCAGACTTTGGACCATTCCAACCATGTGGAGAATGTTAAATAGACACAAATCTATTATTTTGAAACCGTCTGCTGGTACCGGTGGCTATGCGGTCATTCGTCTAACCTTCTTACAAAATGGGAGAGTGGAGGTAAGGTACGCGGGAAAAAGGTACGTAACCCGTCGCAAAAGAAAAGTTAATCAATTAATATGTGCACTTGTCGACTGGGGAGGTTCGGCATACATTGTACAACAATATATCCCCCTGGCAACGATTCATGGCTGCCCGATCGATCATCGAGTGATGCTACAGAGAAAAACGCTGCGTAGTCCTTGGGTGATTACAGGCTACCACTCAAGAAAAGCGGGAAAAGATGAAAAGGTGATTACCAATGTCAAACGTGGCAAGGCGAAGGTACTGCCAGTAGAAACTACCCTAATTCAAGCAGCCGTCAAAGAATCTCCCCAAAAAGTACTACAAAAGATGAAGAGATTAAGTATTCTTATTGCAAAACATACTGCACGATCTCCGCTCTGCAAAGAAATCGGGGTAGATCTGGGCGTAGACAAAAAAGGGAAAGTATGGATTATTGAAACCAACCCTCAGCCCGATGTTCAGCCCTCTATTGGAGGGTTTCGCATGCTCTCAACAAGAACGATGTTTAATAAAATCATTCAATATCGGGGTAGCCGCTATCCCAAAAAGTACAAAAAAGATAATAGAAAAGCGGATAAGTTGCTAGCAAAAATATTTGAAGGATTTAATCCTCTAAATCATTGATATTCTTTATATTCAATAGAACTCAGCCTACAGAGGTAAACAAACGTAAGCCCTCGGGTGACCGAGGGCCCTATAATAGATAACGCGCTATCGTGAAAACTCTCCACCCCCACTAAAACCACGAGGACCTCTTGGGCCTCTCGGTCCACGCCGACCTTCTGGCCCTCTTGGACCTTGCGGCCCGGTTACACCTGTGGCTCCAGTCGGCCCGGTGGCTCCCGTTACTCCCGTTGCCCCAGTAGGTCCCGTTGCTCCCGTTGCCCCAGCAGGCCCCGTTGCTCCCGTTGCTCCTGTGGCTCCCACTGATGTTTGTTGCCCTACTTTCATTACAAAGGCGCTGCCATCTCCAGGAGAGGGGTTGGATCTCTGAAACGCACCGAAAGTAACAGGATAATTAGTTGATTGTGTCTCCCCAGTAACATAAGCACTCCCCTGATTATCCACTGCAACAGCATTGCCTACATCAGTATCACTTCCGCCTAAGTATGAAGAAAAGGAAACCCCTCGACCGGAAAAACTCATTTGTGTGATGAAAGCATCAATATTTCCCCCAAAGCTATCTTGAAAAGCATCTGATGTAAGGGGGAAATTAGTGGAAGTAGTCGCCCCTGTTACCCAAGCGGAACCAAAAGAGTCCACTGCAATGCCCACTGCAAATTGATCGGAATTCCCACCTAAATAGGTAGAGAATATCAATGAACTCCCCATCGAATTTAGCTTCGTTACCAAGGCAGCGGATGAACCAGGTAAAGTGGTTTGAAAAGCAATCTTGGTTATCGGAAAATTGGTGGACCGAGTACTGCCAGTTATATAAGCATTGTTGGCACCATCTAAGTCAATAGCAAATCCACCATCGCCATCACTTCCGCCTAGAAAGGTAGAGTACACCAACGAGGAACCAGCAGGATTAAATTTAGTGATATAAGCATCAAGGGATCCTCCATATACCGTTTGAAAGGCACCAGACGTCACAGGAAAATCAGTAGATCCCGTAATACCTGTCACGTACGCACTTCCAGATGTATCAACCGAAATGCCATTCGAAGCGTCTGGCCCACTCCCCCCCAGAAAGGTAGAATACACCAACATAGAGCCTGCAATGTTTAGTTTTGTGATAAAACCATCAATTATCCCACCAAATACTGCTTGAAAGGCACCTGACGTCACAGGGAAATCAGTAGAGTCAGTCTGACCGGTTATATACGCAAAGTTGCTGTCATCAACATCAACCCCATTGCCCTGATCGCTTCCACTACCACCTAAAAAAGTTGAGTACACCAAAGAAGTCCCTGATGCATTCAATTTTGTGGCAAACACCATGGAATTCCCTGTAAATAATGTTTGAAACGCACCTGACGTAATAGGGAAATTAGTAGAGTCAGTCTCTCCAGTCACATAGGCATTATTTAAAACATCCACCGCAATTCCGTTCCCCATATCATCCTCAGTTCCCCCTAGATAGGTTGAATATAGAAGAGAACTTCCATTTGCGTTAAGTTTACTAACAAAGACATCCTCTCCACCCGCATTCATCGACTGAAACGCACCTGATGTCACTGGAAAATCAGTGGAATCAGTCTCACCGGTGACATATGCATTTCCTATGGAATCGACTGCAATACTAAGAGCTTCATCATCATCAGATCCCCCTATGTAAGTAGAGTAAAAGACAACAGGATCAATGATAAGAACGCTACTCGGATCGAATTCCTGTATCTTAATTTCAAATCCAATCGATCCATCTGAGAGCAGTTGAAAATTCGTGGGAATATCTCTTTTTCCTTCCTTCCTCCATTGAAAGCTAACAGGCTTTCCCTCACGTAAAACACCTTGGTTTGTATAAATTAACAATTCACCTTGTTCGTTAAGTAACACTTCGTTTCCGCCCACATACTTTAAACGAATATCTTCGACCGATGCACCTGGATACACGATGACATCATACTTTAACTGCCCCTCAAAACTAGAAAAGATAAGATCAATACCATCCCATACCTGCTTATAGATGACTTTCTCTTTCCTTTGATCTAACTCCATGTTCACATGTAGATTGGCGTGAACAAATTGAAGGACGAGATTTTCTACCCCTTCAGTAGTAGACAACCAAAATTCTACGCAATCCCTGTAAAAGAGGAATCGACATCCCTCTCCATCTGCACGATAGCAATTCCCATCCCGTATCTCTCCCCTGTTACTCAATACAAAACTAAGCGAACTAGGCACACACTGGTTCACTACACATTCCCCCACCAGATAATTTCCCACGCGGAATTAGATTTCCCTACACATACTGTATGTCGCCATTTATCGGATAGAAGATGTTGATCATGATCTAATGTCCTCAAAATTTTCACCAACAAATATGTTGATTCTCCCTTTAAGTCATAATAGCCAGCTTTGTTCCTACATGAAGAAAGATAGTAAACCACCGACCCAGTATTAGGTGGTGGTTTACTATCATACCAGATGATGATCATCATTCTTCCTAACAGCCGGTAAATTGGCCGATAGTAGTAGATCCGTTTTTTTTGTACATACACAAGGAACTGTTGATCCGTAGCAGGTACCTTGATGCAAAAACGAAATACGCTACTTTGATCATCTGCTATTGTTTTGATAGAACCACTTCCTTGCCCATTTAAACTAAGAGGAGCTCTAAGAAAATCTAATTCTGCACTATTTTCTTCCTTAGTATCTATATTAATTAAGGTTCCAAAGCCAGATAAAATTAAAATATCACTGTTGGTTGCTTGTCCGGATATCTGACGATTATTAGAGCGAAAAACATAATCGGTTCCTCCAATGTTAAAATTGATAAATAACGGACCCCCGACTACCGTTCCTGAAGGAGAGCTATAAAATAGGTCTCCTATAACAGCTATATCAACCGAACTTCCATTACTAACTCCTGAAAACGACGTTGGTGGCGAAAAAAAGCGAGCTCTTTCAGTGACAGACATCATTTCTCTCCTTTCTTCAACTTTATACTTATAGTGGAATAAAATATTTTAATAGGTTCTAAATAAACCAATAGTAGTAGACCCGGCATTTCTGCGCACATGCACAAGGAAATCCTCCACTGTATCCGGTACAGTAATCATAAATCGAAATACACTAACTTCATCTAAAGCAATCGTCCGCATCACACCATTTCCTGCAGAATCTATCAGAAGCGGCGCTCGGAGAAAATCCAGCTCTGCATCATTTTCTTCCCCAGTATCTACGTTAATTAAAGTTCCTGAACCAGATAAGACAAGAATGTCACTGCTGGTTTTCGTACCCGTTAACTCACCATCAGTAGAAAAAAAGCTATAATTGATGCCATTGATGCTAAAAGAAATAACCAATGGTCCACCTGTTGTGAGAGCCGAAGGCGAATTGAAAAATAGATCTCCTACAACGTTTATATCAACCACCGTTCCATCTCGTTCCACACCTGAAAACAATGTTGGTGGTGAAAAAAAGCGAGCTTCTAACTGAGTAGACATCACTTTTACCTCCTTTCTATCTACTCTATTATATGATTTAAAATCGTAATAGTTTCCAATATTAGTTATAGAGTGCGATAGGTCTCATAAGAGATACACTTATAACTGGAGTTGAACAAAAAATCATACAAAAAAGCATCCCTACAGCGGATGCTTTTTTGTATGATAGGTTTTAACCTCCAAACTCTCCTTCTCCACCCATACCACGTGGCCCTCTTGGACCTCTTGGTCCACGTCGTCCTCTCGGTCCACGTGCGCCCTGAGCCCCTGCTGCTCCCGTCACTCCGGTTGCACCCGTTGGCCCTGTAGGTCCTGTTGCGCCTACCGAGGAGAGTGGTCCAACTTTGGTGACAAAAGCGCTATCCACCTCAGGGGATGGGTTCATGGTTTGTATCGCTCCGGAGGTAACAGGAAAATTAAATGATGCAGTTTGCCCCGTAAGGTAGGCAGCCTCTAGCGGACCAACCGCAACACCATTTCCCTCATCTTCAAAGCTGCCTCCTAGGTAAGAAGAGAAGGAAATCCCTTGACCGGAAAAGCTAATTTGCGTAACAAAAGCATCAATAAGTCCTGCTAAGCTGTCTTGAAACGCATCAGAGGTAACGGGAAAGTTCGTCGAATTCGTTTGCCCGGTCACCCAAGCGCCTCCAAAGGAATCGACTCCAATTCCAAACCCTATATCATCTCCCAGTCCGCCGAGAAAAGTGGAGTAGATCAATGCACTCCCTATTGGGTTTAGTTTGGTGACAAACGCATCAGACGCGGTACTTGCTGAAAAGATTGTTTGGAAAGCATTATTGGTTGTGGGAAAATCCGTGGAGAAAGTCCTCCCAGTCACATAGGCATTATTGCCTCCGTCCAAATCAATTGCGTTTCCAGCATCCGTATTAGAGCCTCCCAAATACGTAGAGTAGACCAACGCAGATCCTGTCGTGTTCAGCTTGGTGATGAACGCATCGCCACCTCCACCAAACACCGTTTGAAACGCACCCGTGGTTGTAGGGAA
Source organism: Mechercharimyces sp. CAU 1602 (assembly GCF_024753565.1). NCBI lineage: Bacteria > Bacillati > Bacillota > Bacilli > Caryophanales > Thermoactinomycetaceae > Mechercharimyces > Mechercharimyces sp. CAU 1602. The sequence goes on along the minus strand of NZ_JANTPT010000001.1, from coordinate 77,642 downwards.
GTTGGTTGAATCTGTTAAGCCTGTCACATAGGCTTGATTACTCTCATTGATCACGATCCCTCGTCCTCTATCATTATCTGTCCCACCCAGAAAAGTAGAGTAGACAAGCGCTGTGCCCGCAGGGTTTAATTTCGTGATAAATGCATCGATTCCTGTACCTGCATTCACTGTCTGAAACGCACCCGTCGTGATGGGGAAATCGGTTGAATTGGTCTCTCCTGCCACATAGGCATTGTTGGTATCATCAACATCTATCCCAAAACCATCATCATCATCCCCGCTTCCCCCTAAGTAAGTCGAATAGAGTAGGGAAGTTCCGGTAGCATTTAATTTTGTCACAAATGCATCTGCTAGCACTGAGGCAACTGTTTGGAAAGCGCCTGATGTTACAGGATAATTTGTTGAAGATGTTTGTCCTGTCACATACGTATTTCCCGTCGCATCTACTGCAATACTTCGCCCTATGTCACCACCCGTCCCTCCAACGAGAGTCGAGTAAACCAAGGAGCTGCCCGCTACATTTAACTTGGAGACGAAAACATCACCGCCGCCCATGTTTATCGTTTGAAAAGCACCTGTAGTCGTCGGGAAATCGGCCGAATCCGTTACCCCCGTCACATAAGCACTTCTGCTTGAATCAACGGTGATGCCATTCCCTATATCCGCTTCTGTTCCTCCTAAATAAGTGGAGTAAAAAACAACAGGATCAATCACAAGAAGCATCGTTGGGTCATACATCTCATTAGCAATAGCAAATCCAATGGAATCGTCTTTGTTTAATTGAAAATGAGTCGGAATGGATACTCTTCCGTTCTTCATCCATTGAAAGCTGACTGGCTTTCCTTCCCGAAGAACGCCATTTTGCATATGAACAAACAAGTCACCCTCTTCACTCAGTGAAACTTCTTCTCCGCCTTCGTACCGTAAACAGATATGTTCCACACATGCTCCTGGATGAACAATTATGTCGTATTTTAGCTGCTCTTGATTCCCTGAAAAGATGAGGTCGATGCCTTCCCATACTTCTTTATAGATGACTTGATGTTCGGTTGAGCTTATCTCCATGCCCGCCTGCGGCTGTACATTTACAAAGTGCAGGGATAAAGTTGCTGTCTCTTCATCAGTTGAGAAGCAAAACTCCACACGATCACGGAAAAAGTAAAACCGGCACCCGTCTCCATCTGCCCAGAAATGGTATACCTCGTCCCTTCGTTTCCCTTCACTTGGTATAAAAACAAGCGGACACAATACGTTTGAATTCATCTATAACTCCCCTTCAAGTGATTCCGTTTAATAACATCCTCACCATAACTATATTCACCAATAGAAAAGGGGTTTGGGCGCAGAGGTACTATACTTAACTTTTGCATCAAAAAAGATTGCCTATAGCCATTTCACTTCTGGTATACAGAATAAACGTTTAGCCACATTGACAAGGGGATTTATTCTATATATTCCTTTGTTAACGTCTTGCCTCATTTAAATAATCCTTCCCGTACGAGCAATCTATTAAATTTAAAGGAAAACAAAAGAAAATATAAGTAGGCGTCATCTATTATTCTTTAATACTATGGTAGTTTCAGCCTTATTTTTCCCCTAACTATTTCTTTATGTAGAAATAATCTTATGCTACTGGTATAATAATCATGGATATAAGTAGATTGTAAGAATTAATACTGTTCACACTATCGATCTGCTTACTATACTAACGAACTATTCAGAATTTAAGGAGGAACTTTATATGATCGCTCGTAAGGTTCGAACTTATGGATTACTATTACCTCTTGTGTTTGCCCTACTTAGTGGCTGTGCTTTAATTGAGTCTCAAGCAGACGAGGGCAAACAAGCCAACGAAGCGGGAGAAGAGGCAACACCAGTGGAAGATGAAGCTGTAGAAGGGGCACAAGAGGCAAAGTCGGTGAAAAATCAAGTATGGTATAAAAAACAGGAGGTTTTAAGCGAAGCCCTCCCTCATATGTCAACAGGGGGAATATGGTATTTCAATGAGTTCGAACACCCTGGGAACTCATCTGAAAAATTTAATTTTGATGAGTACGATATTCTTCACATCCAATTGTCAGATAAAGAGTACTATGGACACATCATCGATCCCCTTGGTATAGAAATAATTAATGACTCTACCGTACGTGTTGTCCTCACTATGAAAGAAGACAGTGGGTTTGTCTTCCAACGTGAAGCTAAAGAAAGTGAGCCTGCTCGAGTCTACATCAAAGTGAAAAAAGGCGCCCTTAAAGGTAAGAAATTCTTAGTAGAGACAGATCAAGGTGAGAAGCTGAGCACGAATTAACCTGAATATATAAATAAGCCCCTCCGATTCTAAATAACGGAGGGGATTTCCCCTATCAAAGCTCCAGATTATATTATTATATATCACTCTCTCCCACCCAATTATCTATGTAGAGGTTCCTTTACTCCCCTTTTCCTATTTTCTTATCTAGCTCTTCTTGCTGCTGCTTCTCTGTCTCTTGAATCTCCTTTAAGCGCTCTTCCTCCTCCATTATCAATAAAGACTCAATCTTGTTGTCACGGTCAATAAAGTACTTGCGTAATAGCTGTTTTCGATTTGATACCTGCTGTAATACCCCTGACTCACTCTGAATTTTCCCCTTGTCCGCTAGGAAAGAAATCGCTTCTTTAAATTGCTGATATTCACTATCTACTAAACCAAGTGCCTTTTTTTTAATTAATTTATCTAACCCTAATTGATTATCTGTATCACCACTATCCACCTGCTTCTCACTCATTTGTCGCCAGTCGCTCCATGCTTTTTTTAAGCGTTCATATTCTTTATCGAAGTAACGCTGCATATCCTCTTCATTGTCTGCCTCGATGTACTTCCCACCACCTGCAAAAGCTACTTCCTTTAGTTGTACTTGTCCTTTGTTATCCATATCTAATCCAATAATATTCACTACAGCTTCAATATTAGATTCATGTAAGGATTTAGCAGCTGCCACTGGGTCTCCATCACAGGTCTCAACGCCATCGCTCACGATATAAACAACATTTTGCGCGTTACCATCGCTAAAGTCACTTTTTGCTGATTGAATCGCTTTCGCTAGGGGAGTCCATCCCACAGGCTTTGCCAAATCTAAAGCTTTGCCAAAAGATTTGCCATCATACTCTTTCATCCCATATACCATTTCGTTACTATTACAGGAGAGGGATTTATCGCTGTCTCTGTTGCTTCCTTTGTGTCCGTAAATCCGTAACCCTACCTCCACTCCTTGCGGTAGAGAAGAGACAAACTTCTCAATCGATGCTTTTGCCATGTCCATCTTGCGTTTGCCATGCACTGTTTGTGCCATACTCCCACTCGTATCTAATAAAATTTCCACTTGCATCTTTTGCGCTACTTTTACTTCGGGATTATTTACTCCACCTGGTTTTGTTATATTGGTGGTTATGGATGGATCAAATTCATCAATCTCTTTATCTATCATAATATAATCTTCCGCCATAAGCGAAACTAACCGACTATACGCTTCTTTAGTTTCTGTTCCTTCTGGAAACTTGAGTAGTTCCTGTTCGATTTTCCCCTGATCAAAATTGCGCCCAACATATTTACCAGGACCCGCTTCGATCATGCTTTTAGCATCGGTTGCCACTTCTATTTCTACACCCATTGATTCAGCACTATCCTTCGTTGTATTTGCCTGTCCACCATTTAGTAACGTCGAGCATCCAGTTAATAGAATAAACATAAAAAAGCAGTAATACCCCTTGCGAATCACTTTTTCACCCTCCTATATTCATGGCTAATAAATTCGAATACAATCCATATTATATTCGTTATTCTTGGTAGTGTCACCCATATTTTCCGCCTAACTATTTCTTTATGTAGAAATAATCTTATGCTACTGGTATCATAATCATATAAACGTGAGGAATAATCTAAGTTTAGATAATTGTCCGCATCCTTGTTCCAAGCGGAACATACCCCGTATTTTAAACCTTACTTCATATTCCTTAGCACTCACTGATGATCATTATTTCATACACCCATTCCAAAAAAATCTCCATTCCCTCGATTGAGAATGGAGATTACTCGTAATTAGTAAAATCAAATTAATCTCTGTTACCGAAAATCCGTAACAGGAAGATAAACATATTGATAAAGTCGAGGTACAGCGCCAGAGCGCCCATGATGGCCGCTTTTGCATGGTTATCTTCATCCATCGAGATCGCTTCCATGCGTTTAATCTTCTGTACATCAAATGCTGTTAAGCCACAAAAGATTAATACGCCTACGTACGATATCACCCAGTACAAAACACCGCTATTCATAAAAATATTGGCGATACTAGCAATAATAAGACCAATCAACGCCATAAACAAAATACTACCTAACTTAGACAAGTCTCGCTTGGTTACATAACCGTATAGCGCCATGGAACCAAACATCCCTGCTGTAATAGCAAAGACGACCCCGATCGAACCAACATTGTAGATACTAAGAAGTGGACTTAAGGTAAAGCCATTAAGTGCCGCATAGAAGAAAAAGAAAAAGCTAGCAGTCGCTACAGACATCTTATGTACGCGCGCCGCCAAGAAGAAGACTAGAATTAACTCGCCAATCAAAAGCCCATAAAAGACCATCATATTTTGTTCAAAGTAGGTAATCATCCCTCCGTCTGCCAGAACAAAGAAGGAGATGATCGCTGTTAGCGCCAAACCTGCAAACATCCAAGCAAAGACACGGGTCATCAACCCAGAGCTAGCTACGTGCTCTGAGCCTACGTAATGTTGATTATCCATGATTCACATTCCTCCACTACTAATCTACCCACTATCATAGTATATTTTGCTACTTTGGTCTATTCTTTGCATTTACTATCGCTTAGGATTTATTTGACACTCCCCATGCATGAATGCAGGGGATTCTTGGGAACTCCCGTCTAGTGACAGGATCGACTCCAAGCTTAGACGGTCTGCCCGACCGCAGTTAATCGCAGTCCTTCTTTCAAGATGTTCAGGGAGGCGTTAATGTCTCGATCATGATGAGCGTGACATTCTGGACATGTCCACTCCCTACTCTTTTTTCAATTGCGTTAATTGACGCGAGCAGGCGGGATAGGAGAGTCCCTTTTCCGTTATTTTATAGGCTTCATTCCACTTTGCTAGAAAGTGATTAAAGACCCCTTTGTCACTATATATATACGGGGTTGGTCGGACTTGTGCAAGAAAGAGATGAACCCTCCCTTGTCCGACACTCGCTTTCATCCCCATAGCTAAAGCCAGAGGTTTTCCCGCTTGCAAAGATATAAACAGAATCTATTTCATTCCCTTGTTTCCACATTTACAATTGTTTGAAAGGAGATATGTTCAGTATGGTCAGCTCCCTGAAGCCTAATATAACGATCAATCGCATTAATGCTCGTAATAACACCCTCATAACTCTCAATTCCATATTTACCTGCACACTGCACCAGTACTGGGATCAGCTCCACCATTGATTTTTCAATCGCAAATCCAATCTCACGGATAGCATCTTCAGATAAATCAGGAGCTTGATACTTCTTCGCTGCTCGGTTTTGTTCGTGCAAATGATCCACATGCTCGGGAAGGATCATACGGTGACCCTCCCACATCTTATTTCCTCGCTCCAATACACGGCTCATCTCCATCACCTCAACATCTATTATACACGAACACAGGTTCTATTAGAACATGAGTTCTCAAATAATATGTGAAGTCTGCCGCTACTATATACATCATGAAAAAAAGCTTGCCGTCTCCTCTAACCCAATCCACCGAGCGAAATATATTTCACCTCTACGTACGACTCAATTCCATGGTGACTACCTTCACGACCATACCCGCTCTCCTTAAAACCACCAAACGGCGCTTGTGCCGCAGACGGAGCCCCATCATTTAGTCCAATCACGCCGTACTGCAAGCCATCTGCCAATTGCATCGCTTCTGCAATATCGTTGCTGTATGCATAAGCTGCCAGGCCAAATGGACTATGATTCGCACGCTTAAGCGCTTCCTCTACAGTCCGGAATGTGGTGATCGGAGCAAGTGGACCAAAAGTTTCCTCTTGCATGCATAACATTTCATCGGTTACACCCGTTAAAACAGCAGGCGTCATAAAATAACCCTGATCTTCCATAATCATTTCCCCACCCATCACCAGGGTAGCTCCCCGCTTTTTGGCGTCATCAATATGCTCCTTCACCTTATTAAGCGCAGCTTTATTGATGAGGGGCCCGATATCAACCCCGTCGTGTAGACCATCACCGACAACCAGAGTAGATACCTTTTCTGTAAAACGCTCAATGAAGCGATCTGCAATTTCCTCATCGATGTACATACGATTACTACAAATACAAGTTTGTCCTGCATTGCGAAATTTAGAGATGATCGCTCCCTCTACCGCACGCTCAAGATCAGCATTTTTCGTCACGATGAAAGGAGCGTGCCCACCCAACTCAAGTGAGAGTCGTTTCATGGTTCCCGCTGCATCCTGCATAAGCTGTTTCCCTACGGGAGTGGAGCCGGTGAAGGTCAGCTTTTTAACGCGTTGGTCTGCTTGCCACGCACCTACGATCGTCTGTGCATCCCCCGTCACCAAATTGATTACCCCTGCGGGCATGCCTGCTTCTTGCGCCAACTCCATCAGGAGAATCGCTGTAAATGGGGTTTCACTCGCTGGTTTTGTCACTACCGTACATCCTGCGGCCAATGCAGGAGCTACTTTCCTTGTAATCATTGCCGCCGGGAAATTCCATGGGGTGATAGCAGCCACCACCCCCACCGGCTCTTTTTTGACAAAGATTCGCTTCGCGGTTGAAGATGCGGGAATGCTTTCTCCATAGAGACGCTTCGCCTCTTCGGCGTACCATAAAATATAATTGTTCGCATAATCAATCTCTCCGCGCGCCTCCTGCAAGGGTTTCCCTTGTTCCATCGTCATCATACGCGCAAGCTGCTCTTTATTTGTCTCAATTAGCTGGTACCAGCGATATAGCAGTTGACTGCGCTCCTCCGCTGTACGCGCCGCCCATGCCGGAAAAGCTTCGTGTGCAGCTGTCACGGCTCGCTCTGCTTCTAGGGTTCCCGCCTGTGGTACATATCCGATCACTTCTTTATTCGCAGGATTAGTTACTGCCATCCTCTCTTCGGTTTTGATCCAATTTCCTTGAATCAAGTTTTCCTTCGTTAACATGGAATACCTCCTCCGCTTTTATCCTCATAAAGTCGTGTTTCTTTCCTCGTTATATCTTCTATTCCCACCAACCCATCCCCTTAAGCATCCTCTTTTTTTGGAAGAAATCAGGGGGAATCGGTGGAATTATTGTAGAAACTATTGATCACAAGGAAATTAAGAATATACGAAAAACGTCGCTCAAAAAAATCATTCATACGGGATCAGATCACGAACCACATAAGTATAAGCAATATCAAAAAGGGGGTATCTACCATGAATCGAACGTTTGCATATACTTCTCTTACAATCGGACTTCTCCTCACCTTTTTTACCCAATGGACATTCAGTTATGAGCGTCCCTTCCTCTATATCATCCCTTGTATCTTCCTTCTCTTAAGTTTTATTTTTAGTGCTTATGATGAGTTTGGGAATATGAAAGAGTGGCTACGACAATTTTTCTAAATGAGAGAATCGGGGCATGCGAACCAAAAAGCTTGTCCCTTCTCCCCATATATTTTCGTCACACCATCAGCTTGAATCCAACTCTTCCTTCTCATTCCATATTCTCTCCTCTCTTCACTACTGCTCTCTCTCAACCTATACTTCTGATCTTCACATCCTAACAAGAAAATCTCAAGATCTACTTAAGGGAGCGCATTTCTTTACTAATGCGCACATAAAGATAGGGGAGGAATAAGAGAAGAAGAGGAGGCCGACAATATGTACTGGCAATACCCACCACACGCGTATTATTCACAGTATCACTACGGTTATCCACCTCAGGTTCAACCGACTCAAGGAGTACCCTACTCTCCATGGAAACATCTCTCCACTCCCCTACCAGATGAGCTCATTTATGAAACCGATGTTACAAAAGCATTGGAGCTACTGATGGAGGGGATTCAGGGAGAACAACAGGATGAAATGTTTTATGATTACCTGCTAACCAAAGCTCCTGACGAAGAAGATCGTACCATTATTACTGGGATTCGTGATGATGAACGTCGTCATCGCAAGATGTTTCGACAAATCTATTACGGTTTAACGATGCAACAACCCGTTCAAAAGGAAACAGAGACACCTTTCCAAGCTCCCCGAAGCTACTTAGATGGACTTAGTCAAGCCATTATGGGGGAGAGTGACGCTGTACGAAAGTACCGCAAACTATATTTCACTGTTCCTGGTGTGGTATATAAAAATATGGTATTCTCTATCCTGACTGATGAGTTGATCCACGGCTCTCGCTATAACTACCTATATGCCAAAAACAAATAACCGGATCTATCCTAGAATGAAGATTTTTTAATTCAGACTAAAAGAAGAGGCGATTTCCCTTCATTGAAGAAGGTCGCCTCTTCTTTTTGATCGAGATTCACTAAGTCTGATCCTTCGATTCCTTCATTCCCTCCATCAATATCTGCACCACCTCAGGACGAGAGAATTGAGAGGGAGGGGCTTTACCCTCCGCTAACATTTCTCGTACTTTCGTGCCTGAGAGTAGCACATGATGCTGTGCACTATGCGGACATGTTTTATAGGAGGCCATCCCTTCACAACGTTTACAATAAAAGCTGTGTTCAAAGCAGAGAGGTGTTATTCCTATTTCGTCAGCAGAAAATTGCGAGAATATTGTCTGTGCATCATACGTGCCATAATAATCCCCTACACCTGCGTGATCCCGACCCACAATAAAGTGGGTACACCCATAGTTTTTACGTGCGAGCGCGTGTAAAATCGCTTCACGTGGGCCAGCGTAACGCATCGCCGCAGGATAAATCCCCAAACATACACGATGATGTGGGTAATAGAGGGAGAGGATCTTCTCGTAGCTACGCATTCTCACTTCGGCAGAAATATCCCCCGCCTTCGTGCTTCCCACCAAAGGATTAAGAAAGAGGCCATCCACCGTCTCTAGTGCTGCTTTTTGGATATATTCATGCGCACGATGAACCGGATTACGTGTTTGAAAGCCTACTATGCGCTTCCACCCTCGCTCTGCAAACAGACGGCGTGTTTGCAGAGGAGTTAAGTGATGCTGAGGAAAGCCTTGTGGGGGACGTTGCAATAACTGAATCGGACCACCTACACACACGGGAGAAGATGAATATAACTTAGCCACCCCCGGGTGTTTCGCATCTTCTGTCTGATAAATTGCCTTTGCTTCCGCTTGTAGACTACGCCGAAACAGACTGGTTATTGCCATGACCGCATAGATAGTGCCACTTGGAGAGGTGAGAGCCAGCCACTCCCCTGTTTGCATCTTCTCCCCTTCACGCTCAGGAACAGGTAAGGTGATCGGGATGCTCCAAACAGTCCCATCAGCCAGGCGCATCTCACGGCAGACTCGCCGATAATCTTCTTCCCCCAAAAAGCCTTGTAGTGGTGAAAAGATACCCGTCGCGATACACTCCAGATCTGAAAGGGACTCCTCTCCAATAATCAGCCGCTTCATACTAGGTGCCTGCTTTAACCACTGTGCACGCAACCTGCCGTCAACCACTTGGTTAACCAATATTCCCCCATGCGGGGATATTCGCTCTTGTACCACCAATCATCCCCCTGTCTAGTACAGCTGACACTTCACTTCGTACAGCAGTAGAGCATCCCTTTACCTCATATGCTTACAACATCATCACGCCTGTCGCCAATAAAATACAAATAATAAACCCTCGCAATAATTTATCCGGGACATGTAGAGTAAGCCGTCCACCTAACAAAATACCTGGGATGGATCCCATTAATAAATAACTGACAAACACCCAATCTACATTCCCAAACGTTGCATGGAGCATCCCTGTAGAAAGTGTAAGAAAAAAAGCATGCACTACATCTGTTCCCACCAACAAAGCCGCAGATAAGCTCGTACGCGACATCAAAAAGAGGATAAAGAGTGAGCCACTCCCCACTGATGTAATCCCGACTAACAACCCTCCGAGAAATCCTACGCGTTTCAGTGAACGATTCTTAACAAGCTTTCCTTCTGCTTTCTCTCTCGTCCACAAGAGGCGCACTAGCATCATAACAGCAAAGAGAATAAAAATGATCCCGAGAAATTTCTTTAATATGAGATCAAACGAAAAGGCGGGCGATTGATGTAAAAAACCGATCAGGATGACTCCGATGATGCCTCCTGGGATACTTCCCAATGCCAACTTTTTTACAACATCCCAATCCACCGTTTTCTGCTTAAAATGTTGTAAAGCACCGGCTGCTTTCGTCACTGCCGCATAGACCAAATCAGTCCCTACAGCCATGGTCGGCGAAAAACCGTATATTAATATGAGTAACGGTGTCATCAAAAGCGCCCCACCCATACCGGTCAAGCCCACCAACAAACCAACTAAAAAACCGGTTATGATAATCCAGAGCGCCATCATTTCTGATCCCTGTTCCGATGGAGTCCACACTCTGTTTTAGCGGATCCCGACCATCTCCCCGCACGTGGATCTTCACCAGGTTTTACAGCACGTGTACACGGAATGCAACCTATACTAGGATAGTCCTGGTCATGTAACGGATTATAAGGCACTTTATTTTTATGAATATAATCCCATACTTCTTCCTTTTTCCAAAAAGCTAATGGATTTAATTTACAAATAGAAAATGTATCGTCCCACTCCACTACTTGTGTATGGGCACGCGTTGGAGATTGCTCCCTCCGTATGCCAGTAATCCATGCTTTATAATGACTAAGCACCTTTTGCAAAGGTTCTACTTTGCGAATATGACAGCACTGATTAGGATCACGCTTCCATAAAGCCGCCCCCTTCTCTTTCTCCTGTTCATCCACGGTCCAACGCGGTACTACTCGAATAAATGTAAGATTGTAGCGGCGTGCTAACTCATCTCTCGTTTTATATGTCTGTGGAAAAAGCAAACCCGTATCCAAGTAAAAAATATCAATATCCGAACGTATTCTAGCTAGTTTATCTATTAAAACAACGTCTTCTGCACCAAAGCTGGATGCTAATGTTATCGAGTCTCCATACTCTTTTATGCTCCATGCTAGGATTTCACTCGGATCTTTAGTACGAAGCTGATGTGCAATCTGATCAAAATCCTTCATGGCATCTGGCTCCTCTATTCGAATTCAAACGAATGCTTCTATATCTTTGATATTCTGCCAACCAGAAAAGTGTCACCGTTATCGCTTGTTTTTTTTGCGAATTGAGGAACTTGCTTATATAATGAAGGCGTGTCTATACAAATTGGGTACAGAGAGGAGCCTCACAATGCATTCATTAACCGTCTATCTAGCGGGACAAATTCATGATGATTGGCGCGAACTCTTTCGGCAACAAACACAAGAAAGAGGCCTTCCTATTCATTTCAAGGGGCCTCAAGAAGACCATGACCTGTCTGACGACATCGGGGAAAAAATCAAAGGAAAACAGCCTACGAAAGAATTCCGCGATCAAGCCGCTTCTGAGATTAATAATCTACGCACACGTGTCTGGTTACAAAAATCAGATGTAGTAGTCGCTTTGTTTGGTGATCAATATCGACAGTGGAATACGGCCATGGATGCAGCATTGGCCCTAGAGGCTGGCAAGCCTCTCATCATCATTCGACCAGAAAATCTGATTCACCCTCTCAAAGAGCTGACACAGCGGGCACAACTCGTCGTAGAAAGCCCACAGCAAGCGATTGATGCCCTAGCATACCTGTTTACGGAATAATCATCCTCTTGAGATTGCAACATATAGGGGACGATCTCGTCCCCTATTCATTTAGCCCTGATGCTGCCGATTCCCAGCCAAATTGGCAGGCTGATTATCAAATACATAGTAATCAATATCAATATTCATAAGCAGAACATCTTTCCCCGATTGTTGATCACGAATCAAAATAAAATCCCGTCCTGCTTCACGCAGTGTTCCTGTAAACACCTTAGAAGGCCACTGTGGATTGTTTTCAAACGTTAAGTAAACCGTAATCAACTTGCCAATGTTCGCTCTCATCACATCTTCTGTGTAGAGTTGCGTCCCCCCTCGTTGGGAGGTTTTTGCTTGAAACATAGCCGTTTGCTCCGGATAGACAGACCCCGGTGGACGCCCATAGGTTGATGCATACGGATTCCAATACATGTTATTCACCTCCTTTTAGCGCGTATATACATTAGGACATTCTTGATAAGTCGGAATAAAAAAACAATGAGATTTGTAGCGTCCACTATTTATCTGCCCATACCACGTAGGAGGGCAATCCCCTGCTGGGCGATAAAACCAAAGAGAAATTTCCGCCGGACGATACTGTAACCCTCTTATCACTTTCTCAGCTAAACGCACATCTCTCTCCCTTGCTTTTTGATAAAAATAGGATTTTTGTACCGCTTCAAACCCACCAGGGCTTTGATACACCATCTGTTCAATCGTACGAATATCATCGAAGTCCAAGCAGTCAGCCAGGACACGGTTCACCCCGACATTACCCACTAGGAGCATTCCCATCTCTCCATCACCCTCGGCCTCTGCTCGCATTAAACGAGCCAACAACCTGGTTTGCTCACTATTCGTCGGAATCACAGCCATGGTCTTTAATCACCTCGCTGGTATCGTATGAGAAAAAAACAAAAAAAAGAACCGGGAACCGGTTCATTCTTTATATTGAATCTCACCACCGATGATGGTCATACGGGTAGCTATTCCTCCCCACTGATCAGGAGGTGTCTCCTTAAGCGAGCGATCATATACGCTTATATCTGCACGCATCCCTCTCTCCAGGGATCCACTTCGTTTCCCTTCGCCTACAGCCAGTGCACTTCCACGGGTATACAAAGAAAGGGCTTCTTCTACTGTAAGACATTCTTGCGGCTGATACCCTTCATGGTTCCTCTCTTCAGGAGGGCGACGCATCACTGCCGCCTGCATCCCTATGAGTGGATGCATGGATTCAATGGGAGCGTCACTTCCTCCCGCTACGGTTAAGCCATGTTTTAACATTGTCTTCCATGCATATGCATAAAGAAGACGCTCTTTACCCAGTCGCTTTTCTACCCAAGGAAAATCACTTAAAACAAATGAAGGTTGAATATCCACCACGAGAGGAAGCTCACGTAGACGACCAAGCAAATCCGGACGGAGTACTTGCCCATGTATTAAACGATCCGGCAAAGGAACATCCGTACGAGACAAAGGGTATTTTTCCACCATCCGAATCACTTGCTCCGCCGCCGCATCTCCAATCGCATGAACGGCAATGGGCAGGTTGGATTGACGGATTTCTTGCATCAAATGTTCCCACTTCTCCTCTGTACGAATCGCCATCCCTACTTTACTAGGGTCATCAGAGTAAGGAGATGATAACCAAGCGGTACGCCCCCCAATTGCCCCATCAGCAAACAGTTTAACAGCACCCAATCGAAAATACTCATCTCCATAGCAAGGGGGAATGCCTTCATCTCGCATCTCTTTCAAGTAAGGATAGTAAACAAGATGGTGAGAACGTAATTTCCAGCCTTCCTCACCCAACTCACGATAGATACGTATCAAATCGGAGAGACTGCCAATCTCTCGCAAATCATCCGTATGCACACCCGTCAAACCATATTGAAGAGCAAGTTTCATGGCACGGCGCACACACTCTTTACGCTCCTCGTAAGATAACTGAGGTTGCGCTCGATAAAAAGGAAGAGACGCATTTTCATACACCCAACCATCAAAGCGCCCAGCGATGTCTCGCCCCCACGACCCCTCCTCAGGGTCAGGGGTACCTTCACGGATGCCAGCACGTCGAAATGCTTCCGTGTTGGCTAAAGAGATATGGTAACATGAGCGAAGCAAAAACAGCGGGTGAGCTGGGGCAACCTCGTCCAGTTCTTGCAGTGAAGGAGGCTTACCTTCCAAAAGACGGTTTTCATCCCATTGGATGGCAATCACCCATTCCCCACGATCTGTCTGCTCCACCCTTCTCTTAAGCAAATACAGCATTTCTTCCTTCGTGCGTGCTCCCGATAAATCAAGAAAGGACATCTTTTTTCCTTGAGCTGCTAGATGCATATGGCTATCCATCAAACCGGGGTAAAAAAACCCTCCCTCTAGATCTACACGTGCTACATCAGCACGTCCGTGTTGAAGCAACATGTCAGCACTCGATCCTCGATCACGTATTGTTCCCTCTTCCACATAAAGTGCTTCTAGTGGTGTCTGACCTTCTTTCTCCCCCGAAAAGACTCCATCGTAAAATATCTTTTTCATCTTCCTGCCTCCAACAGACAAACGGCCTCTACATGTGCCGTCTGTGGGAATAAATCAACTGGGATTACCTGTTTGACTCGATACCCAGCTCGGACCAATTCTGCACAGTCTTTTGCCAATGTTGAGGGATTACATGAAACATAGATAAGACGAGGGATTGGTGACTGCACTAGTGCTGTTCGTAATGGCTCACCCAGCCCCGTTCGCGGCGGATCAACAACGATTACGTCTGGCTGCAACCCCGCTTTCATCCACTTCGGAATTAATTTTTCTGCTGCTCCCACATGGTACTCTACGTTGGTGATGCCATTATGCTGTGCATTTTCATTCGCATCGACAATCGCTTCTTTCGTCGTATCCATCCCTATGACACGCTCAGCCGAAGCGGCTAACCATAATCCAATCGTTCCTGCACCACAATAGGCGTCAATTACCGTCTCCGCGCCTTGCAGATTGGCCACCCTCTCTACCTGCCTGTAAAGCTGTACCGTCTGTTGAGGATTAAGCTGAAAAAAGGATAAGGCAGATAGGCGGAAAGTAAGATCCCCTAACTTCTCTTCAATTTTCTCTTTACCCCAGAGCACACGGCTTTCTGTCCCAAAAATGCGTGATGTTTTGATCGGATTCACATTAAGCACTACACTAGTGATAGCGGGAAATTGTGTAATCAGGCGTGAGATAAACGCTTGCTGCTGAGGAAAATCTGAGGTTCGACTCACTACGACTACTTGTAATTCTCCCGTCGTAAATCCCACGCGCGCCACCAGATGACGAATGGCACCTTTATGTTTTTTTTCGTGATAGATAGGTACACCTAAGCTCTCCAGTTCTCTGCGCGCCAACTCTAACACCTTGTTCACCTGTTCGTGTTGGACACCGCAATCCCCAATCTCTACCAACCGATGAGACTGGGCGGAGTACATTCCCATCGCTACCCGATCTCCCACTTTTTGTAGTGGCAACTGTGCTTTGTTTCGATATGCCCAGGGGGCGTTCATACCTACTGTTTCTTCAAGGGGAAGATTTCGTATACGTGTATAGCGACTAAATGCTTCCTTCACTAATTCTCGCTTCTCAACTAGTTGTTTCTCATAACTCATATGCTGTAACTGACAACCACCACACTCGTCATAGACAGGACAAGGGGGATTGATGCGCGCTGGAGATCGCTTGATGATCTTCAGTAGCGAAGCACGTACAAACTGGCGCTTCACTTCTTGTACACGGGCAAGTACATGTTCACCCGGGATCGCTCCTTCTACAAAAACAACTTGTCGTTGATAAAAGCCTACGCCTTCGCCATTAATCCCCATTCTCTTAATGGGCAGTCGTATCACTTGTTGCGGCTTGAGCTGAATATGCGTTCCCTCATGTGCCATAATATAAAATCCTTTCTTCTCTACCATATGCCCACCTATATGAAAGTGAGCCTTTTTCTTTCCTTTCTTATGTTCACATTGTACACAATCCCTTTGCAAAAAGAAAAAACCTCCCCTTATTTTCAGAAGAGGTTTACCTATTCGTACGTACTAAACGACTTCGGTTTTTAATACACCTAGCTTTTCTATCTCCAGTTCAACAATATCACCTGGGGAAATCCATGGATGAACTTCTGTTCCTAACTCAAGAATACAGCCTGTTCCTACTGTCCCTGAACCGATTAAATCACCTGGTATCAATTCACAATCGATTGAAGCGCGTTCAATCATTTGAGCAAAAGACCAGTATAAGTCTTTAACATTCCCTCTGGATAAAGTAGACCCGTTAATCCGTGCCTCCATCTGCAAATTCCAGTGCTCACCGCTTCGTTTTTCTTCCACTTCATCTAATGTTACTAAATAGGGTCCAATGGAAGTTGCAAAATCCTTTCCCTTAGCGGGCCCTAATCCTACTTTCATCTCTTGCCGTTGCACATCCCTTGCACTCCAATCATTTACAATACAAAATCCCGCTATATATGAGTGCGCATCGGTACGCTTAATATTCTTCCCGCGCTTCCCGATCACACAACCAATCTCCAACTCATAATCGAGTGCTTTTGTGCCCTGGGGATAGGGAAGGGGCTGATATGGACCCAGAATAGAACGATGATTTGAAAAATAAAAGACAGGAATTTGGTACCATTCGGCAATCATCTCTAACTCTCGCTTCGCCCTCGATGTTTTCACATGTTGCTCAAAGGCATAAAAATCACGAAATCCAGCCGGGTTGGGCAAAGGAGCACTAAGCTCCACCTCGTCTAGTGAGAGAGCAATCGGCTCCCCTTCCACAGTTAACTCACGAACGTCAAAACCCTGGGTTGCTTCATACACCCGCTCTAACTCCACTCTACCTCGTTCTTCTAACTGCAGTAAAGGAATCATTTCCGACGGTAAAGTTAAGGTTAATGGCAGCCCTTGTGCAAAGGTGGCCCACTCTTGCGCAAAGCTTATATCTACCACATAGTCTGCTTCAATCCATCCTACTCTCCCACAAACAGGTTCTGCTTGAATCATCAGATCCTGCTCCTTCATCTCATAGGTGACTAACTTCATATAACGTCCTCCTATCTGCTCTATCGTTAAGATATGCGTCCTGCTCTTGTTTTTGCACGTGACAAGGTTAGATGGACGATTTGTTTGGCAGCATCATCAGATTGTAGTCGTTGGAGGCGATAATGAATCGACATCAAGGCCTCGGGTTGCTGCAAATACCGTAATACTTGTTCACGCACACGGGCTTGTGAAGTGATCTCTGCCACTCCTTGTTGTACAAGGTAACGCTGGTTCGCCTCTTCTTGTCCTGGAAGTGGTTCGTACAACAGCATTGGTAGACGTTTTGCTATCGCTTCTGACACAGTAATACCACCCGGTTTGGTAATAAGTAGATCAGCTGCCTCCATCCATAAATCCATATCTTTCCGGTATGCTTCCACTCGGATAGGGAGATGAGCATATTCTTTAGATAATCGTTCATGCAACGCTTGATTTTGTCCCGTCATCACCACTAATTGCATAGTAGGTAGGTCTTTAAGCTCATTTACTAATTCCATCATTGGCCCCATCCCCATCCCTCCACCCATGACTAAAACCACCGGCTGTGCGGTGGATAGATGTAATTGGGAGCGTACTTCGGTTGGGCAAGCGGATTGGATAAAATTACGGTGGACAGGAATCCCTGTTTCCACCATTTTACAACCATAGTGCCACTGTATCTTTTCACGCAACCGCTCATCTAGCGAAATTCCCTTGGGAGTACATAAATAGTCTGGAGCTTGTGCCATCCATAGGGGATGCAAATCGTAATCGGTAAGCACTCCCACTGTATAATAATATTTATTCCACTTGCTCGGTAACATCGCAAGCGCAAAGGGATGTGTGGTCACGATTCGAGTAGGCCGAATCGACTGATGCAACTGCTTCATCTTAGGTCGCAACATCCATCCCACTTTATCAATAAATTCAGCTGACACATATCGAAATACGCGCGACTGTTGAGTCCAGTCATATAGTGTGTGGTAGAAATTAGGGAATTTCTTCAACATATGATGGTACCCTGATTGTAAAAAAGGATGAAAGGAGCTAGGAGTAAACTCCAACAGGTCTACCACTTCGGCAGTGACATCAGGCACACTTTCAAATTCAGTTTGTAGCGCCTTTGCGGCCGCGTTATGTCCAGTGCCAAAGCCCATTGATAGTATAATGACGCGCTCCATTTCAACCTTCCTCCTCGTGAAGTACTTCTGAACTCATTATGACAGATTTCACAGTGAATAGTGAGTAGCCCTATATTATCTTAAAAGAACATTTATACAAAATTCAAATCGATACCGAAAACCAGCAAAGCATTTGCTTCATACATTTCATTGTTATCCTGTAACGAGTTTAATTACGCTGATGTCTCCATTGATTTAATCCACGCTGAACCAATTCTTTAACCATCGCCCCACCGATCTGTCCGCCTACTTTACCTGTTTGTTTAGCCTTCAGCTCTCCATTATATCCTACTTGCATAGGTACGTGTAATTCTTTTGCGATCTCCAATTTCATCTGTTCCGGACTTACATGTCCTCTACCCAGCTGTTTTTGCATGATTTCTGTTTTTAATTGCTCCATTCCTGCTTCCGCCGCAGGAACTAATAGAGATCTGCGTTTTCTTTTACGAGTCACTGTACTTATTCCCTCCTTTATTCTTAGGATGACATAGAAGGGGCAATCCCATCACTACAATCATTAGTTTATTTGCACCTAATGTGGTTTAAGTCACCTATTGGCCTAATGTCATACGATACATAAAAGCCTACCCCAGTGGGGCAGGCTATGCAAAGTCTATTCTGCAAATACATGTCTTCCGATTTTCACCGTCTGTTCACGAGAGCGAATCCACGTGGACGAAGCAGTATCTGGATTATAGAAAAACAATGCTTCCAGCGATGGATCCCAACCATTAAGTGCATCGTCTACTGCTTTATATGCAGTTGCATTTGGTTCATCCCAAAATGTTCCGTTGGATACAGATTCAAAAGCATGCTCTTCAAATACGATTCCTGCAACAGAATTAGGGAAATCCTTCGATTCGATACGATTCAAGATGACGGCGGCAACTGCCACTTGCCCTTCATAAGGCTCACCGCGTGATTCCGCATAAACGGCACGTGCCAGGTGGGTCACCTCAGCTTTAGAGTAGCTATTGGCTTTTATCGATTTCCACGTCTGTGTACCAACAATACCATCTACTGCCAAGTCTAAGTCCTCTTGAAACTGCATAACAGCACGTTTGGTATGATATCCAAAAACCCCATCAAGTTCACTTGTATAATATCCCATCTGATTTAATCTATACTGCAAATCCCAAACATCACCGTTTTGGCTATGCATCTGTAATGTTTGTGGTGCATTTGCCTTCGCATTAAGTGGTATCAGTAGAGTGGCTAACATGGCAAACCCAATTGCCAATAATCCTAATTTATAAATAAATTTCATCTTATAATCTCCTTTCGACCTTCGAGGTTTATTCGTCGAGGGTTTCAGGATCGATTACTGCTTATAAAGCTGTATTTGATTTGTCACATTTACTTTTAGCCTCGACTTTGCCTGTTTCAAAAACAAGATGTCACTTCGCTTGCGACGGTCATGAGCTTACAAGTTTATTATAAAGGTGACAATTTGTCATATCAATGTAAATTAAATGTAATATGAGGGATAAAAATGTAATGAAATCGAAATAAAACAGGTGAGAAGTATGGTCTTCTCACCTGTTTTAATGTTTGTTCATACTTAGCGGTTTAAGAAGAAGGATAAGAGCGCATTAAGAGCCCCACCCAGAAGCGCCACCAGAACAATTCCTAATCCAAACTGCATTTGAAATGAACCATCTGCTTGCATCACCGTCTCAAAAATGACTATACTGCCCAAGTGCAACTGGAGGGGAGGCCAACCTTCGATCCCACCCACAGCACCATAAACAAAGAAGAAGGTGATCATCAAAACAAATAGAATAAGAGAACCTGAGATAAAGGCAACTAATGGGTATTTTTTCTTTCTATTTTTTTTACTCATACAGATTCATCCTTTCGAACAGCAAGTTTCTTGTGTAGTCTCATAGCTATTCCCGCTTCCAGCATGCGCTTCCCATCAGCAAAAGGAGGGAAAAGAGTAAGTGCATGAATCGTAAAAACGACATTAAATATCCAAGGAGCAATCATCCATGAGGAGGGAAACAAACCTCCGCTCCAGAAAAAGAGCGTTCCACTAATCCCGATGATTGTAGGGAAAAGAGGTCCTGCTAATGCGATCATAAACTCCGCCATCGGGGTACCTCTTCTCTTCACAATCTGGAACGCTCCCCTTCGATAAGCGAAAAAGGCATGTTCCTCCGGTGGCGCCTTCCAAATAAACATCATCGCATGGGCAAATTCATGCAAGGTAAAAGAAGCAATAACACCTGTAAAGAAGATAAGCGCACTCGGAAGCGCATCCAGTTCCAACATCGAAAGAAACCCATATAACATAACAGACAAAATGGCTAACGGGATCAGCATCGAACGGAAAATATAGCTTAAAATAATAATAAATGTTCTTCCCATTTTCTTATCAGGCGAAAGTGGCACTCTCTTTTTTACATCGAAACGGGCCGTCTGTAAGGTTCGCAAGAAAAATAACAAAGATACAAAAGAGAAGCGTAGTATTGATTTCCACGTGCGCCCTTCATACACATTGATCAAGTAGCGTTGATTTAAGCTGATTACCATCTCAACTATATCGGCTTCCACTTGCTCTAGTGGCCAATCATAACGCTCGCACAACAGCGTCGCTATATCTAAAATACTGCTGCGACCATCCACTTCTTTTAGTATCACAGCACTTATTTCATTAAGATCATGATGCTGCCGTAGGAAAATATCAGCGATTTCAGAGGAATGTAATTCTACTCCTTCTGGCCAATAGGGGATCGACTGGGAGGTAATCACGATATAAGCGCTCTCCTTTCTTCCACTTTAATATTAATCATATAAAGCAATCCGATTGAAACAAGCGATAACGGAACAAACACATAGAGCGGAAAACGATCAATGAGGTATTTAACCAGAAAAAATACTGGAATACTAAGCAACAAAAAGAGCAGATTGAGAATAAGAGTATTTGTAAAAGATTGACGCTGTGGAAAAATAACGCCCACTGAAAACGCAAATGCATAGATCAGCATAGCATAAAAGAAAGCCTGTACCCATAGCTCCTGTGGAGGTAACGCAATACGATTCACACCAAAGAGGAGCAGAAGCAATAGGAGTGACAACACTGGAAAGATACATACATAGATCATCATCTTCCCCCCCGTAAAGCTAGACATTTTTATAGGGAGGGTGTAAAAAACGGACTCTACACCAGTGTTTTTACTGCGGGAGGTTAGCGGGTAAATGCTTAGAAAAAAGGGAAGTGCAAATAAAATACCTTGTGAAAACATCATCTGATAAATCTGGACAAATTGTTCATCAAACAGGTGCACAATGAAGCCGGTAATCATTAGAAACAGCAAAAACACCAGTGTATATAGATGCGTCTCACTATCTCGCGCCAATCGTTTAAGTTCAAAAATCGCGATACTTCGCCAAGGCTTTTTAGAGAATGCCATCTTCCGCAGTGGTAACCACCCCGACGTTGCATCCGGCTCCCATTCTTGCTCCCGCCGGAAGAGAAACATAACAACCCACAATGCTGCGACCACATAGAGAAGAAGCAGTCCATTTTGAAGAAGAAAACCGATCGTATCCCCCTCTAATAACGAGGTGACCCCTGCCATAAAACGTCTATCCGGTTGCCACACCACATAAGGCTCAAGCTTCTGATAACGGTATATCACACTTAAGATCCCAATCGTCACCATCATAGAACTTAAGAAAAAGAACCCATGAAACATCTGATGATAAGCAAGGCCTGCTTTTTTGAGTAGGCGGCGTGTCACGATATGAATAACTTGTTGCCAAACCAAGCCTACAGTAATAGCTAAAAAAATATAGAAAAAATAAGAGCATACCAAGGCGATCCTCTGCCAGACAGTAAGTGATAAAGGCTCCATCAATACTAATAATGTAGGAAACAGGAGGGCTAAAAACAGACTTATGATTAAAACCATCACAGGCAGAAGCTGACCTATCGTCCAAGCACGCTTGTGTACGGGCAGGGTCTCCATTAGCCGATTCTGTATTCCACTGCGCACAGCTAATTGCCATAAAAGCACAAGGCTACCTACCACCAGCATAAAAGATAGTGTAGAGAAGTTCTCCATTACTGGTAGCAATGCTGCTGTATTAACGACCCCTAATAATCCCAACAGCCCTTTTTGAGAAGCATCATAGACATAAAAAAAGATGCCGATGAGTGAAAGGAGTAAAGCGAGCGGTAAGAATCCGATCAAAGGAGATTCTTTTGTGGCTGCCCACCAGCGATTCTTCCACGTACGAAGAATCGTTTTACCAATAACCCAAGAGTGCATCGATTTGTTCCCCTTTGTCTTCTGCCCTTGTCAATCGAATATACGCTTCTTCCAGTGTGCGCGCTCCTGACATGTGCAGAACCTCATCCGTATCTCCTTGTGCCACCGCACAACCTCGTTGTAATAGGCATACCTGATCACATAAGTCCTGAGCGAAATCGAGATGATGCGTAGATAAAAAGATGGCGGTTCCTTTCTCACG
Source organism: Mechercharimyces sp. CAU 1602 (assembly GCF_024753565.1). Taxonomy (NCBI): domain Bacteria; kingdom Bacillati; phylum Bacillota; class Bacilli; order Caryophanales; family Thermoactinomycetaceae; genus Mechercharimyces; species Mechercharimyces sp. CAU 1602. The sequence goes on along the minus strand of NZ_JANTPT010000001.1, from coordinate 55,099 downwards.
CAGGCGCTTTAAAATCTGCTTTAGTGTAATCACCATATCGGGGTCTAAACCTGTGGTGGGTTCATCTAAAATGAGCAACTCAGGAGAGTGTAAAATAGCGGAAACTAATTGTACCTTCTTCCGCATCCCGTGAGAAAAAGAATGTAACGGTTGGTTTCGTTGTTCATATAACTGCAATAATTGTAGCCATTCCTTTGCACGATGACGTGCCATTCTTTCCGGTATAGATCGCAACGACGCGATAAATTGTAAAAATTCCCACGCTGATAAATCTTCCACTAATTCATCTGCATCAGGAAGAATTCCAACCCGCTTCTTCATCTCCAGCGGCTCTGCTTCCACATCATATCCACAGATGGTGATCATTCCTTCATCGGGCTGAACCAACCCCATCATCATGCGGATCGTTGTCGTTTTTCCTGATCCGTTAGGACCGAGCAATCCATAAATCTGAGCCGCTTCAATCTCTATATTTAATTGATCCACCGCGCGTTTCCGCAAATATGATTTGCTCACCCGGCGAATGTCTACGATGGCATGGGAAGCCATTATTTTCACCTTCTTCATATAAACATTGTCGGTTGAGAGAGTCCATTCTTTTATTTTCTGATTATTACATCATTAAAGACTGCATTAAAGACTGAAATAAAGCCAACTACCGCTTACTTCGTCAAGTCACAACCGATATTCATCGTAAATTTGGACCAATCAAACCCACCAGCAAAGCTTCCACCTTTATAAGTACAATAAGCGGCGGCCCCACCCATTGCTATGATAGCGATAATGGCAACAACTGTCCATTCAACAGCATCTGTTGCACTTACTTCGTTTTCAAACTGAACTTGAGGTTTTACATAGTTCATCGCAATCCGCTCCTCTATAACTCTCTCAACCGACAATAAGTATATTGTAAACGATTATCAATATAGTGTAAATATAAAATTCTAAACATAATTATTAAAAAAAGCCTCTTCCCACGGTTAGGAAAGAGACTCGCATTATTTTAAATTATCATCTATAAAGTATTATTTTGCTGCATGGAAACGCTTCTCAACTTCATCCCAGTTAACCACGCTCCAAAATGCATCAATATAAGCTGGACGCTTATTTTGGTATTTTAGATAATAAGCATGTTCCCATACGTCTAAGCCGAGTAAAGGAGTGTCTCCATCCATCAGTGGCGTATCCTGATTGGGTGTGCTCGTAATAGCGATCTTTCCATCTTTACCCATAATCAACCAAGCCCAACCACTACCAAAGCGACCGGTAGCCGCAGCAGCAAACTTCTCTTTAAAAGAATCAAGGCTACCAAACGTGTTATCGATAGCAGCAGCGAGTTCACCCGTTGGAGCACCACCACCATTAGGACTTAAGATCTGCCAAAACAAAGAGTGGTTTGCATGTCCACCCCCGTTATTGCGGACAGCCGTCCGGATGCTTTCCGGCACGTCATTAAGGTTGGTCATCAACTGATCGATCGATTGCTCCGCTAACGCATTGTGACCTTCCAATGCAGCGTTCAATTTGTCCACGTACGTCTTATGATGACGATCGTGATGAATCTCCATTGTTTGAGCGTCGATGTGTGGTTCCAGCGCATTGAATTCATACGGAAGTGATGGCAATTCAAATTTTGGCATGTTGAACCCTCCTATGTAGTGTTTTTAGGGAAATAAGGTAAAATCCTTACGACGTGACTCTACTACTCGTTTACCCCATTTCATTATGAAGAAAACACATCTGAAAATCAATCTTTATAACCTTTTCTGCTATTGTTGACTCTCGCCCCAGACTGTAGGCAGTTGCGTCACATCTTGCAACACATAGTCTGCCTGCAATTCAATAAATTTATCCCGTGCCTTCTCCCCCATCAGACCCGTAAGTGTAGCCGCAAAGTGGGCACCCATCTTACGAGCCGCCAATAAATCCGCCACAGAATCCCCCACTACCAGAATCTCTTCCGCTTGTGGGAGTGGAAGCACGGCTGTCATTGCCTGTTCCTGATGAACATTAGTTCCAATATACCCTTGTACATACGTATACGGATGCGGCTTACCCCAAGATTGGTCTGGCTTTCTTTTGGTTGCACTTAAAACCTCCGTCGCCGTTACAACCCGGTGCTCATCAAAGGCAGAAAGTAATCCGAGCTGAGTCAACGGTACGACTGTTTCTACACGTGGTCGACCTGTACCAATCCCTAGCGCAGATCCTTGTTTTTTCGCCATCTCTAAGACTTGATAAATCGCTTCTGGTTTTGCTAACGGAACTTCCTGATCTAAAAACCCCTTCTTCCCCCTAGTACGAGGCTTTTTCCCTTCTGCACCTTCATAGCGATCATCCCCTAAATACCACTCTTGAAACAAGTCTCTTCCTAGTGCCCATAATTCTCCCGTTCGCAGACAAAACGAGGAGTCCACACCCCCTTGTTCCCGCATATATCGATCAAGCGCCACCAACATCGATTCCCCTTGTCGATAAAACCCTGGAAATACGGACAGAAAAGAGGAGAAATCAGGGACAAAACCGTTAATAGCATCTGATTTTCGTAGCTGATCAAATTGATCTCTCAATCTTTCATTGGACTGCAAAAAGAGATTCCGTTCACTAGTAGACGGATACCTATAGGATAACAATTGACCCCACACCCATCCAAATACGACGGTCACCATATCCCAATTAGAATTCATCCCTTGTTGTTTTAACCACACTAGAATCTCATCTTCACAAAACACCTCAGCACGAATACTTTTCAATTCCCCCGCAGACGGAGTCAAGATAAAGTCTTCTTGTGGTAATCCCACAAAACGATCGTGATATAACATTTCCCACACTGCCAATGCCGAAGCATCAAAACAACGCTCTTCACTTAGTAACACACCATCCACATCAAATAAGATGTACTTATACACCCGTTCCACCTCCTGGTTCACCCGCCAAAATTAAATAAATTATCGGATTTATATAAAGAGTTCGTTCTCTTCTCTTTCATAGTCTAGCCTTTATATGTGCATACTACAAGTAGCTAAGAGCACGCATCCTTATCAAGAGGAGGATAAAAAATGGATGTCATACGAGCGCAACAAATTGTCGATTCCCCAGATCAAATACCTGTCTACTACCAAAACAAACAAATTTGGATTCAACGGGTAGACCAGGAAGAAAAAAAAGCACACATTCATCCCCTAAAAGAGGAGGGAAGTCAGCAGAGCGTTCCTGTATCAGAGTTGAGTGAGCGCATGCAGTAACACTTGCTCTCTTTACAAAGTAAGCCCCCGTTTCCTATGAGTGACTACGAAGCGGGGGCTTTTTATCTTGCTATGCTAATACATCACGCCGAATAAAGACTGTAAAAGCAACAATTAAACTAATTATTGCGGTTAGCGCCAGCACCGTTATCGAAAAGGGTAAACTCATCCCATCAATTAATAGCGGCTCTCCCGATAGATAATCAATTAATTGTAAATTAGTGAAAGGAATGTACTTTACTACACTCCAAGTGGGTGCTAGCTGGGCCAACAATCCTCCCGTAACCAAAGCTGCCATCATCACACCCATCCCTGCTGCTGTACTCCGCATCAACACAGAGACCATAAAGGAAATGGTCGCCACAGCTATACAAGCAAACCAACCCAGACCGAATGCCATAATGATATATTGCCACTGTGGCACAACATGAACCTGTTCGAAGAGAATTTCACCATTTACCTCTTGAAAGCCGGTTAATACAGGCATCGTCCAACCCGAGTACCCAAAAATAAGCCCTGAAACCAGATAAGAGAAAAGTAACGTAACTGCCAAAATCATTGAGACAGTCAAGACCAAGGCAATATACTTGCTGGCCAGCACCTGCCAGCGCCGAATTGAGCGAGTAAGCAGCAGCTTAATCGTCCCACCTGCATATTCAGAAGAGACAAGATCAGAAGCAACTACCACCATCAACAAGGGGAGAAATAAGGCTACTCCTTCTTCGATAAATCCTCGGACAAAGGTAGGAGCCCCTGGAGCGGTTGGATTAATATCGTGATCCAAGTAATACTGTTGTTGCTGAATTCTCATCTCTATCCACGCTCTCCACTCTTCTGGTAAGCGGCTAGAAGAGAGTCTGTTCTGATCATCTGCAATCTGCTGTTGGAGCATCGTGCGCCAATCACTGGTACCCAGCTGTTCTACAGCCGATTGAATGGCATGGTACTGTGCATACGTAAAAATAGGAATAACCAGTGCCAGGATGAGGATAATGACCATCATTCGCTTCTTACGTACCATCTTCAACATTTCATTGTATACAAGCCCTGTCATACTACGCACTAGCGCTCCCCCCAGTCAAATCGAGGAAGATATCCTCTAGCGTATTTCCACGTTGCCGAACTTCCATCACTTCGATTCCAGCTTCCACCAAAGTTTGATTTACTTGTGCAATATTCTCCACAGGCAGTAAGGTAGAGATACGAGAGCTATCCAACACATCTACTTGGGATACATATGGCAAAGTAGAAAGAACAGATTGTGCTTGCTGATACGGGTGCAAAGACCAATCCACCCTCACTTCCCCTTCTAGCAATTGCTCCACTCGTCCTGTCTTCACAATCTTTCCTTCATGAATGATAGAGACGCGATCACACAGTAATTGAACTTCATGGAGGATATGGCTGGAAACAAAAACGCTCATCCCGTGATCCCGAGAGAGGGCACGTATAAAATGGCGCATCTCTTTAATTCCTGCTGGGTCTAAGCCATTTGTAGGTTCGTCTAAAATAAGCAGCTTCGGATTTCCTAATAATGCTTGCGCAATTCCTAATCGCTGCCTCATCCCTAGCGAGTATGTACCCACTTTGTCGTCAATCCGCTTCTCTAACTCAACCAACTGAGCTACTTCCATAATCCGAGCAGGAGTAACTCCCTGCTGCATACGTGCAAAAACCTCTAAGTTTTCTCGTCCGGTCAGGTACGGATACATCTCCGGGTTTTCTACAATACTACCAACATGCCCAATCGCCTGTAGAAATTGCCGACGTAGATGGTAACCACCAATATGTATATTTCCTTTAGTGGGACTGATTAGTCCCACTAGCATCCGTATCGTCGTTGTTTTCCCAGCCCCATTGGGACCTAGAAAGCCAAATATCTCCCCTGCTCCCACCTCAAAAGAGAGATCACTTACGATCTCCTGCTTCCCAATACATTTGCTTAGTCCTTCTACTTTTAATATAGGTTCCTCTCGCTTCATTGTGCCTCGCCCCCATCACTTCTCGATGAAATCCCCATCGCTTGCAATAAACGCTCTGCCATTGCCTGATGCCCAGCATGATTCGGATGAAATTGATCGGAGTATAAATAACCCTTTGGATTCAGTTGAAAGAGATCATACGTAGGCACAACCACGATTTTTTCTTCTTGTGCCGCTAACTCATGCATCAATTCATTCCACTCTTGCACAAGAGATGAAGTCGTTTCGGCATCCTCTAATTTTCCAAAAGGGTTGTACAATCCATAGATAAAGATCGTAGCATCCTTATTCTGCTTACGAATGTTTGCAAATATCTTGCTTACATTTTCCTCATATGTATCTTTTGTCTGAGCAGAAGCTTCTAAATCAATCTTATCTAGTTCCCCACTCCCACGAAATAGATCATTTCCACCAATAGATATCGTTATCCATTTCGCCTGTTGCAGTTGGGCTTGCATGCTTTCTTCCTCTAATCTGGTAACTAGTTCACTTGAAGTTTGCCCCTTGATTCCCAAGTTAACGGCCTTTACTTGGTCTGAAGTCTGCTCCCGCAGTGATTGACGCACATAGCCAAAATAGCCCTGACCACTATTATCTCCTGTCCCTCTCGTGATCGAGTCCCCCAACCCTAACAATAATCCACCTTCATCCGTTAAGGCAGTTTCCTCCTGCGATGAATTTCCCATAACAGTTTGACCTGTCGAGCCATTATTATCGTAAATAGCCCACACAAAACCCAGAAGCCATAGTAGGCAAACTCCTAGTGAAAAGAGCATTAATATAATCCAGCTTAACCGACCTTTGATATTCATCATACGCTCCTCTCTCCTCGATTCAAATCTGTTTAATATTGCACACCCATACCTTCACCTGTCTTATATAGTTGTGAACCCCTTTCTATCTTTCATCATTCCCACATCATCCTAAACGTATCTCTTTCTTATATACGACAATAGCTAACATTACACAAAGAATCTTAGTTCGTTTCTATCTTATTTCTAAACTTAGCATATCTCGCGTTCTCATGTCATCATAAAAAAGCGACCTCTCTTCGAGGTCGCCATGCCAATCATTTGAGGTTTGCCACATCACTTCCATGCCAACACTTATGCAACACTTTCCATAGAGGGAGCCTACTGATTAGTCTTGGCTAATAATTTTTCCTTAAGGAAAAATTATTAGCTTCATTCTATACTCTGTTAGCCATCATGTCAATCATTTCTCGATAAAAAAAGGATAACTCCTCCCTTTTTTACCGATATTCATTTGTTTCGTCTATCTATAAATCTTCGCTCCCTCTTTGCGAAATTCCTCAGCCTTCTCCTTCATTCCTTCTTCCTTGGCAGCAAATACATCCATCCCTTTTTCAGCCGCAAACTCCCTGATATCTTGACTAATACGCATACTACAAAACTTAGGACCGCACATCGAACAGAAGTGTGCCGTCTTTGCGGGCTCTGCAGGCAGTGTCTCATCATGGTAAGAGATCGCACGTTGAGGATCGAGCGAAAGATTAAACTGATCATGCCAACGGAATTCAAATCGCGCTTTGGATAGGGCATCGTCCCGAACCTGCGCTCCTGGATGTCCTTTAGCCAGGTCGGCTGCATGGGCGGCAATTTTGTAAGTAATAACGCCTTCTTTCACATCATCCCGGTTGGGAAGGCCCAAGTGCTCCTTTGGTGTCACATAGCAGAGCATAGCCGTCCCATGCCAGCCGATCATAGCGGCACCAATTGCTGATGTGATGTGATCATATCCAGGTGCAATATCGGTTGTTAATGGGCCCAAAGTATAAAACGGCGCTTCATGACAAATTTTTTGTTCTAAATCAACATTTTCTTTTATTTTATGAAGAGGTACGTGCCCTGGGCCTTCAATCATGACTTGAACATCGTATTCCCATGCAATTTTCGTCAATTCACCCAATGTTTCGAGTTCGGCAAACTGTGCCCGGTCATTTGCATCAGCAATCGACCCTGGGCGAAGTCCATCCCCTAAAGAGATAGATATATCGTAGGCAGCCAAGATTTCGCATATCTCACGAAAGTGAGTATATAAGAAGTTTTCCTCATGATACGCCAAACACCACGCCGCTAAAATAGAACCTCCACGTGAAACGATACCAGTAGTTCGTTCAGCTGTCATTGGGATATAAGGAAGTCTTACCCCTGCATGAATGGTAAAATAATCTACTCCTTGCTCCGCTTGTTCAATCAAAGTATCCCGATAAATTTCCCATGTAAGGGCTTCCGGTTTCCCAGCTACTTTTTCCAAGGCTTGATAAATCGGCACCGTCCCCACTGGAACCGGTGAGTTACGAATAATCCACTCACGAGTAGTATGAATATCTTTCCCGGTTGACAAATCCATAATGGTGTCTGCACCCCAATGGGTAGCCCAACGCATTTTTTCTACTTCTTCTTCAATGGAGGAGCTGACGGCAGAGTTACCGATATTGGCATTAATCTTCACGTGAAAATGTTTACCGATGATCATCGGCTCAATCTCAGGGTGATTAATGTTAGCAGGTATAATCGCACGTCCACTCGCTACTTCTTCCCGTACGAATTCTGGACTCAATTTTTCTCGTAAGGCGACAAATTCCATTTCAGGAGTAATGATGCCTTGCTTGGCATAATGCATCTGCGTCACGTATTTACCTCTCTTCGCACGCAGTGGGCGAGAGTTCACATGAGGAAACACTTCACGTGATCCCTTCCCTTCTTTTTGGTACCCATTATCTAGTGGTTGCACTTTCCGCCCTTCATACTCTTCCACATCATTACGTTCTCTGATCCACTCTTGACGCAATGGGGATAACCCTTTACGTAAATCAATCGTCACGTCTGGATCCGTATAAGGTCCACTACAGTCGTAGACTCGAACAGGCTCATTCTCCTCTTCACCAAAGCGACCACTTGTAGGGTGAAGTTCAATTTCCCGCACTGGTACTCGAATATCGGGGCGAGACCCTGTCTGGTACACTTTACGGCTGTTCGGAAAATCTAACTTATTATTTTCACTCATCATAACACTCCTAATATTAAGGTTTTATTTTGAATTTCTCTTGTTCATAAACCGGGCTTTTCATTTTTTGACAAACAAAAGAAGCCGCACACAGCGTAGCGACTTTGTCGAGGAAGGACGTCTGCACAATCGCAAACCAGTCCCTTATCCCACCATTCCTACGCTGGCATTACCCAGATCAGGTTTATCGGTCGGCGTAGAGTTCCCGCCCTCTCAGCCTGGCTTCTCCAAGCTCCCGTTGCTATACACTTATCGGTGATGATCCTATTTTCGCACACCATCACCTACGTCGAGTATATACCAAGCCGTTTACCTTAATCAATAGGAAGAATGAAAAGCACAGGTTTTTAGCAAAGAAAGTTGATGAGGGGTAGTCGCCTCTTTTCCGTAAAACCAAGGCATCTACCCGCTCCATTACAGAGGAAAAACATATGTATATATAGATCCCAACAGAGGAGGAATGCCGTTTATGAGTGGCTACAGCTGTGGTTACAATTACGGATGCTTCGGCTACAAAAGCCTGCTTATCTTTTTGCTCGTGATCGCGACCATCTTCGTCTTCGTATGCGGATGCGGTTACTACTAGAAGATAGTGATAACTAGGATGAAGCCGCTTATCCATAGGGTGAGCGGCTCTTCCCTATAAGTAAAACAACTCCAATTAATGATATCTGCCTGTTTCTGATCGAGAAAGGCATACACCCGCGCGTTTTCCCCCTCTCTACATATCTTATATAGTGAAAACGGTAAAGGAGGAATGCAGTGTGAGTTGTGGGTATAATTATGGTTGTTTCGGATACAAAAGCTTACTAATCTTCTTATTGGTAATCGCAACCATCTTCGTTTTTGTATGCGGATGCGGTGTTTACTAAAAGATATAATGGAAGCTCCTTCATGTGAAGGAGACTTCTTCTACATAGCGTCTAATTTCTCAATTGGAAGAAGATGCGATCACTAAACCGTACTTTCTCTTAAACCTTGCTAAAACCCTCACCCAACGTGAAGAGAATGCAGCCAGAAAAAATAGATTAGATAATGCATGAGCCAAATCAAAATAGAAGCTGGCAACGTAGACGGAAACAAATGTAGACCAACTATGATTCTCCATCCCGATCACCACCCACACATTCATGATCCAACCAAATAGAAACCCCCATACAAACCCGAAAAGCAACCGAGTGCTCATATTTTTCATGATAAAAGTATCTTTCAATACCCCTGCTGTCCAACCTACCAACCCCCAACTTACCATTTGCCAAGGAGTCCAGGGTCCCTGACCCAAAAACATATTTGACACTAACGCCGCTCCCGCGCCAATGACAAACCCCCGTTCTGCACCCAATACGATTGCCGCTACAATAATAACGAAGGTAGTTGGCTGCACACTTGGAATTCCAGCAAAAGGAACTCTGCTAACCGCCGCTATTGCAATCAAAAGCGCAATAAGCACCAACTCCTTACTATTGACGTCTGATCGTTCAAATCGAATAATCATCAGAAAAATAAAACATGCGAGTAATACCAGACTAGTCCAAAAAGGGCCTAACGCGAGCCAGCGCGTAACCTGCCACGAACAAAAAAGAGTAATGACTACAAACGCGCGCCAACCAATCCGTCCCACAGGGTATGCACCTCCTTCATCGTAATCCCCTCAGGCCATCCCGTTTCGCGCGTTAACCGATACGCCGCTGTTGTATAAAAATCATTGCCACGAAAAAAAGCAGCCGTCGGCTCTGAAACAATGATTTCACCTTCAAACAACATGACACAACGTGTTGCTACCTCAGCAGCAAACTCCACATCGTGGGTGGTAAAAAGAATGCCCGCACCTTCTGATGCTCGTTGTAACAAAGAATGCTTACATATTTCCTTGGTAACTGGATCCATTCCTTGTGTGGGTTCATCCAACAAATACATATTTGGTTTTTGTAAGAGTAAACAAGCAAGTGCCGCTTTTTGTCTCTCCCCCCCACTTAGATCAAGAGGATGTTGCTCCAGCAGAGGGTTCAGCGAAAATAACTGTACGATATCTTGATGCTTGTTACCCCCTTCTTCACTTCCTACACCTTCTGTGACAAATTCTATTTCCTGCGATAATGTATCCCCCAAGAAAAAAGATTCTATATTTTGCGGAAGGTACCCGATTCGATGCTCTTTCCTCGGCAAACGGACCAAGCCCTTCCGAGGTCGAAGTAGACCTGCAACCACTTGTAACAGCGTTGACTTACCGGAACCATTGCCTCCCAATACTGCTACGCACTCCCCAGGTAACACTTTGAGATTAAGCTCAGTTAACACTTGTTGCCCATTCCTATAGGTAAACTGAATTTTTTCTAATGAACAGAGCGGGCGCCGAGGCGGTGTCGTCTTTGCCTCAAGGGAAGCGGCAGCGCGCTGTGCACCTGCTCTAGTAGAAGGGGCTATTTTTAATAGCCACCTTCTTCCTTCTGCAATCGTTAGTGGCACATCATCCTCCGTTTTATTATTTTGCTGTAAAGCCGATAGTGTCGCTGGAACCGTAGGCATCCATTTTCGAAGACTCCCCCCCTTTGCTGCCAACCATCGTATCCCTTCTCTCGGAGAACCATTATAAACAAGCCGTCCATTCTCCAACATGAGCACACGATCACACAGTGGATACACGTCTTCCAACCGATGTTCGGACAAAATCACGGTCATACCCGTTTCCTGATTAAAACGCTTTAATGTCTGTAGAAATTGAAGAGCGTGCACAGGATCCAAAAGTGCTGTTGGTTCATCCAAGAGTAATACTCGAGGTTTCATCGCCAAGAGTGATGCCAAATTTAATAATTGCTTTTCTCCCCCTGACAACGTAGACGTCTGTTGGGATAACTCTTTTTCCAAACCCAAATAAGCACTCGCTTCTGCCGCTCTCCTCCGCATGAGCGCTGGCGGATATCCTAAATTCTCCATACCAAACACTAGCTCTTCCAAACCCTTTTCCATCACAATCTGATGCTCAGGATTTTGAAACAGAAAACCAATCTCCGCTGCGGCTCGGCTCGCTTCTACACGCCCCAATTCACTCTCTTTATACCATATTTCCCCTGATTGTTCCCCTGCCGGTTGAATTTCCTGTTTGAGCATTCGCAAAAGCGTACTTTTCCCAGAACCCGTTGGACCACATAAAAGTACAAATTCTCCCGGAGTTATTCCCATCGAGATCTCTTTCAAAGTGGGGCTTTTCTCTCCTGCAAAGGTAAAGCTGAGCTCTTTACATGTAAGTACATTCATCATAAGGTCTCCTTTGCTTCAATCAAGATAGGGAAGCTAATAAATAGTAGATATCCCATCAATAAAAGCCACTCAGCTTCTATCAAAGAGAATCGCTCCAAATCCGGGTAAATATCCAGCACCCCCCATCCCTGCCACCTTCCCCAATAACAGAAGAGCATAAGCGCCCCCAAGATGAACAAAGACCAGCTATCCCTCATTCGCCAACGCCAATACACATAAGCGGTTCGTCTACCCACACCATATCCACGTGCTCTCATCGAATCGGCTGACTGCAGTCCCTCTTCTAACGACCAAGTAAGTAATACTTCTAATTGTTTCATCTTACGCTGCATTCGCTTTTTCCATCCAGGTGTCCCTTCCCCCAGTCGCACTCGTTGGACCTTTTCAATCTCGCTTAAGCGCTCCCGCAACAGCGGCATAAAACGAACCGCTAACATCGTCAGCATTGCCCATTGGGGTAGAAGACGCGCAAATAGATATAGAAATTTATCCGCAGTAACCACCTGTTGATAAGAAATAAAGAGCATAATGACAGCAACGATCATTCCTGCCATCATGGTGCCATATAGTAAAGATTCACCTGTAATTCGGTACCGTTCACCCTGCCAGAGAATAACGGAACCACGCTGTGATGTGATTACATTTACTACAATCAAAAGAATGGTTGTAATCAACATCATTCCTTTCCATTTCCAAACGCCCTTCCCACCATCATAGAGAAAGTTCATTGCTAGCAAGAGAGTCACCCCTGTCACAATGAACAGAGGATGAAAGAGAAGGAAGAGGAGAGAAAGGGCGCCAACATAATAAAAAACGGTAATAGCAGGGTGCAAAGCTTGAAAACCGATCCTCATCAAAATTCCGCTCCAATATCACGTCCGAGGTCGCGTGTATAGAGCCATTCGATCACATCTCCTTCATCCACATCATAAATCCCCGCACTTTTATTGGGAAAAACTCCATTTACTCGATACATCCAGCCACTTTCCGGCCCTTCATCAAATTCGTACAAGTTGTCTATGCCTTCTACATACAAGGTATGAGCCCATCCACGATATTCCATTTGAACCCCTGTCGCTTGCGTGGCACGTTGAAGTACATCAAACACCGTATCTCCCTCTACTAATGTCACCGCGCGTGCTGATAGTACAGTCTGACCCCCACTGCCGTGAATCGAAAAAGTAGCTGTTGGTTGTGCATTCTCTTTTTTTGCACGCTCAGCTTGCTGTGAAGAGGAGTTCGAAGGAGCTGTTCTCGTTATCGTGCGTCTCTCGTCTTTTTTTGTAATAGCGTTTTCTGTTTGAACTTCTGTAGATGTGGCCTTAACCTTCATTTCTGATGAATAGGAAGTTTCGGTATTATTATCATCTGCGCTTACATTCTCTTTTTCACTTTGGTTTTCAATCTGATTCGATGAGAGTTCGCTTTGACCCGATCGTTTCACATCTTTTTCGTCACCAGCTAAAGTTTCTTCCACCAAAGGAGAACTAGCCAACGCTTCCCAAGATCCAGCCCCTACAAACAGCAAACCAATTGCAATTAAAAAGATGGATATTCTTCTCGTCATTGCCACCCTCTCCTTTTATCATAAAGATATAAAGCCAGTCCCATCAGCACCATCACAACACCGACTAATACGATCATCCACTCTCTCATCTCTCTGTTCTTTACCTGTGGAGAAGCGGGTGTGGCTGCCGCGTACTTATTTTTCTGTTCATCCTCGCTTACGAAAGTGAGCTGATTCTCTTCCGGTTCATTATCTGTCACAACACCGGGGGCTGCTGATTCAGAATCCTCTGCTCTTGTTGCAATGTTGTTATTCACTACAGCTGGTCTTACAACTGTCTGTCGAGGTGTGGCTGCCTGATACCATGAATGATAAATAACGGGGTATTCCATAAGTGGCTGCTCATCTACCAACACTACAGGTGTAGGAGTGGGCGCTTGCATAGGAGGAGTTCCTTGCGATTCCTCTTGATCCGGTTGGGGCTCGGGACCCGGATCTGGCTCCGGCTCGGGGTCTGGTTCTGGCTCCGGTTCCACTAGTGGAGTAAAATCATATACACGTGATTTTCCTTCAAGCAGATTTCGATATGAAGTTAGAGCAATCAACGCCTGCTCCCCTGCCATATGGTTACTGCCTCCCCCTTTCACATGAGCAAATCCACCATCTTTTTCTTGGTACGATAACAAATTTTCCAGCAGATTACCCCCTGGCTTGGTAAAAGCGAGCGAGGTGGGGGAAATCCCATTCGAACATAGTGCAATCATTACTTGTGACGCACTTTCACTCGTTTCACTCCCCCAAGATTCAAACCCTCCGGATTCTTTTTGACGCGCCGACAACCATATAAATCCTTTTTGCTTTGCCTCTTCCACCTTCGCATCTTCGTAAGGAGCAAGCGAAGTTAATACCATTGCGGTAATATCGACATCTCCTGCCCCCTGAGAAAGCGCCCAGCTCCCATCATCGTTCTGATGTTCCAATAGCCAGTCAACTAATTTGCCCCTATTCCACAACGCATCCTCAGGAATTGCATAATCATAAGCATCCAACGCTACTAGCGCAAAAATCACTCCATTCGATCCTTGGTACGTCATCCTCTCGTTGTTATACAATTTTTCGACAAGGTCGTATCCACCTATATTTCGTGGATCTCCACCGCCTGCTAAAATACCGAGAATAAGACGCTCATAATCTGTTACTCTGCGGAATTCTCCCTGATTAGCTTGCACTTGTGCTTCAACTTTTTGAAGATAACCTTCTGGAACAATTCCCGCCGCTTGATACAGACCAATAATTTGCCACTCCGAATTAATGTAATGATCTAATGTCCATTGGAGCAGTTTTTCAGAAGCATCCTCTTTTTTCTTCTTGTCTTTCCCTTTTCGCTCCTCACGCCCCATGTCACTTATAGTAGGTGGCGGTTCTTTTGATTCGCTCTGTAACGCGGACACAGAATGAACCGCCTTATCTTTAGTTACCGCTCGCTCTGAACCAGCCTGCTCCACCACCGGAGCTGGTTTGTGCGCCTCTACTTGTTTTCGCTCTTTGTCATCATCCCTCATGCCTACATCTGTTTGCTCGTCTGTTTCAGCAGAAGGTTGAGTCACCGATCGAGCCATATTATTACCGTTACGCGCCTGACTCTCTGTTAACGGATATCCAAGATCTATACCATTATTGGTTGTATACAGCCACTCAATCACATCTCCATCTGATACTTGATACGAGCCCGCACTCTCCGTTGGGTACTTTCCATTCACCCGGTACACCCATCCACTGAGTGCACCTCGCTTAAATTCAGTCAAACCCCCGATATCATGTACATACAGCGTTCTCCCAGAACCACTATATCCAATCTGCCCTTGATACACTGCCTGCAAAGCTTCGAATGCCGTATCTCCTTCCAAATGAGTAAAAGAGATGGATCCAGTCATCATACTCTGCTGCTTCTCTCCCACAACAGATATAGTAAGGGAACTTTCAACATCTTCTGTACTCGTCTCAGCTAATGATATCCCCGGAAAGAGAAAGAACAACATAAAGGTAGCCAAAAACAAAATCCAGCGGTAAAGATGATGTGTCATTACATCACACCCTTTCTTCATACTTATATAAACGCAAAAAAACCCGTCACTACGGGTTCCGGTTGGTATGGGTCCATGATTAATACACACCGCACTCAGACGGCTTGTATCCTCATCCCACAACACCTCCTATCCTCGTAGGAATTTCGTGTTGACGTTACAGGCAGGTCTCCTGGCTCATGATCATCACCTTCTACTCCTTCCCATCCCATACGGACAGTGGATCATATAGAAGGCTCCCACTTACAGTGGCGGGACCGCGCCGGTTTTACACCGGCTTCCCTTTTAAGCAAATCAGACTATCCAGTCATGATTTGCACCTACAACGCTCATTATTATATTTTTCTAACTCTTCTTTCCGTTTAGAGAGAAGAGCGAACATCCACATCATACCATGACTATATAGAGAAAGATAGCACTATTTCATTAATTTTAAAATGCATGGATTCATACGATAAAAAAGGAAAAGCACCCCCCACCAAGGTAAATGCTTTCCCTACTTGTCAACAATGATGATTAACTGATCCCTAACATTCGATCTAACGCTACTTGAGACCATTTTGTAGTCTCGGGATCAACAGTGATTTGGTTAATTACTTCATCACGCACCAAGCCTTCCAACACCCACAACAGATGAGGCTGGTCAATACGGTTCATCGTTAAGCATGGACAGATTGTATTACTGAGAAGACGAATTTCCTGTTCCGGATGATCGTTAGCCAAGCGTTGTACCAAATTGACTTCAGTACCGATCGCCCACTTACTACCGGCTGGAGCCGCTTCGATCTGATTGATGATGTAACTTGTAGAACCATTATCATCTGCTGCCTGTACAACTTCGTGTGAACATTCCGGGTGTACAATAATCTTCATTTCAGGATCACGTTCCCGATGACCTTCGATTTGTTCGACAGTAAACTTCTCATGTACAGAACAATGACCTTTCCATAGAAGCATACGCGTCTCTTCTAACTCACACTCTAAACCTTCAAAGTCACCTGCTTTAGGATCCCATACCACCATTTGTTCCAATGGAATCCCCATATCAAAAGCGGTATTGCGACCCAGATGCTGGTCTGGCAAAAACAGTATCCGCTTTTTCTGTGCAAATGCCCATTCCAACACTTGATGCGCATTGGACGAAGTACATGTTGTCCCCCCATGACGCCCGACAAACGATTTGATCGCTGCTGTCGAGTTTACATAAGTAACAGGAATCACGGTATCGCCCAACTGCGCTTGAATCGCTTCCCATGCTTCTTCTACTTCATCAATATCTGCCATATCCGCCATCGAGCAACCGGCGCGCATATCAGGAAGAATGACTTTCTGTTCTTCTGATGTAAGCGTATCTGTCGTCTCTGCCATAAAGTGAACACCACAAAAGACAATATACTTTTTATCGCCAAGCTTCTCCGCTACTTTGGCCAACTGAAGTGAATCACCCCGATAATCCGCATATTGAATCACATCATCACGCTGATAATGATGGCCCAGAATAACCAAGTCGTCTCCTAGTTGAGCTATCGCTTTGCGAATCCGTTCATCATACTCCTTATATGTGAGCGAGCGCAGCTCTTCGGGCAAGCTCGCGTTAACCGGGTTTAGTATACTGGTCTGCATATTTACTCCTCCTTCTATGATGTACCCCAATCCAAACTAATATCTAACGCCGGCGCTGAATGAGTCAACCATCCGAGCGAGATTGCATCGACACCGGTCTGGGCAACCGCCCGTACCGTCTCAGGTGTTAATCCTCCCGATGCTTCTGTCCATACGCGTCCATCAATCCAAGTAACAGCTTCCTTCAAAGTGGCAATATCCATATTATCAAGCAAGATCGCATCCACTTCTAAGTTGACGATCTCCTTTACTTGTTCCAATGTGTCTGCCTCTACTTCGATATTCACCATATGACCATTTCTAGCGCGCACACGATGTACCGCTTCAGCAATACTACCCGCCATTGCGATATGATTATCTTTTAGCATCGCTCCATGGCTTAGTCCATAGCGATGATTCACACCACCGCCCATACGGA
Organism: Mechercharimyces sp. CAU 1602; assembly: GCF_024753565.1. Classification (NCBI taxonomy): domain Bacteria; kingdom Bacillati; phylum Bacillota; class Bacilli; order Caryophanales; family Thermoactinomycetaceae; genus Mechercharimyces; species Mechercharimyces sp. CAU 1602. The sequence continues at coordinate 37,952 of NZ_JANTPT010000001.1, read as the reverse complement.
CTGCATATTTCTCAAAGGGACGTAAACCAGGAGTTGTTTTACGTGTATCCAAAACAGCACACCCTAATCCCTCTACCAGATCAACAATCTTTCTTGTTTCAGAGGCAATGCCACTCATCCGTTGCATGAAATTGAGCGCCACGCGCTCTCCACTTAACAGCGCTCGCGTTGTTCCGCTGATGTGAGCAATAGGGGTGCCTGCCTCTACTTGATCGCCATCCGTACAAAGTGGGGTAAAGATCACATTATCATCCAAAAGTTGAAAAGTACGCTTAGCAACAGGCATACCGGCAACTACACCGCTTTGTTTAACCAATAGCGTCACCTTGCTTTGCTCTGTTTCTGATGCGAGTGCATCGGTTGTAACATCTCCTGCGCCTAGATCTTCTATGAGGGCTGTGTGGATGATGGGGTCCATCTGTAATCGATTCATTTCGCTTCTCCCAACGTGACAAAGTAATGTTTTTTCTTCCATTCATCTAGCGAAGCTGGAAAGTCTCTACGGTAATGACCTCCGCGGCTCTCTTCTCGCCACAATGCGGACTGAATAATAACCTTTCCCGTCGTAATCAAGTTGCGCGCTTCCCAGTTGCATGGGGATACCTCTTCCTCCAAGGCGTTTAGTTCAGCTAAACCTGCTTCTAAATTCTCCACATAGCGAACGATGCCACAGCGCTCCCACATGATCTCCTGAATACGCAGACGCATCTTCTCATCCCGTTCTAATTTTAAAGGAAGAGCAGCGATAGGAGAAGTATCTACTTCCCCGATCCACTCTGGTAATTGATCCATCGAAGCGGCTACTCTTTGTGCAAATACCGATCCTTCCAGCAATGAATTGCTCGCCAAGCGATTTGCCCCATGTACACCCGTACATGCCACTTCGCCACACGCATACAAACGAGGGATATTGGTCTGTCCGTGGGAATCAGTTCGGATTCCTCCCATAATGAAGTGAGCCGCTGGCGTTACCGGCAATAAATCCTTAGCAGGGTGAAGCCCTTGTCTCCTACACTCTTGATAAATTGTAGGAAAGCGAGCGGCAAAGTGTTTCCCCAACATACGAGCGTCCAAATATACTTTACGTCCCTCTTGCATCTCCTGGTAGATCGCTCGTGACACCACGTCACGAGGGGCGAGGTCTTTCCATTCATCGTAACGACTCATAAACGCTTCACCACGATCATTAACCAAGATCGCGCCCTCACCTCTTACCGCTTCTGAGATCAAAAACATCGGATTTTGCTTCACTGCGAGAGCAGTAGGATGAAACTGCATAAACTCCATATCCGTCAGCACAGCTCCTGCCCGATGAGCCATTGCCAATCCGTCTCCAGTTGCTACGCGATCATTGGTCGTATATTTAAAGAGTTGGCCACATCCACCCGCAGCCATCACGACTCCTTTATTGGCCAGATACTGCATCGGAGTACGATTTGTCCGAAAAGCCAGAGCCCCTCTGCACTCTCCTTGATCCACTAACAAATCTGCAACCAAGGTGTGACTATGAATATAAATATGTGGATGTTGAACTGCTTTCACAAGCAAAGCGCCCGCAATCGCCGCTCCCGTTGCATCGCCTGCTGCGTGCAAGATGCGGGCCACACTGTGGGCACCTTCTCGTCCAAGCGCCCAATCTTTCCCTTTACGATCAAAATCGGCTCCCATCTTCGTCAACAATTCAATGGTTTGCGGACCCATCTGCACCAAGACATCAACCGAATCCGGATCACATAAGTCTACGCCTGTTCGCAATGTATCTTCACGATGAAGCGCCGGCGAATCTTCCATCCCTACAGCTGCAGCAATTCCGCCTTGTGCACGAAAAGAATTACTAGCTTCTTCTCTTTCCTTCGTTAAGATGGTTACCTCGCCTTTATCCGCAAGCAAGAGTGCTGTTACCAGTCCCGCAATCCCACTTCCGATAACAAGGAAGTCCGTCTTGATCTGGTTCATGATTGTGATTCCTTTCACATATTATTCATATTCCGTGTAGACATTTTCTCATGATTTTATATAAAGTCAACCAGCAAATACCCTTGTCCATCGTTACACTTGTGAAAAACCGCGTATTCCCTGCGCCAGAGGCGCTGACCAAACAACCTGGGTTGTAAATATTACGTGATTTTTTTCACAAAGTTAGACCGACCCATACATGTTGTTTCCATTTTTGGATGTGATACTTCCTTATCCTATATTATTCCCAATAGATACTTAGCCCGTCTGCCTTCTTTTCAAATACTCTCGCCTACTCCTTTAGCTGTGGTATATTGGTGTAGACTAAAAAGATTCCATCGTGAAGGAAACAAACTGTAACCATAGAGGAGGATCCATGGTGAATCGTTTCAAATTCCGGCATATCCAGCAGCTATCTTCCACTGATATTCATTCATTATCCAACCTTCTTATCGAGGTTATCCACTCCGGAGCTTCGATCGGCTTTATTTCTCCTTTCACCTATGAAGAAGCAACTTCATACTGGTCATCCCTCAACTTAGCAGAAAAACAGTTATGGATTGCCACATTGGATGAACATATTATTGGTAGTGTTCAATTAATTCCTTGCAACAAACCGAATGGAACGCACCGTGGAGAAGTTGCAAAATTGATGGTTTCCCCTCAAGTACGTCGACAAGGAATTGCACGAACCTTAATGAGGGTTGTAGAAAAGGCAGCCATAGAAAAAAACATTCACCTTCTCGTCCTAGATACACGAGACGGAGATCCTTCAAATCAATTATATCAATCCCTAAATTATACGTTTGTGGGGCAGATTCCACAATACGCTCGTTCCGATGGGGGCAAGTTAGACAGTACAATGATTTATTATAAGCTTCTCACCTCATAATGATCATGTTCATGATTTTCATTCATTCACATCATGCAGGGAGGGATATTTTCGGAAAATCCATTTTTCCGTTACACGCCTATGAAATCAATCTATCTGGATTATGGAGCAACCGCTCCAGTACGTAAAGAAGTACAGGAGATCGTTATGCACTGTTTACAACACGAGTTTGCAAATGGGGGTAGTTTGCACGATCCCGGACAAGCGGCAAGAGATCGGATTGAGTGGGCACGCTCTCAAGTTGCAACATCCATCGGGGCAGACGCACGTGAAATCATCTTTACTAGTGGAGGTACAGAAGCGAATAACTTAGCTGTATTAGGCGCTGCCCGTAAACACCGCCATCGAGGAAATCATATTATCACTTCACAAGTGGAGCACCCAGCTATCTTAGAATGTTGTCGAGCACTAGAAAAAGAAGGCTTTGACATTACCTATTTGCCTGTCAATAGATATGGACAGGTCGAAACGGAGAAAGTAAAAGAAGCCATCACACCGAATACGATCCTCGTCAGTGTGATGGCCGCCAACAATGAGGTGGGATCCCTCAATCCTATAGCTACCATCGGAGAGTTACTACGAGAAAAAGGTATCCTTTTTCATGTAGATGCCATCCAGTGGGTAGGAAAACTACCACTTGATCTCTCCCTTCTCTCAATCGACCTCCTTTCCATCGCCTCGCATAAGATTTACGGCCCTAAAGGTGTAGGGGCTCTCTATATCCGTAAGGGTGTGCGAATTGAGCCTATCATGTATGGAGGCGGTCAAGAGCGTGGATTGCGTCCTAGTACGCAGAATGTGCCTGGAATCGTAGGTTTCGGATTAGCCGCTGAGTTGATCTCACAGGAGGTAACAACAGAGGCAGCCCGATTAACCCAACTGCGAGATACTTTATGGAAACGTATTTCCTCGGAAATAAAAGATGTCTGTCTAAATGGTCATCCCACAGACCGACTACCTAACAATATTAATGTAAGCTTTGATCGCGTAGAGGGGCAAGCTGTAATGTTGGAATTAAATCGTCACAATATCTTTATCTCCAGCGGATCCGCTTGTAGTGCTGGTAAGCATGCTCCCTCTCATGTACTCATAGCGATGGGGCATAAAGCAGAAGATGCGCATCAAAGTTTGCGTATCACTCTAGGTAGGGAAACAACACGAGAGGATCTAGACCTTTTGGTAGGACGCTTACACGAAGTGATTACGTATATGCGTTCTCTAATTTAAAACCAAGCTCGTTTCAGATTAAATTGAAGCATTCACATCAGGTAGGTCTAGGCTTAACACATACTAAAAAGGTAAGAAAAGCACACCAGAGAAGCAACTGCCTCCCTGGTGTGCCTGTCTCCTCTCTATTGATGGCGCTCTAACCATGTCAACACATCGTGATAAACTTCTTCCTTATTCAATTCATTCAACATTTCGTGGCGGCCATCTTCATACAAGCGGATCTCTACCTCTTTCACACCTGCATCTTTAAGTAATTTAGCAACCTTATGTACTCCCTTTCCTTCTTCCCCGACTGGATCTTTCGCTCCAGAGAATAGATAGATCGGAAGAGTAGATGGTATACGCTGAAGATGCTGTGGTCGATCTAATACTTTAACGCCCGTTATGAGATCTCTAAAAAATTGAGAAGTGGCAATCTGTCCACAAAGCGGATCCCGAATATATTTATCCACTTCCTCCTCATCGCGTGAAAGCCAATCAAACGAGGTACGAATAGGCATAAATGAGTGATTAAATTTACCGAATGAAAGTCGATCAAGCAATTTGCTTCGCGTTTTTTTCCCCCGAACCCACCCCTGCAGTTTCGCTATGGAGAGTCCAACAGAGCTCACTGGACCTTTGCTTATTCCCGTACCAGATAAAATTAAGCCTGCTAGCTCATCACCATACGATTGAGCATAGTAACGAGCGAGGAAGGAACCCATACTGTGCCCAAGTAGAAACAAAGTTTGTTGGCTTGTATTTTCCTGTCTGATGCGCACCGTTAACTCATGCATATCTTCCATGGTACGATCCCAACCACTTCGGTCAGCAAAGTGACCCAGTCGCTCCTGAGTGCCCGCTGTGCGACCATGACCACGATGGTCATTAGCATAAACCCGATATCCTGCGTCCGTCAATGCTTTAGCAAAATCATCATAACGTCCGGCATGCTCAGCCATTCCATGTGCAATCTGAACAATCCCTCTACATGTGCCCGCTGGGCTCCAGCGATACACAAAAATTTCTTCTCCATCTGACGCTGTAAAAATAAAGGAATCTGCTCTCATTTGGACCCACTCTCTTTCTACATAAACGACTTGTTCCTATCTTATCAATATCATACCCACTTGAACATCCCCATCAAAAAGCAAAAAAAAGCCCCCATACAGGGGTTAAAAAAGAAGATCGCTATCCAGAACGAAAGTATGACTTTGCGACCATCCGTACCGATGGGGTCCATTTAGAACCCGCCTCTCGCCAAGCCTCCAATACTTGTTCTGTTCCCTCTTGCTCCCACTGATCCGGCTCTGCCTCCTGCCTCTGAGCAAACCACTCTTCTAATTGATTGCATACTGCCCCTGCATCCGACCCTTCCACGAGCAGAGTGAACAGCTCCCCCTTTTTCATGGAGAGAAAGAATGAAATGACCCCAAGAATACTTTTCCCGTTGCATGTCACCCCTTCTTTCACAAACTGAATATCACTTTCCACCTGTACCAACTTTTGTGACAAATACAGTAAGTGAGTCATCTGCATCGGTGAACGTAGTGTTAAATCCATACGTTTTTCCACTCAATCCCTCCTCCTCGAATGATCCATAACCCATGTTTGCCTTTATCTTGCTTGCGATATTTTCCATTATATCATAAAAACAAAATACTTCAACAATTAAGTGTAACTAAAAATGACATTGGATCATTTTCATTGCCTCTCATCAAGTTAATGTTAATTTTATTTACATAAACTTGACACAAAGCAAGGAGGTCGAACATCAGAAAAACCAAAATGATAGGCAATCGCGTCACAAATTCTCTGTGCCGCTTCCCCATCACCAAAAGGATTATGATCCGTAATCATGTTTTCATGCGACTTTCGATCGATTAGTAACTGTTTCGCCTCTGTATAGAGACACTCTCCGTCTGTTCCCACTAACTTCGCTACCCCTGCTTCAACCGCCTCAGGTCTTTCTGTGCGCTCTCTCATCACCAGTACAGGCACCTTAAAGGAGGGAGCCTCTTCTTGTATTCCCCCAGAATCTGTACAAACTAGATGAGCATGCTGAAGGAGATTATGAAAGTGTAAAGGACATAAGGGTGGGATTAGATGAATACGTTCATGTCCCCCCAGCACTTTCTCAGCCAGTAATTTGACTTGTGGGTTTAAATGAACTGGAAAGAGAATTACAGCAGATGAAACCTCATCGATCAGACGACGTAAGCTTTCGAACATCTTCCTCATCGCTTCACCCCAACTCTCTCGCCGATGTGCGGTTACCAACACAAGTTGTTTATCCTTAATATTTTGTAACAACGGGTGAGAATACTCCTTTCTTACCGTAGTAGCAAATGCATCAATAATGGTATTACCTGTAATATAGACCTGATTACGACTTTTCCCTTCACGATATAAGTTAGCTGCAGCCCGTTGAGTGGGAGCAAAGTGAAGTTGTGCAATCACCCCTGTCAATCTACGGTTCATCTCTTCCGGGAAAGGGGAACGCAGATCAGTCGTTCTCAATCCCGCTTCTACATGCCCCACTGGGATCTGAAAATACGATGCCACTATACTAGCAACAAACGAGGTTGTTGTATCTCCATGCACCAATACCAAATCCGGTTTCACCTCTTGCATCACTGGCTCCAACCTTTGTAAAAGACGCATGGTTAACGATGTAAGAGATTGCTCCTCCTCCATTACATCCAAATCGAAATCAGCTTTTAAAGAAAAGGCATTCATTACTTGATTTAACATTACTTGATGTTGGGAAGTCACACATATATAACTCGTCCATTCCTCTCTTAAACGCAATGCTTTTACTAGCGGTGCCATCTTCATCGCTTCCGGCCTTGTTCCAAATACGATAAGAATACGAAAAGGTGTCATCTTATTGTCACGAGGAATGTCCTATCGCCAGAACTTCTTCGCAACATTCACCCCCTCTACTACGCCATTTTCATAAAAATGTCGCGCACACTTCCTACTCCACTTTACAAGTAAAGATATGCGTAAGAAAAAAGATCCATACCTCAGACGTCCGTAATATTTCCCCTCTACGATGAATGTAATGTACAGTACAACTTTGCTGGATTAAGAAAAGAAGGGAGGGTTTTTGTTGGGCAAAAGAATTTTGATTGGTGCCCCCATCCAACAAAAGCCAGAAATATTACAGCAATTCTTACTTTCTCTAACTGAGCTAGAGGCTCACTCCTATACCGCCGATTACTATTTCGCTGACGACAACCGCGATCCCGCCTCTACACAACTCCTTCGTCAGTTCTGTGAAAAACACCCCCAAACTACGATACAGCCCTCCGGTTACAAGCATACGTTTGCTACTAGTGAACAAAGCCACTTTAAAGGATGGAAAGAAGATATCATTTGGAAAGTAGCCACTATGAAAGATACCATAATCAGCCATGCACTCACAAACGAATATGATTATCTTTTTCTCGTTGATTCCGATCTCGTATTACATCCTGCCACTATAGAGCAACTACTCTCAACTGAAAAAGATATCGTCGCCAATATCTTTTGGACAAAGTGGGATCCACAACAGATCGAAATGCCACAAGTATGGCAACGCGATTTCTACACGCAGTACAAAGTGGAACGCGATCTCCAATTGACAAAAGCGCAACAGGAGCAATTAACACTCCATTTCTTCCAGCAGTTGCGTCAACCCGGGCTATATGAGGTAGGCGGTTTAGGGGCATGTACCTTAATTAGCCGCCACGCCCTCGCGCGAGGAGTTCGTTTTGAACAAATTTCCAATATCTCATTACGAGGAGAAGATCGCCATTTCTGCGTACGCGCTGTAGCGATGGGATTCTCCCTCTATGTTGATACCCACTACCCCGCCTACCATATCTATCGCCCTTCGCAACTAGCTGGCGTCGCTCCCTACAAAGAGCGTTGTGCAGCAGAAAGGAAGAAAGCGCCTTCACGATGACCCCACAAAAGGGTATTATTACACTGCATTGACTGGACTCACCAGAGAGCTTAAAAAAAGGTTCTATTGCTCTCTACTCACAGTACTATCATAAACTAACCACCATCCACAAAGATGGCTCGACCTTCTGGTATAGGGAGTGCGGGTCATTTTTTTGTGGGGGGTTTCTTTGTACAACATAATTTTAAATACCAATATTTCTTAATTGAAACAAAAGAAATCCTAGCATATAATAGCCATACCTTATTAACTATAGTGGGTGACTTTATGTTTGATAGATTACGAAAAATTACTGGTAGTAGGGCGATTAATCCCATCTTTTTTAAGGCTATTCAGATACTATTTGCGACCATTTTTTTAGTTAGTTACGCTTGGAATTATCATGTCAGTGAAATTTCATTAAGTATAGTAGGGATATTCTTAATCTGTGCCATAGTACTAAAAGTAATTGGATTCATTATCGATGAAAAGTCTCGCTTGAAGCAAATACGAATGACTAAATTGGGTACACTCATCATTCTTATTGAAAACACTTTGGGTATTATTGCGATCCTCCTCATTATATCTACCTTTTTTATATAGCCCACTCATAGACGTTCCTCTTCTTCTTTCTCACTTCCTATCGTCCTTCAAATAAAAAGGAGCCGTTTAAAACGACTCCTAAAATTCTTCTTTACTTCTTTTCTATGCTCTTCTTCAATCACTCTACCCTACACCAAAGTGTATACCTCACCGTTCATACGTGAAAACTGCCGCCCGTGGATCGTGATCAGACAGGTCACGTCCTTGACCATCTTTAAATTCGTTCTCCGCATTGTAGTAATCCGTTACTGTTAAGGTAACATCATCCGAACTACGGAATAAGATTTTATCAATACTCTCATCTGCTACTGTTTCGCCTACATCAGGAAAACGACCTTCGTTATCCCGCACCACCCACGCATCGGAGAAGCCAGCATCAATAAATTGACGCACTCCTTCCTCATCACGGAATTTGCTATTAAAGTCCCCTGCCACAATTACAGGGTAACCAGTTGACCACTGTTCGATTTTCTTTAAGATTTGCCTAAAATTTTTCTCTCGCACATCCTCATCATTCCCACCTGCATCTGCATGAAGATTGTAGATATCTACATAAACATTTTCACTAATACGATGCCGTGCATACGAAAATCCCTTTGGAGCTAGACAATCGCTCCCATTTCCAAAATAACCACCGCAATCTTCCCACTCTTTGCGCTTGAAATCTGTGAATGGGAATATGGAAAAACGATTCAATCCATCGCCAAAGCCCATGCTTCCACTATGCTTTGACTTAAAGGGGTGATTTGCTTCTGAGGTCAAATCATCATGGTAATTCCAATCCTCCTGTACAAGCACAATATCGTACTCGTTTAAGCGCGGACTTATTTTTTTTGTGTTTTTTGCTGGATTCGATTGCGAAATCGGATCCCACAAGCCTGCCACATTGTAGGTTAAAAGATTGAAGCTACCCTGATCCACCTCAGATTCTGCCGCAAATACTCCCTGTCCACCACTTCCAGTCATCCCTATCAACACAGCGATAAATAGTACGAGCCATCTTTTCATTCATGCCCCTCCTCGTTCTAGTTTGTGCACTTCCCTTCTCTTCTACTTCACTGTAAACGTAGACGACTTGCCCTTATAATCACTCACTTTGCCGCTCATTGATTTAGAGGAACCATAATGAACGATGCGATACGTCCCTTTCTCCACATTAGATGGAACCTGCCAAGTGATCTTGACAAAAGAGGTTGCCATCACTGTCGATTTTCTCTCCCATTGAAATGTTGTCTCCCAATCATGATCATCAGCAACAGTAACCCAGTTGTCACCTTTTAATCTTTGTACTTCCAAATAGGTCGATTGTGTACGGAAGTTGTTGTTGGGATGACCCGCCCAAAATTGAACAGATACTTTGTCACCCGCCGCATAGCTGCTTTCTACATTCTTTTTTACATCTCCGAATGATTTGCCCCATGGAGGTAAGTCATACAACACCCCCGGGGGAAAATAAACCTGTTCGTCGCTTAAATCTTTCGGTGCTTTTCCTTTCTCCACTTCATTGCCTGTGATAATTGCATCGGTCAAACGATCAAATTCCTGCAAATAGGCTCCGAGCGTCCATTTTCCATACAGCGTAGATGCCCCTTCATAATGCTGTTTATCATATTCTTCCGGCGTGGACACATAGCTACTATACGCGTTGGACAATCCAGAAATGACCGTAATACTCTTTTGCTGTAGATGCGCATCCATCTTTTCCTGTACCTGCTCCATCATCCGCCGCCCTGCCATTGTAGTCACCTCGGCTGGCACAGCCACAATAGAAACTTGACCGATTTGTACCATCTGAACAGGTACAATGTCAGGCGTCCACGAATCAGGAGTTACTTTTGAAGGTGCCAATAGTACTGGTTTAGGGGCATGTTGCTCCCATAGCTTTGGATACTTCGCTCCACTCATCTCTCCGATCTGGGGAACAATCACCATTAAATTCTGCAAATAGGGAACGATGTTATCATAATCATCAATCTGATACTCCGGTTGCGTCATTCCCTCTTGAAAAAATGAAGGTCCACGACCATCTTCCGTACCAGCCCCAAAAGAATAGCCTAAAGCTCCGGGATATGTTCGACGCTCCGTTCCATCAGCGTACTCACTCGCAACAGTAACATTTTGCATATCAATATACTTATGCTTAGTAGAAATACCCCCACTCACTTCTGTGCCCGTCGACTCTGCCATCCGTTTAGCCGCTTCATATTGCACTCTCCCAGCATACTGGGTACTCTCTTGATCACTGTCTCCATGTCCTTTGCCATCTCCATAAATATTGGGGGTCACATCGCCCGCGTGAGCTTGAGCAAAAGCTGCGACAAAAGAACCTTCAGCTGTTACTTCTCCGCCCATTTCTTCTTCAAGCAAATAGGAAGCATAACCTTTATTATCTCCGGTAATTAGATGATTCTCTCCACTCATCGATACCCCGTGTACAGGAAACCAATTATAGACGCCAAGAAGGCGATCTGATGCATCTCGAAAGTGAAGCTGTGTCATTGTCGTATCGACATCTTGATCATATTTTGACCGTTCTGCAGCTGGATTATTTTTATATGCCTCTTTTGAGCGATTGGCACTGATACCGTCCACTTGCGTTTGATTTACCTCAATAGAACCCGGCTGTAAGTTTCGATGCGCCCGTACGATAGATTCATAGATCCCATTTACAATCGTCTCATAATTTTTTTCATGAAAGCCATAACTTGAGAGGTTGTACAGCCCACGGTGAGCATAGCCACCTGGTCCTCCATGTGTATGGGTAGCACTTAACATGACATTTTCTTCGTTGTACCATTTCCCATAGCCATTATTATTTAGCTTATTAATAACACCTTGTTTAACAGAATGAAAGAGTTGTCCCAAATCAGCACTTACCAATACAACCCGCTGATCCGATGCTCGCTCTTCTGCTATAAAAGCACGTGAGCGCAAACGCTGATGAATCCCCGCAGTCGTTTGACCAGAATCTGCATAGCCCATCATAACCACTTCGGCAGCAGGACCGGTAATATCATAGCTCCCCGCTCCAACAAGATATTCGTAATCATCTGAATTGAAAGCGCTTACATCGAATGGAAAAGAAAGAATTAGAATAAAGACAAGCGCAATTACAACTCCTTTTCCTTTTGATCGCAAACTAGTCATGTAGATCCTCCTTCAGATTTCTCGTGTAATCTTCACAATCTTTTTATATGAACAAAAGTATATCATACACTCTATTGTTTGAAAATAAAAATTCGAATTTTTTTCTCAAAATAAAAAGACCTCAACCTTAGATGAGGCCCTTTTTAACTGACATAATTAAAGTGATTGATAGTTTTCTTCTGTTTGTTTATACGTTTTATAATCACAAATGATAAAAAGTTGAGCCTCAGCCGGAAGAGGCTCGTGCATACGCCGAATCACGCCAAAATCTTCGCGATCAGCTACGAGATTAGCCCCTTGACTAAGGAAAAAATCATGCGCATGTTGATACGTCTCCCATTTCGGATGCTTTGGAAAAAGGTATAAATCATCTCCATGTTGAGTGCGCAATAACTGCTGAAATAGACGGCTCGAACCTTGAAACTGTGACGCTTTCGCCATTAAATTGGAAGTCATCTGATTAGAGAGGATAAAGTCATCTACCTTTGCATGTCGAAAGTTATTTACATGGTTTTCTTTCATCACTTCAACCACGGTATACACATCTACTCCATGTTGAACCCCGTAATGCTCTATAGCAGTAGCGATTAATAGTGTGCGACCATCCGCCAATACCGGGTCTTCGACTTGAGGAGGGGAAAAAACCATAATCGCTTTCGAGTCCGCAATATTCGCTTGTGTCAATACCTCCTCATCTGTGGGTTCCCCTTGTATGTAGTGATAACGAACACCTGACATCGGCGACTTTTCCAACATATCGATTAAAACAATCTCTGCATCATGATTACTTGACATCAATTCCTTCATCGCATCTTTTGCCTTTTCCGACCAACCGATGACAACATAGTGATCACTTCCACGAAATTTCAATCTCCCTTCCTCCTTCTTCCTTTTATATGATCCAAATGCATCCACTACCTTCCCAATCACAACCCCAATCAGCCCAATTCCCACAATGTAAAGAAATATAGCTACTCCTTGCCCTGCCTTCGTAACAGGTGAATAGTCGCCGTAACCCACTGTAGTCACAGTGGTCATCACCCACCAAAACCCCTTCCACGAACTCTCAAATGTTTCTGGTTCAATGTAGTGGATAGCGTACGAACTAGATACCAACAACAACCCGGTAAACAGTAACAAAAACCAATTATTTAACTGCACTGCAGCAGCAACCATCTTGCGAATATAGTAAATTTCGATTCCCTCCCTACATTAAAAAGCTTTAATCCCACCCTATTATCTACTTCTATCTTAACCAAAATCGAGGGGAGATGGGAAAAAGATAACTTAAGTCTTGAAAGAAAAGCTGATCCCCAATGATCGGAAATCAGCTTTCATTCACTTCACTTATCTTGCGAGTTCATAAATGGCCTGTGCATAGATCGCAGTTGTCCGTATTAAATCCTCCACCGATATACGTTCATCCTTTTGATGTGCTGAATCAGGCCTACCTGGAAAAAGAGGTCCAAACGCAACACCAGTATCTAGAGCACGTGCATAGGTTCCGCCTCCGATGGCCATCAGTTCTGCTTTTTCCCCAGTCTGTTCTTCATATACACGTGCCAAAGTTTGTACAAGTGGGTGTTGATGATCAACTGAATGAGGCATTTTATGATCGATCAAATCTTGTTCAATCTGCACACCATATGGTGCCATTTGTTGCTCAAGCTCACGCATGATCCATTCTCCGTCACCTGTGAGCGGATAACGGATATTAAGAACTACTTGTTGATTCTCCCCTCGTTTATAACGAAAGACACCTGCATTAATGGTTAATTTTCCTACACGATCATCCATTTGATCTACGCCTAATTTTTCACCATAAAAACTATCCAGCAAACAATCGTTAATTAGGTTGATATATTGCGCTCCTTTTTGATCAAGATCCACCGTGTGTAAGAAACGCGCCAGTTCCAATGCCGCATTCTGCCCTCTTTCTGGCTCTGAACCATGATGAGATTTCCCTTCAACAACCAGCGTCAGATCTGCGTTCGCCTCTTCTGCATATCCTCTAATCCGATTTTCTAATAGAAATGTTTGAAATGCCTCTTTCAAGATGAATACATCATCATCACCCAGAAGGCGCGCTTCGGCATAATCAGGCACCATATTGGGGCGTTGACCCGAGATAAAGGAGCCTAATGTCCAGCCTGCACTAAGCTCTTCCTCTTCTATTGGAGTAAGCTCACCTGCAAGCGATAAATCAATCAACCCTTTTTCCGCTGTGATGATAGGAAAATAGGCATCAGGAGTAAAGCCCATTGTCGGCATCTCTTCTCGTTCAAAGTAATACTCCATATCACGCCACAAAGACTCTTCATCTGTGCCCCAAATTAATCGAATTCGTTTAGAGAGCGGCAGATTCAACTCTTTTAATAACTTGGTAGCAAAAAAAGCAGCCATCGCCGGTCCTTTATCATCAATCGCTCCACGCGCATATAAATCACCGTCACGAATTTCAGGAGAAAAGGGGGGACTTGTCCATCCCTCCCCTGCTGGTACTACATCTAGATGCGCCAAAATTCCAACCAGTTCCTCCCCTGATCCGATCTCGGCATGACCCGCATATCCGTCCACATTTTTGATTTTAAACTCATTTTCTTCGGCAAGCTCTAACATATAGGAGAGGGCCTCGGCAATTTTCTCCCCGAAAGGAGCTCCTTCGGCCACTGTCTCTTCATCCAACACACTTTCAATCGCCAACAGCTCTTTTGTCTTCGCTAATAACTCATCTTTTCTCTTTTCTACTTCCTGTAACCATTGAATCTCCAACTTACAACCTCCTTTTTCTCTTCCTACAGGTACTATGTACCGCTATCACTTCATTTCTGGTTTCTGAGAAGCCGAGGTGGCCAGTGCCTCTACCATCTCGCTGTGAATATGATCATTCGTAGCTAAAATGTGACGAACATGAAGCGCATAGGGGTTACCACAAGTATCAGTCACTTTTCCGCCTGCTTCTTCAACCAAAAGGGATCCAGCCGCTAAATCCCAAGCATTTAGTTGAAGTTCCCAAAATCCACTAATTCGCCCCGCTGCCACGTACGCGAGATGGAGGGCAGCTGAGCCAGCTGCCCGCAAATTGCGGCACCGCGGCGCCAGATAATTGATTCCAGACAAGTTTATCCCCGCCGCAATACGATCTGCTGCTGGGAATCCGGTTGCAATCAAACTTTCTGCTAACTTTTTTTCTTCGGATACACGTAGCGCTTGGCCATTCAAAAATGCCCCCTGCTCCTTTTCAGCAGTAAAGCATTCATCCGTAAGGGGATCATAAATGACTGCACATGTAACCATTCCTTGGTACGCATAAGCGATAGAGACACAACAAAACGGAAAGCCATGAACGAAGTTTGTCGTTCCATCAATCGGATCTACTACCCATAAATGATCCATCTTTTCATGCGTCTCCGTTGCCTCGGATGACGCTTTTACGCCAGGAGCTACTCCTTCTTCTCCCAATATCGCATGACTAGGGTATGCTTCTCTAATCTTGGCACATATAATTTCCTCTGCCTGCTTATCCACCTCAGTCACCAAATCACTGTGCGACGATTTATATGAAACCTCTTTTCCAGTTTGAATACGCTCTGCAATCAATGATCCAGCCGCTTTCGCCGCAGAGATGGCCACGTTAAGTTTCGACACCTTTCTTCTTCCTCCTTACTTCCAGCAACACTTTAATTAAATAATCTCCCTAATAGTATCATGTCCTGAATCGATTCTGCATCATTCGTCCACATAAATAACTAACACACCCACTAATTAAATATTTCTGTTTTTCCCAATTTTAAATTGAATAAACAGGGCAGAACGGGAAGTGAATTTATTTCTTTTGAATACAGGCTTATTTCACCATATGACCTTCACAATATAGTAAATGATAAAAACAGAGCTAAGGGAGGAATAATCCCACTCGGCTCTGTCGTCTCTTTTTTATCTTGTATATACTTGTATAAATTTATAAATGAATTAAAATATTGACTAGCTTTCCGAAAGGATCTCTAACATAAAAACGCCGAACCCCCCACGGTTCTGTAGTTGGCCCATATACAATTGGAACTCCAGAATCTTTTATACGAGTAAGAACTTCGTCTAAGTTATCAACTTCAATTGACAAATCAGGTACTGGTGTGCCAGATCCTCCCTCAGATAAAAAACTAATTTGAGCGGACATTCTCTCATTAGATCCATAGGTTGCAATAAATTCACGGTCCATTAATTGATCAAGTCCTAGTATTTCCTCGTAAAAGTGTTTTGCTTTGGAAGTGTCCTGCGTTTCAATATTCGCAACAATTCGCTTGACTTTCAATTCTGCACCTCCATGGTATGTTGAATTTTAGTTTTCTCGTTACGCCTCAAACTTTCCCTGAAGAATAACTTCCGGATTACTACTCCTGAAACCTTCATAAAATTCAATAAAAAAGCGGAGTCAATCCAGAAATCAGTGATGATTTACTAACAATAGTAACCCGATGATCCCTGCTGCACTCGACTAAGATCCCCTGGATCTTTTTATCTAGGGCTTATTAATCATGAAAATATAGGTTGCCTCATACCGTTTTTCTGTGTGTGATTTTACATCAACCCTTAGTCGGAGACAAAAAAAAACGATATAATAAACCTACTAAGAAGCTAAAGGAGCGGCTATCATGCCAAATATCTGGTCACATATCGTCTTTGCCCAGCAATGTTATGAGTTGACTCACTTACCCTTGCCACAAGAGCGTACCCTTTTTCAACTCGGCTGTCAGGGACCTGATCCACTCTTTTATCATCATTTTTTACCATGGAAAAAAAAGAAAGGAGCTGATGAGCTAGGAAATGTGATGCATACACAAGCATGTGGTCCTTTTCTCGTCAACCTGCTCACAGCGGCCAAGGAAGAGAAAGATATCCGCAGTTATGTAAGTGGCTTTGTGACACATCACCTTCTCGATCGGCATACTCACCCCTATATCCATTACAAAGCTGGTTATCAAGGATATAACCACCAACGACTGGAAATTATTCTTGACACATTGATCGCTAAGCAACTAAAGGGGATTGAAACATGGCGAACTCCTGTATACAAGGAACTGGATGTAGGTGATGATTTACCTGCAACATTAGTTCACGTGCTCAATCACTTAGGTGAAACCTTTTATCCAGATCAGATGCGCAATGTACCCCAAACCATTTGGAACGATGCGTATCAAGATATGCTCAAAGCGCTACATCTCTTTTATGATCCGTGGGGTGTAAAAACGGTGCTCACCGCTGGCAAGATCGCTCCCTTCCGCTATACAAAGAATCTCCCTGCAAAAGATTATTTAAATGAAAGCAAGCAATCCTGGGTTCACCCAGCTCTACCTGACGAACAGCATGCCTCTTCTTTCTGGGATCTCTGGGAGAATGCATTAACGGAGGCCAAAGAAATTCTCCCTCTCATATACACTTTTTGGGAAAAAGATGGAGAAATGGCTCCCATCAGATCTAGATTAGGCAATCTATCATACGATAATGGTAAGCCATGTTCTGCAAACCTAACTAATTATTTAGCCGATCCGATCGTATAAAAATACGGTACTCCTTGTACGAACGATAAACACCTATATGTGCACAAAAGGGGGATCACCCCCTTTTTAATGACTTAAACCGATAAAATCTATCTAAACAGTTGACAAAAGAACATTCCTATGCCATTATCTAAATAGACAGACTGCTTTACCCCTTTAGAGAGTGTTGTTTTCTCCTTATCTGTAGGTGTTTTATGCCACCGTATCGAAACCGCTGACAAAAAAAAGCCTTTCGCAAAGGCGGCCAAACCAATTGCGAAAGACTTCATTAAAATCTGGGAACAAAGATATATTGCTGTTACCTAATGCTTAAAATGTTTCCATGTACTTGCCTACCCAAACAAAACCCCAATCCTCTACATCCACCAAATGGAGTACATAAGGAATACCTATTTCTCCTGGTTGACGGTTGTCGATTTTGGTTGGGATAGCGTCAGCGGTTTCGTATTCGGATTTGGAATATAGGTAGTAAACATAGTCTTGAGTTTGAATAACTTGTTGTGCTTCACTTTCTACCTTTGTAGGAGCCTTCGTGGTTGCTGCTGCATCAACAGTAGAGACAGAACCAAACAATGCTACACCTAATGCCAAACCTGCAATTGCTTTTGCTTTCATCATCATAAATCCCTCCTTGTTATAATACATAGAAACCATAACACATTGCCCACGTCGAATTCCGTCTAATTTTGTCTGCCAGATAAAGATTAAATCTTCAGAATAAGTAGATATGTATAATTATCGTTCTGGCTTTCTTCCTCTCTTGATATATCCGTATTCCGCCCTTATTCTTTCTCTTTTTTTTGAATAAAGATCCTTTCTTTACATACCCGACACAAAATATTCTTCTTTTCATTACAATGGGAGAAAAGGGGTAAAAATGAAGGAGATGGATCCCCGTTTCTAATTAAATAGGACCATCTTCCTCTAGTTATTCTACCCTTTTATTATGCCAATACATATAGAGCGAAGCTGCAAAGATAATCAGATAACCTACTATACTATAAAGATCTGGTAGCTGGTCGAAGAAAAGGAAACTAAAAATGGAAGTATAAACCACTGTAGAATAAAAGAAAATGGAGATCTCTCTTGCGGCAGCAAATTTATAGGCTGCGGTAATGCCGAGTTGCCCTAAGGTAGCAAAAGAGCCGGCTAGCAGTAAATAGACCGTCTGCTTTACAGTCATCGGCTCGTAAAAGAAGATCACAAAGGGAAGCAATACCACCGTAGAAAAAAAAGAGAAATAAAATACGACTGTAGCAAAGCTTTCTTTTCCGCCCAAAAATCGTAACACCGTATAAGCACCTGCAGCAAACACAGCCGATAACAGTCCTGCTCCGTATGGTACCAAGTCCACATGAAAAGAAGGCTTAATAATAAACAGCGCGCCTACAAAGGCGATGAGAACAGCAAGCAGTTGAAATGTGTGTGCTTTTTCTTTTAAAAAAAGAGCTGAAAAAATGACTAATAAAAATGGACTCAGTTTATTTAACATATCGGCATCCGATAAAACAAGATGATCAATTGCATAAAAATAAAAAACAATGCCTAGCGTGCCGAGAGTGGAGCGTAACAGAAGATACTTCTGATTTTCCCATCTCCCCCATAATCGTTCCTTATACACCATCACCATGCTGAAGGCGATCACCGCCGTCACCAAATTACGGAACATTGTTTTCTGGATTGTAGGTAAATCCCCTGATAACTTCACAAACACTGCCATCATTGAAAAACCTAAAGCTGATACTAAGAGGAGTAAGATCCCCTTCTCTTTATTTCCCATCTACTCGTCCCCATCCGATCAAAAACAGTCCGAATTAGAGTACCTGATAATATAAAAGAAGTCAAGCAGAGTCATAGGTGGCACACTATAATCACAATGAAGGGTTAGGAGCTCCCTCCTGTTCCTTATCATTGCGGTAGGCAAATGGACAAGCAATTTTTTTACTATCGAGCTCATTGGTTTCAGGAATGAAGTATTGCATCCACTCACGATTGTTTTCTTCTCCAGGAAGGCCCAAGTACGGAAAGACAGGATGGTCATCGTATTGCTGTAACAATTGACGAATAACCCTGATCGCTTTTTTCCCTCGCTCCTGTAACAGGCCCATGTGCTCAAACACCCAGGCAGGCTGAACCGCGATTAAAAAAGTGCTAGACTTCCTGCTTTTTCGTCCTTTATAAGCAGGGGTATTACACACCACAAAAATCGGTTCCCCATGATAGATAAACTCCCAGTATGGACTATCAGTATTACGTGTTCTTTCTTGTGGCCACATCACTTCATCCAAGCGATGCAGTCGATTCACGATACTCCAAAAAATGCTCTCATACTCACATAAGGATTGATCGCGCGGTAAATTAAAAAAAGAAACGTATGAGGTGTACTTGCCCAGCTGACGCGCAGACGATAAATAGAGGCGCAAATGTTGTGCCCATGATTTAACCGCTTCATCATCATCTGATTCATAAAAAGAGAACCTCATTTCATCCTCTTTTAAACCTTGCGTCGCAAAGATGCAAGGGAATTTGGGTGATGGCGATAACACTCCTTCACGAAAGGATAAGAACGCATCTTTTCGCCAATCATCAACGGCAAATCGAGCGATCTCTGTTTGTTGGTACATCATCACTTCTTCTCCCCTCTCTCCTTACTTAATATGGACAAATACTTTCTTTCCTCCTCTCCTCAAATAATGACAGTAGTGCTGATACTTGTATGATGATCACCAAAGCAATGCTTTAAAGTAATGTTTAAGATGCGCTAAGTTTTTTGTTTAATGATTTTTGTTAAGGGTATGATCTGTTAAAGGGGAGCACAAAAAATTCCTGTAGCTACTCAAAAAATCACCGTGATGTTTCTCGTAACTACCCACTTTATAGGAGGGAAACGGATGAATACCATGACGTCTCTTAAAGAGTCATTAGAGCGTGTAAAGAAAGCGGGTGCAAAAAAACTTCCTGCTGAAATAAAAGAGAATATGGCACGAGCTACTAAAGAGTTAACAGAATCAGCTATCGCTAAAGGACTTCAAGCTGGAGAAAAAGCACCCAACTTCACCTTGAAAAATGCCATTAGAGAAGAGATCACCTTATACGAGCAGTTGCAATCTGGCCCTGTCGTCCTTCTCTTTTATCGTGGAGAATGGTGTCCATACTGCAATCTGGAGCTTCAAGCTTATCAGCAAATGACTCCCCAATTTAGAGAGAGTGGAATCCAAATATTAGCAATCAGTCCCGAAACTCCTGATCACTCACTTTCTGTAAAGGAAAAACACACCCTTTCGTTTGAAGTGTTAAGTGATCCTACACGACAAGTTATCAACAATTATAAACTCTTATTTCAACTGCCGGATTACCTCGTTGAAACATACCAGAAAGCAGGAATCGACCTGAAAGAGTATAATATGAAAGATGATGCCTGGCACCTGCCCGTTCCCGCTACTTATATCATCGCTCCTGATGGGACCATCGACTACGTTGAAGCTGATCCCGACTACACTTCTCGCATGGAGCCACAAAAAGCACTAGAACGAGCACAAAGGTTAAAGAGATAATAAAAGAATGAAGCTCCTCAAATAGAGGAGCTTCATTCTTTTATTATCTCTCCCTTCATTTATTGAGGAGTCCAAACATCCCCGTCGCCCCAAGAGCAACTCCTAAGGCAAGAAAGAGAGGAAGTTGTTCAAACGCTACTCCTAAAGCAGTCCCAACCCCTACCCCAATCGCTATACTCGCACCTAGATTTTTACGCCTTTTCTTCTTATTTTCCTGTTTATGATCCATCACACCGCCCCTTTTTACCTCTCTCCACTTTTGTTTACCCTTAATGATGCATTAGTACGCATCAGTCACAACCTGCCCATCAATCAATGGATGATCTCAGATTCTTCCCTCTACTCTTTACATATCCCTTCACGATAGAGAGAGTGAAGATGGGTCTTCACAACGAGAACAATGCGCTCGTAAGAAAGACGCTGCGGATTTAACATTACATGTATTGCTAAACCATCTACAAGCGCATACAATCGTTCTGCTTCTACCTCAACATCTACAGATTCACATAACATGTCCCTATGCTCTAGCTGTTTTAAAATAAGGTGCAATCCCTGGTATATCCCATCTTCTTCAATTTGAAATTCCTTTTCCTTTTGGCTGAAATGAGAGATAAAAGAATACCATACCTTCATTTCTGCCATCGACTCTTCATCCGTAGGAATCATCTGAAGAACCAGTTGTAAAACTTGTTCCTGAAGTGAGAGGGAGCCACTTACAATATTCATCATACGAGCTTTTACTCGTTCTTTTACCACTTCCATCGCGTAGCGCAGCAACTCTTCCTGTGTTGGAAAATAGTGACGCAAAGATCCTAACGATATATTCGCCTCCGCGGCAATATTTCTGACGCTCGCCCCCTCTACCCCTCGTTCATAAATGATGCGCCATGTCGCTTCAGCAATTTTCTTTTTCCGCTGCTCGTGATCCACTTGTTTTGGCATATCCGTATTGTATCAAAAAGGAGAGCAATGTACGCATGAAGATCTATCTCCCCTTACTTCGATACTCGCTTCGATTGTTGGCCATTTAATATAACTTGTTTTATCTCATGCTTGCACTGGTACTCTAATACTAAATGAAAGTGAATAAAGGCCGATAATGGGTAGAATTGCCCCTGATAAATCCCCGATGAGTATAATACTTTTAATATTTCGATACGACCTTACAATACTTGTATTTTGTGAATTCACAGCAGGAACATCAAAACTCCTGGTTGCACCATTAATTAGTGTTACTTCGACTGTTAGAGGATCTGAAGAAGAGGTGGCAAGCCGTTCAACTGAGATTGTCCCGAAAACAATAGGGTACGAGGTTACATTTTTGTATATTTCAAATGAAGGAACCTCCTCTGTCAGCGTAAAATTATACCCTCTTACCGTATCATTCATTGTAATGGCAGATATATTTCGTGGATGCTGTTTATGAATATTGGTAAGGTTGAGCGCAAGTGCTGTACTTTTATTTACACTCTTGCTCCCTTTACTGGTTACTTTTTTTTGGTGATTTCGTATATATTTTTTACCCATACCTACACTTCCTCTCTCATTATACTAACTATTCTATGAAAATATGAAAGAAAAAGATTGGATGGTTATTAGGATGTAACTCCACAAAACTAAATAAATCCGGTTTCGGGAACTAAATAATACACTTGTATTATTTAAAGAGAGGTGATACGATACGCTCATACATTGATAAAGGATAAAGCGAGGGGAACACATGAACCTCATTGCATGGACAATTGTAGCATGCGAAATTCTTTTTTGGGTTTTCATCGTGAGTGGATTGTTAGTACGGTACATATGGAAGAAAAAAAAGCTTAGTTTTCTTCTATTGGCCGCAAGCCCTTTCATCGACCTCATGTTGCTCATCATCACTGCAGTAGATCTATATAACGGAGCGACTGCCACCATTGCCCATGCCTTAGCCGCTGTCTATATTGGAGTATCACTCGCATTTGGTAAACGGATGATCACTTGGATTGATGAACGATTACACTATTATATCTTGCGGGGTGATCAACCCCCTCAGCATCGTTTCGGATGGGAACACGCTAAATATGAGTTTAGCGGATGGCTGCGGCACTTACTCGCCTACATGATCGGCGCCAGCTTACTCCTCCTCACTATCGCTTTCGTAAAAGATCCCACCCGTACGGAAGTTATGAGTGGGATGCTGATGATATGGGGAATCATCCTTACTATTGATTTTGTTATCTCAACCAGCTACTTTCTCTTTCCGAAAAAAGAGAAGAGAAAGGAAAGAGAAACGTACTAGCTCCTTTCTCAACTTTTCAAATCTCACTTAGGTTTTAGCAACCTTCGTGCCTCCAACAAACGTTGTGTTGCTGTAAAAATCTCTACTATAAAAAATAGCATCGTGATAAGGGCCAGGTATTTACTCCATACCATCATTGCCGTAAAAAATAGAAATCCCTCCGTTCTCTCTGCCAGTCCTGCTTGATAGTAAAATGATTTCACTCCCTGTTTCTCTGATAATGCTCCCACCGTAAGAAATATCGTCATCGATACAATAATGGATACTGATAATAACAAGAGGGGCAATTGCGCTACTGGAAACCGAATAGCTAAACCGATAATAACCGAAATTTCTACCAGGCGATCAAATGTAATGTCAAGAACCGTTCCCCATGCAGATGTTTTCGTTTGCCGAGCCATACTTCCATCCACTGCGTCTAAGAAACCAGAGAGCCAGAGAGCGGCGACAGCAAGCCATACTTGATCGATCACCAACCATGCACCCGTCGTTATCCCTATAACAAAAGCAAGCCATGTTACTTGATTTGCACTTAAGCCCCATTTCAATAATAGTTGAGCACTCCCCACAAAGAGTGGCTCTATATGTTTGCGTGCATGTGTGTCAAGCATCGTCAACTGACTCCCCTTTCACACCTATCCATTCTTTTACCCGCTTCCGAAAAAGAAAGGAGAAGATGGTAATAGCTACGAGTAAAACAGAAGCAAGTGCAATCTGCTTCCAACCTCCAACAAGGCTACTCCCCACAAAAGCGTAAGCAAAAGTACCTGGTATAATTCCAATAAAGGTAGCAAGTGTAAAGGTAGTAAGCCGTACGCGTGATAATCCTGCCATATAACTAATCCCATCAAAAGGAAAAAGGGGAATGAACCTTAATACCAATATAACGATAAACCCTCGTTCTTCTAATTGTTTATCAATGCTCATCATCCGGGTCGATAACCTCTTCGCAATCGCCTTTCGCCCTAAGCCTCTAGCGAGAACAAAAGCTAATATAGCCCCAAACGTTGCCCCTACAACTGTAAACACCGTTCCCCATACAGCTCCAAATGCTAGCCCACCTGCTAACGATAATACAGAAGCAGGAAATAATATTATTGGACGAAGCGTGTATAATCCAATATAAATAAGTACAGCCCAAGGACCAAATTGCAACAAAAATTGTCTGATCTCACTCGGATTTACTTCCAAGTAGGATCGTCCATACCATACAAGGGCAATCAGGAGGACAACTACGAACCATTTCCATATCTTTTTCATCTCTACACCCCTTTCTATACGTTTTCCTTTACAATCGAGCATATCATATTCATTCTTGACGCCCGTGTTATACTTTTGTTTATAAACGAAAGAATAGGAGCTATTACCTCGTAACCGGTTTACTCCTTTTCCATATATCCAGCCTACATGAAGGGAGGTCATGTTAATGAGCACTACAGGAAAACGCGTAGTTCTCGGCATGTCCGGAGGAGTCGATTCTTCTGTCTCTGCCTTGTTACTAAAAGAACAAGGATACGACGTAATCGGCCTCTTTATGAAAAACTGGGATGACACCGATGAAAACGGACACTGCACAGCTACGGAAGATTACGAAGATGTGCGTAGAGTCTGTTCTCAGCTGGGCATCCCCTATTACTCCGTCAATTTTGAACAGGAATACAAAGAAAAAGTTTTTGCTTACTTTCTCGAAGAATATCGACGAGGGCGCACTCCCAATCCCGATGTAATGTGCAACCGTGAAATTAAATTTGGGGAGTTTTTGACAAAAGCGATGCAGCTGGGAGCCGATTATATCGCGACTGGGCATTATGCTAATGTCCAACAAATCGAAGGTGAATACCGTTTATTACGCGGTGCCGACCCCAATAAAGATCAAACTTACTTCCTTCATGCCATCTCTCCCGATGCACTCGCAAAGACGTTGTTTCCCATCGGGGGCTATCAGAAATCAGAACTACGGCAGATTGCTGAAAAAGCCGGTCTTGCCACTGCTAAGAAGAAAGATAGCACCGGTATCTGCTTTATAGGAGAACGTGATTTTAAAGAATTTCTAAGCCAATACCTTCCTGCCCAACCAGGAGAAATCCACGATAAAGATACGGGTAAGGTAAAGGGCAAACATGACGGCCTAATGTATTATACCCTAGGTCAACGCCAAGGACTAGGAATTGGCGGTTCAGGTACTGGAGAGCCCTGGTTTGTCGTCGACAAAGACTTGGAGCGTAACATTTTGTATGTGGGACAGGGCCACAATCATCCCGCTCTATTATCCGATGGTTTGATAGCACACGATTTATCGTGGATAAGCGGTAAAGCACCCACTTACCCACTAACTTGTACCGCCAAATTCCGTTATCGGCAACGGGATCAAAAGGTTACGGTCTTTGCACACGAAGGCGGTGTTAAAGTTGCCTTCACGCAACCGCAGCGTGCCGTAACTCCCGGTCAATCAGTTGTTTTTTACGATGGTGATCTCTGCTTAGGTGGAGGCACGATCGATTCCACCTTTTAGGCTATAGCTTGAAAAGAAACAGGGTTCACTCTTTCATCTAAAGAGTGAACCCTGTTTCTTTTTATTTTGCTCTACTCTCTCCTCCTCTCCGTCCCCAGACGGAGAAAAAAACCTCCTACGCTCCCATAGCGAGATCACATGGTTTAGCGTACGATAAGAGTATACACTCTATTAGGTAAGGATGAGATGAATGATAAAAAACATAAATGGACGTACCCTATTCGCCATCGCTCTCATTTTGTTTGGATCCATCACGCTACTCAACAACTCAAAGATCATTCCCTATGACTTTGCCGATATTTTTATCATCTTCTGGCCCATCCCCATCATCCTGTTGGGACTTAATACTATGGTCAAATCATGGAAACAACGCCATAAGACACACCCTTTTCAGTCCCCTTCCTTTTTGATCGGACTTCTCTTTCTTCTATTTGCCACAAACGTTCAACTAAGTAATTTGGGGCTTCCCTATCTACAAGTACGTAGCTTTTGGGACTGGTTTTGGCCTCTCATCATTATTTTCATCGGACTACAAGTGTTAACCCATGAGAAAGCATTTTCCTTGCGGAAGCGGAAAGGAAAAGGGAGAAATGCAGAACGTACCCCCCCTCTCACAATAGAGAATGCTTCTAAACACACAATCTGGATTGGGGAGTCAAGGATTGGTGACAATCCCTTTGAACTAGATGATGCAAGCTACGAATTAGGCATTGGAGAGCTATCTGTTAACCTGACACAAGCGATAATGGATGAAAAAGAGATCCAGCTCGATATACGTGGTTGGGTTGGATCTATTAATGTTTATATCCCTTCCAATCTCCCCGCACAGATCCATAGCTCCATCTCACTGGGTAGTATGACTGTTGTCGGTTCTATCCAAGAAGGAATCTCGAAAGAATTGACGATTCAAACAGAAGGCTTTCATGAGGCGAAAAAGCGAATTATACTCAATGTAAACCTCAGTGTCGGAGAAATTAGAGTGCTAAAGGTTTAGGAGCGACGATGATGAATATCAAAATTTTTCACAGTTTACAGTGGAAATGGATCCTCACCTTCTGGTTGATTAGCCTTATCTCAGCCACTCTCTCCATTGGCATTATAACTTATGCCTCCATTTCCAATAAGACCGTCCTAGGTTTATTAAGTCTACTCCTTTTTGTTGGCACCCTTTTTGGACTCTATACAGCCCACCGCTTCAAACAAAAATTGCGTCCACTACAGGAGGGAGCACTCTATCTTTTTCATGGGCACCTTTTTCATCGTATTCCTGTCGAAGGCAATGATGAGATTGCTGAAATTGCACTTAAATGGAATAAGATGGCGGAACGATTGGAAAGCCAAGTCTCTACATTGCAAAAACTAACCGATGAGAATAAAAAGCTGTTTGATGAAGCGAAGCAATACGTCATTTCGGAAGAGCGAAATCGATTGGCTCGCGATCTTCACGACTCTGTCAGTCAACAACTATTCGCCATTTCGATGACGGCTTCTGCCATCCTAAAGCAAGAGCGTAGCAATCATCCTGAGAGAAAACATATTTTGTTAGAAAAGCTACACCGTCTCTCCCGATTAGCACAATCTGAAATGAGAGCTCTTCTCCTACATCTAAGGCCTGTCCAATTGGAGGGAGAAGGATTAGCCGATGGAATCACTCGCTTCATCACGGAATGGATCCATAAAACTGAAATAGAGATCTTAAATCATATTGAAGGATACACTCACATTCCACCTGGAATAGAAAAGCAATTGTTTTACATTTTCCAAGAAGCAATGTCCAATGTTTTTCGCCATAGTGAAGCAACTACCGTCACTGTTAAAGGAACACAGACAGAAAATATGATTCTCCTGTCTGTACAAGATAATGGAAATGGCTTTGTTACAGGAGAAAACAAGAGTGCCTCTTATGGTCTTACGTCCATGAAAGAGCGTGCCCAGGAACTGGGGGGAGCCTTCTCCATCATTTCTCTCCCAGGCAAAGGAACCAAAATGGAAGTACGCATACCAATAAGCTGGGAGGAATGATTCAAATGATAAAGGTGCTCGTAGTAGACGATCACGAAATGGTACGTTTCGGTCTCGTTACTTATCTTGCAACAGAAGAAGAGATTGAAGTGATCGGTGAAGCGTCTAATGGTAAGGAAGCCCTCCCACTTGTAGAGAGCAAACAGCCTGACATCATCCTGCTTGATCTTGTCATGCCGAAAATGGATGGAGTGGAAACAACAAAAGCCATCCTGGCTCGTTCTCCTGAAAGTAAGATTATAATCCTGACAAGTTATTTGCATGATGATAAACTTTTCCCCGTCATTGAGGCAGGTGCTTTCAGTTACTTGTTGAAAACATCGAGTGCAGAAGAGATTATAGATGCCATTCATGCCGCCACTAAAGGTGATGCTCGTATCGATCCGCAAGTGGCTCACAAGTTGATGAATCGCATGAAGCGATCCGCACAAAAGCCCACACAGCAAATCTCGACATTAACCCCCCGAGAGCTAGAGGTGCTTGCTCTGCTGGGAAAAGCCCGCACCAATCAGCAGATAGCAGAAGAACTTTATATTGGTATCAAAACTGTAAAGACACATGTTAGCAACATCTTAGCAAAACTTAATCTAGAGGATCGAACACAGGCAGCTCTCTACGCCGTTAACAATGATCTTCTGTCCTCCAAATAAGATCGTCCAAAATAAGACTCACATGTAGTGGGTCTTATTTTTGGAGAATGGGACTCCTCTTCTCAATTCTACTCTTTTTTAAACACCTCTTTCCATGCGTATATTTAATAATTATATTAAAATTATAAATATAGCAGGAATTTTAATTATTTGCTCGTATTCATATAGTGTATCAACTAAAAAAATGATTCCTTAGGAGGACTCACATCTATGATCCGATCCCGTCCTGCACAAAAAACGGCGGCTTTTTTGCTCGCCCTCTTCATTGCATTAGCTGGTTTTTCTCTACCTGCCAACGCAATTGATGGAGGAAAAGAAGTACCCGCTTCCTCGGCTGATTCCACTGGAAGTGACTACTACTATGTTGAGTTGTCAGACGAACCTGTTGCCATGTACGATGGTGGCGTCAAAGGATATGCCCCTACAGCCGTAGCGGCAGACGAAAAGATAGATACTTCTAAAACAGAAGTTGCAGCATACGAAAAATACTTAGCTCAAAGGCGCGGTTCTTTTAAAAAATGGGCTAAAGAAAAAACTCCAAGCACAGACATTGTAGAAGAATACTCACTCACACTAAACGGCTTCGCCGTTAAGGCAAGCAGCAAAGAGATACAAAAGATAAAATCTGCCCCTGGAGTTGTTCAAGTAGCCAAAAGTATTCAGTATCGCCCGCAAATGAATAAGAGCCACTCTATTATTAAAGATACAGTGGCATGGCGCGCTGGTTATCTTGGAGAAGGCATGAAAATAGCTGTGATCGATAGTGGGATTGATCAAAACCATCCCTATCTAACAGATGAGTCCCTTTCCATGCCGGAAGGCTTCCCGAAGGGAGATACCCAATTTACAAGTAACAAAGTGATTGTAGCTAAGGTATTTAGCCCTGAAGAGGATGTCACACCTGAAGCGATAGGGAGTCATGGAACCCACGTAGCAGGTACCATCGCTGGAATTCAAAATTACGTAGATCCATCGGGAGCAGCAAAAAGCAAACTAAGTGGTGTTGCACCCAAAGCATATCTGGGAAACTATAATGTATTCCCTTGTGATGACTGTTCTGCAGAAAGCATCTACATAGCTTCTGCGATTGAACAAGCCGTACGTGATGGCATGGATGTCGCCAACATGAGCTTGGGAGGTCCTGCTGAACCAGGGTTTGATATGTTAGCAGAAGTGGTAAATGCTGCCTCCGATGCAGGAATGACCATGGTTATCTCTGCTGGCAACAACGGTCCCGGACAGATGACCATCGGTTCACCCGGCACAGCGGACAACGCGATTACGGTAGCCGCTGTCAGTAACAAACACTTCTTCGGTACATCTATCAATGTAACCATCGACGGTGAAACTCGTACTCTCCCTGTGGGTAGTTCCAACCCTGGAGGAGCAGTTACCGAAGCTGTCGACGGCCCCTTGCACATTGTGACCGATGGGGAAGGCATGGCATGTGAAGGCATCAGTGAAGATTTGAGTGGAAAGATTGCAGTTATAAAGCGCGGTGCTTGTACCTTCACCACCAAGGCTCTCGCCGCTCAAGAACAAGGAGCAATCGGGGTTATTCTGATCACCAATGCTGAAGGTGATCCCTCTGGGATGTTTGTTGAAGAGGAAGCTACCATTCCAATGGTCATGGTAACCATTGAAGATGGAGAGTGGATTACCTCAGGTGCAGGCTCAGCCCTCTTTGAACCCATGGATGTCCGTGAATTCTTAACGGACAATGATCGTCAGATTGCCCGCTTCTCCTCCCGCGGTCCCACAGTTAATTACACACTGAAGCCAGATGTAGCAGCTGTAGGGGTTAATGTATATTCAAGTGTCGTTGGCGGCGGACTCTCCTCCTATAATGGAACCTCCATGTCTGCCCCACATGTAGCTGGAGCTGCTGCACTACTACAACAAG
The DNA here is from genome assembly GCF_024753565.1 of Mechercharimyces sp. CAU 1602. Taxonomy (NCBI): domain Bacteria; kingdom Bacillati; phylum Bacillota; class Bacilli; order Caryophanales; family Thermoactinomycetaceae; genus Mechercharimyces; species Mechercharimyces sp. CAU 1602. The sequence goes on along the minus strand of NZ_JANTPT010000001.1, from coordinate 7,737 downwards.
CACATCCTAATTGGACTCCACAGCAGATTAAGTCCGCCTTAATCGGGACTGCCTATAATCCGAAAAGCGACGCACTACCACTCGAAGTAGGAGGAGGAATCATTCACGTCGGGCGTGCACTTCTCCCTGCTGCTCTAGCGGAGCCAGCAAGCCTTAGTTTCGGCAAGGTTACCGCTGCAGACAGAAATAAAATTAAAGTAAACATCACCAATACAAGTGGGTTTCATCAGCAATACCGTATTAAGACGGACTCAGCGGACCTGGAGCTGAGCAAACAGAAGATCAAGGTAAAAAGAAACAAAACAGCCTCTTTCACTGTCAAGGTATCTGGAGAAGGGAAAGAATTAGGGAAGGATTATCAAGGATACATTACCCTCGTATCCAAGTATGGACGTACGATTCGAATCCCCTACTACTTCCACGCCGGAGAATAGTAGAACAACAAAAAACCGCCTCTCCACACTGGAGGGCGGTTTTTTCTCTCTATTCACTTACTTCTTCAGCTGCAGTGGCAACAGCATCTAAGGCATTGAGATCATCCTCTCTGTACGCACGTTCGATCTGATCCCGGTACTTTTCTTCAACTACTTTGCCACGCACCTTTAGTGTAGGCGTAAGTTCTCCTCCTTCGACCGTCCACTCCCTCGACGCCACTATGACCTTCTTCGGCTTTTCAAAGTCAGCAAATCGTTCCGTCAGGCCATACACTTCCCGCTCCAACATCGCCCGCAATGTTGCATGACGGAAAAAGTTCTCTCTATCCTGGCTGTCAATATGATGCTGTTTCGCCCAAGAATGAAGATTTTCTCGATCCGGAACAATAATTGCCAACACATACTTCCGCCCTTGCCCAATGAGATGCGACTGAGCGATATACGGGCTTTTCGTTATTTCATTTTCAATAGGTCGAGGTGCAACATTTTTACCCGTCGATAAGATGAGAAGACGCTTTTTTCGATCCACCACTTTGATATGCCCTCTCTCATCCCAAACACCTATATCCCCTGTATGAAACCATCCATCCTGAAGCACCCGCCAGGTTGCCTCTTTATTTTTATAATATCCCATCATAATACTAGGTCCACGCGCGATAATTTCACCATCAGTACCCAACTTAACTTCCACATTGTGCAGAGGATTCCCCACTGTCCCTGGACGAATCGAATGCATAGGTGTTACAGCCAATACAGGTGAAGTTTCTGTCAACCCATATCCTTCTAGCACAGGGACTCCCATCGCCCAAAAAAATCGTAGAACATCAGGGTGAAGAGGTGCCCCCCCTGACACGATTCCTCTCATTCGTCCTCCAAGACGATCTTTGATCTTACGAAATACTAATCGCTCTGCCCAAAACCATTTCCACAATAAACTTAACGGAATTGGATAACACCATAACCGTTCGTGTACAGGCCTCTCCATGATATAAGAGAAGCGCTCATTACCCACTTTCAGCGCCCAATTAAAAATTCGTTGTTTAAACGATGATGAGGTAGATATTTGTTCATGAATACGAGCATACACCTTTTCCAATAATCGCGGTACCGTAACCATCGTAGTGGGACAAACCTCTTTCATATTTTGCGGGATGGTATCGATGCTCTGAGCAAAGGCAAGAGTCGCACCCACTGTAAGGCTCGTAAACTGTCCTCCCATTCGCTCTAATACATGTGAAAGAGGGAGGTAAGACAATTGTACATCTTCTGGCAAAATCGTCATGTGCCACAAAGTACCTTCGATATTGGCTAGGAAATTGCGGTGAGAAAGCATCACCCCTTTAGGAACACCTGTTGTTCCAGATGTGTGTATAATCGTAGCTAGCTGATTTTCCGGCAAGGATAAGGCTTTTTCTTCCCATGAAAATTGAGGATGGGCGCGTCCACGTTGCAAGCAGTCAGCGAAACTTTCTATCCGGTTACTTTTTGCAGTTACAAGCTTGTTTTTCATCACAATAATATGGTCCATTTCCTCATCACTAGAAAGTACCTTTTCCAGCTGCACCTCATCTTCCACAAAAACCATTCGACAATCAGCATTTTTTAAAATATACCCTACTTGCTCCGCTGGGAGAGTGGGATATATCGGGACACTCGCACATCCCAAACTCATAATGGCATAGTCTGCAATCGTCCATGTAGGATGACTGGTGGACAATATGGCTACATTAGAGCCCGTCGATACTCCCATGTGGGTCAAGGCGTTTGCTACATGGCGAATTCGTTCCCATAACTGGAGATAAGAAAGCTGTTGGTACTCTTGTTCTCCCTCTTCTTTCCACATCAAAGCTGCTTTATCAGGAAAGCGTTCCTTTGAACGATATAGCGCTTCTAATAAATTATTGGCTCGCACTGCTGTAGTAGCACCTCCTTGGCAAAACCGTAGAGTACCTTATCTCTTTATAGTTAACGTACTCTACGACCTTTTCTTATTTGTTCAACTATATGAACCCAGCAGGCCCTACAGTACTTTCTTATTGCAAACCAGCAGAAATTACTTTCTTCTGAATCTGAGTCGTTCCTTCATAGATGGATAATATCTTGGCGTCACGCATCCACTTCTCTGTGGGATAGTCACGCATGTAACCATTCCCCCCCAAAATCTGTACTGCATTTGTCGTCACTTCCATTGCCACTTCCGCTGCATACGCTTTAGCAATACTCCCTTCTACCGCACAAGACTCCCCACGATCTGCCTGGTCGGCTGCACGCCAAGCAAGAAGCCTTGCTGCATCAATTTTCATCCTCATTTCTGCGAGCATAAAAGCGATTGCCTGATTTTTAAAAATTGGTCGACCAAATTGTTTGCGAGTATGCGCATAATCCAAAGCATACTCATAAGCTGCTCTGGCTACCCCTACAGCAGCTGCTGCAACAGCAGGGCGAGAGTACTCCAGCATTTTCATCGCACCGAAAAAGGCCATATTTTCTTGTCCTAGGAGTTGATCCGCCGGTACACGTACATCTTCTAAAATCACATCTGCTGTATGGGAAGCACGAATCCCCATCTTCTTCTCTTTCTTCCCCCCAGACAATCCAGGTGTGTTCGCCTCAATAATAAAAGCAGATACCCCTTGATAACTTCCTTCCGGATCTGTGCGGGCAAATACCACATAAAGATCTGCTATCCCACCATTAGTAATAAATCGTTTACGACCATTTAGCACCCATTCATCTCCGTCTCTGATCGCACGTGTCTTCATTCCGTTTACGTCTGAACCTGCCTCCGGCTCAGTTAAAGCCATTGCCCCCAGCTTTGGACTTTTATTATCACAAAGATGAGTAAGCCATTTTTTCTTCTGTTCCTCGTTCCCCATGTAAAGAATCGGAAGCCCTGCTAACCCTAATGCAGAAAGCGAGGTGGCTATCCCCGCACACCCCCAATATAGTTCCTCTCCGATTAAACAGGTAGATAATACACTTTTCAGCCCTCCACCCCCCACTTCTTCTGGAAATGCGTATTGGGTAAAACCCAGTTTCGTCGCTTTGTGAAACAATTCAAGTGGAAAAAATTCTTTCTCATCGCACTCTGCTGCAATTGGTCGAATCTCTTTCTCTGCAAATCCATGTGCCCAGCGACGCAATTGTTCCTGCTCTTCAGATAATTTAAAACAAATGCCTACTTGCTGTTTTTGCTCGATCATGGTTACAACCCCTTTCTTCATTTCAACTTTTCGCTATGACATACATCTATCACCTCTATATATCTTAATGATCCATGTTACAAAATCCTTCCTACTGTGATCACCACAAAGGTTTTTACCGCAAGAGGGGACTTACTCATACATAAATGAAAAACCGCACAGTTATACGTGCGGTTCTAGTTGGTGCGCCCTGAGAGATTCGAACTCCCGACCTTCTGATTCGTAGTCAGACACTCTATCCAGCTGAGCTAAGGGCGCATATTTTAGATGGTGCGGATGAAGGGACTTGAACCCCCACGGTCTATCAAGACCACAAGAACCTGAATCTTGCGCGTCTGCCAATTCCGCCACATCCGCAGATTAGCGGCAGTTATCATCGTTAAATCTTGATTACTGTTTCTGTCGACAAGATATATAGTATCATGGATCTAATGGTGTGGTCAAGGGGTATTTTATAGACATAATATTTATACCTTTACTATGCTATAGTTAAGGCTGTTCATCATTACTCAAGAAAGCACTTTCCTTTCAAAAGGAGGATCTTATGAGTCAACATCAATATACCGTTCGCATTAATGATGTGATCAATTATATCCACTCCCATCTAGAGGAAGACTTATCCTTACAACAGTTAGCTCAAGTCGCCACCTTTTCTCCTTTTCATTTTCATCGCCTTTTTTATGCCTTTGTGGGAGAAACCGTTCATCAATACGTCCAACGAACAAGACTTGAACGTTCTGCCTATCGTCTCATCCATCAACCCAATCTCACAGTAACAGAATTATCATTATCTAGCGGTTTTTCTTCCCCCTCTACTTACTCACGTGCATTTAAAAACCATTATGGATGTAATCCTAGTCAATATCGAAAGCAATACCAATATAGCAAGATAAGCAATGCTGAAGGCAAGATAAGCAAAGTTTCTTCTCCTGGTATCTCTTATGATAAAGATGTGGTAACGACTACACAGACTGCTAACAGGAGGAATCCATTTATGAAAGTAGAAGTAAAAAAACTCCCTCTATATCATGTCGCTTATATTCGTCACTTGCAAGGGTACGAAGATGGGGTATACAACCACGCCCTCAATCAAGCTTTCCAAGAGGTAGCAGAATGGATGATCGCGCATCAACTCATGTCTGACAAAACCCTTAGTCTCGGTATTTTCCATGAGTACGGTAATGTGACATCCCCAGAAAAGAGGCGTTATGATGCCGCTTTCACTCTCCCTGAAGAAACAGAATTAGAGATCAAACATGAAAAAATCAGCTTCCAAACAGTTGGGGGAGGCCGTTATGCTATCTGTCGCATTAGTGTCAACGGCACTCCAGAGCAACCCGACCAAATGGCGGAAGCGATCGCAAAGATGGAAAAAGCTTTTGATTATCTTTATAAGGAATGGTTACCGGAAAGCGCCTACGAACTAGATGACAAGCCTAGTATAGAAATCTACTGCCCTCTTTCTTCTCCTGCGCACATCGTGATTGACGCTTGTATTCCCGTCCGCCCCCTTTAATTTTTTGAAAATAGGAAAGAGCCCCAACTATCGAGGCTCTTTCCTCACTTCTACTCCCCACTCATATGCATTTTGGTATTCTCATCTGGTCCACTTGGACCCCCACTTAACTTGGACTGTCCCGTAATATCCTTATCTCCACTTTGATTGCCCCAGCGATCAATTCCACCGCTGTGTGGATCAGAAGCATCCATACCAGGAAGTGTGCTCGCCGTATCTGAACTCATCCACGCAGGCCACGAATTGCTCCCCAGCAGTGCTCGCTGTTGATCTTTATCATAAGCTTCTATTGACTTCCATGTTTCCCACTGTACACCCTTACTTGTATAGTCAGAAAGAGTTGCCCAAGTAATCCCCCATTTTTTAACTTTGTAATACACATGTTTTCCTGCGCTCGGCCATGATCCATGCGAACCTTTTGCCACATAAACAACCGGATGACCCTCATAAAACTGAATCTGATCTTTTTTATATATTTTATTCCATGAGTGATAATTGTACTGCATGCGCGTCATCTTACCATCTTCCAACCGGACGATCACTTTTTCCCAATCACCCACATGGTGCCCATAATCAGGAACTAGTTTTCCTAGCAAGGGAATCCGTTTAATCCCGCTTAGCTGATCCAGTGTCTTCCCCCGATTATAGGGGTACCAAACATAATAAGAAATATCGTTCACATTTTCGCTAACATTACTCCAAAATGCATAGATCTTAGCTGATTCCAAATCTCCTCTAAAAAATGGGATCGTGCAATCATCACAAAAATTTTCTTTCGTTTTAATCGAATAAACTTCTTTTCCTTGTGGAATATACCGTTCCATATGTTTAAATGACCATTCCACCGAAGAGGGGTAATAGTCTTCACCTTTATCAAACCATATTAAAGGCGAGTATGATTGAATCAATTGCCGCTTCTCCGCATCTGTATATTCCCCACCTGCTGCCCCAGCAGATTGAAGTGGTAAAACCATACTCCACATTATCAAGAAAGATAAAAATATTATTACTTTCTTCACCTTCAAATCCCCTTCCACTACACAGTATCCTCTTTATTGTAACTTAAAAAATCTCAAAAGCCGACGATATCGTTAGTATTATAAGATTAGTAAAATTATGTAGAATAAAAAGCGATTAATAAAACATAAAAAACCCTCTAACTTCTAGTTAGAGGGTTTTGCGTTGGAGGCGGCACCCGGACTCGAACCGGGGGTAAGGGTTTTGCAGACCCCTGCCTTACCACTTGGCTATGCCGCCATGGTGTATGAATAAACACTGACTACTTCATAATAACATTATCTTTAAAGGGAGGCAAGACTCTGATGAAGAAATTAAACTCTCGTCTAGAAAATCACACCGGTTTATTTGGTGAGTTAAATACACTTTGTAAAGAAAAGAATTTTAGCTTTAGCCCAAGCGATCAATATGAGCACGGTTACTTTGATAAGGAACTCGATTGGGAAGATAAAGCTCATCAAACATACTTGCGAATTCCCATCTATGCTGAAGATGAGGGTCGAGTAGGTGAACCTAAAACTCTCATTCGCTTTGGTCAACCTTTGATACTCCGACATCTATTCCAAACTGACAATGACGATAACGCAGATATAGGGATGTGGAGTGGTCTGGTCAATCAATTTACCGAACCGGCTATCAAAGATGCCGAAGTCGAAAAGAAATGGATCGACCGAGGTCAAAAAGAGCTTAGAGAATTAGAAGAACACGTCTTAAAATAAAAAATGCAACTCATGTGTTATGAGTTAGCATTGGCAGGGGCGGCAGGAATCGAACCCGCATCGGAGGTTTTGGAGACCTCAGTTTTGCCATTAAACTACGCCCCTATATGGTGCTGGTGAGAGGACTTGAACCCCCAACCTACTGATTACAAGTCAGTTGCTCTACCAGTTGAGCTACACCAGCATAAAATGGTGGTCTGGGACGGAATCGAACCGCCGACACGAGGATTTTCAGTCCTCTGCTCTACCGACTGAGCTACCAGACCTTATCTAAATAAGATAAGTCAAGATAAGTATATATTGTAATGGCGGAGAGGGAGGGATTCGAACCCTCGAGACGGAGGTAACCGCCTACACGATTTCCAATCGTGCTCCTTCGGCCAGCTCGGACACCTCTCCATAATAAAATCCTTTTGAAGCGACAATATTTATTTTACCTTATAACAGGCCGCTTGTCAATATCTTTTCTTAAAAAATGGTGGAGGGAGCAGGATTCGAACCTGCGAAGGCGAAGCCAGCGGATTTACAGTCCGCCCCATTTGGCCACTTTGGTATCCCTCCATAAAATGCCTGGCGACGACCTACTCTTCCAGGGACCTGCGTCCCAAGTACCATCGGCGCGGGAGGGCTTAACGATCGTGTTCGGTATGGGAACGAGTGGTTCCCCTCCGCTATAGCCACCAGACAGATGAAGGTTCACACCTTCAAAAGTAAATACTTCGCTTGAGTCAAGGGAGTGAGGATCTAGAGGGTAAGCCCTCGACCGATTCGTATCCGTCAGCTGAGTGTATTGCTACACTTACACCTCGGACCGATCTACCTCATCATCTATAAGGGGTCTTACCTGA